>CAZOTB010000056.1:0-36252 GCA_964582645.1 uncultured Verrucomicrobiota bacterium | reverse complement strand
ATCAGGATGAAAACAGTGCTGAAAGTTGCGTTGTCGTTTGCCGCTCTCGCGGCGCCGCTGACGCTCAGTGCGGAAGAACTGAGTGACAAAGAGAAGGAGATGATGAACTCGATCATGGAGAAGCTCAAACCCCAGATCGAGGCGGAAGTGCAAAGAAGAGTCAAAGAAGAGTTGCAGAAAGTCGAGGCGGCCAGGACGTCCGCGCCGCCTGCCACCGCGCAGGCACCGACGCCCGTGCCGGTGCCGGTCACCGAATCGAAGCCTTGGTCGCCGTCGCAGCCGATCCCGCTGTTTCGGGCTGGGAACGCTTATCTAAACCTGGGTGTCGTCGCCGACGTGGTCATCGGCGGTTCGACCACACCGGACATCGAGACCATCGAAGGCGGGCATCACGATCCCGCCCAGCGGGGGTTCAACCTGACCGGCGCCGAGTTGTCGCTCGAAGGTGCGGTGGACCCGTATTTCAAGGGCCAGACCGCCATCTCGCTGGTGATCGAGCCCGGCGGCGAGACGGTGGTTGAGCTCGAAGAAGCCTGGTTGCAAACCACGTCGCTGCCCTGGGGGCTGCAGTTCAAGGCGGGCGAGATTCTCGCGGACTTCGGTCGCCAGAACCCACAGCATAATCACACGTGGAGTTTTGTGGATCAGCCCATCGTGTCCACGCGGCTCTTCGGCCCGGATGGCTTGCGCAACCCGGGCGCGCGCGTTTCGTGGCTGATGCCGACACCGTTCTACAGCGAGTTGATGCTGGCCGTGTTCAACAGCGACGGCGAAACGGCGTACAGCTTTGATTCGGACGACTCTGTGGACATCACCGGCGGAACGCCCGTGGATCGGTCGCTCCGAGGAATGCAGGACTTGTTGTACGTGCCACGGCTTGCGGTTTCCTTCGACTTGGGCGACACGCAGACGTTGCTCTTGGGTTCGTCCGCGGCGCTCGGCCCGAACAACTCCGGCACCCATGCCTACACCCAGATCTACGGCGGCGATCTGTACTGGAAGTGGAAACCAACCAACGCCCATGCCGGCTGGCCGTTCGTGTCGTGGCAAACCGAGTTCCTCTACCGCATCTACGAGGCGGCGAAACGCACCGAGGACGGCTCGGCCCCGCCGGTGACGCTGCCCGAGGAGGACCTCCACGACTGGGGATTCTACTCGCAACTGCTCTGGGGTTTCCATCATCGCTGGGTCGCGGGCGTGCGCGGCGAATACTCGACGGGCGACGACGCCTCGTTCAAGTCCGACCTGCGCAATGACCGGACGCGCGTGTCGCCGAACCTGACATTCCACCCGACAGAGTACTCGAAGTTGCGTTTGCAGTACAACTATGACCATATCCAGTCCATGGGCGACGAACATTCGGTATGGCTGCAACTCGAATTCCTGCTCGGCGCTCATGCCGCGCACAAGTTCTAGCCGAAAGGAGAATCAGACATGAAACCATGCAGACTTATGGTAGCCGCCGTCCTCGGCAGCTTGTTCTCAATGACCATCGCCCACGCCAAGCTCAACGTGGTAGCCACCACGCCTGAGTTTGCCGCGATCGCGCGAGCCATCGGCGGCGACAAGATCGAAGTCGCCACCATTGCGAAGCCCACGGAGGACCCGCACTTCGTGGACGCCAAACCAAGCCACATCGTGAAGCTCAACCGGGCCGATGCCCTCATCGAGGGCGGAGCTGAATTGGAGATCGGCTGGCTGCCGCCGTTGCTCGAAGGCGCGCGCAATCCGAAGCTCGACGCCGGCAAGCCTGGCCGCATCGCCTGCGCGAAAGGCGTCTCGATGCTGGAAGTGCCGGCGACCCTCGATCGTTCGAAGGGCGACATCCACGCAGCCGGCAACCCGCATTACATGATGGATCCGGTAAACGGCAAGATCGCGGGGCAGACTATTTGCGACGCGTTCTGCCAGCTCGACAGCCAATCGTGCAACTATTACCGGGCGAACCTGGCGAAGTTCGAAGAGCGACTCGACGTGAAACTGGCCGAATGGCAGAAGCTGATGGCGCCGTATCAGGGCAAGCGCGTCGTGGCCTATCACAACTCGTGGGTGTACTTCAGCCAACGCTTCGGTTTGAAGATTGATCTCTTCCTCGAACCCAAGCCCGGTATTCCTCCCACGCCGGCAAACCTGGCCAACGTCATCGCCACGATGAAATCAGAGAAGATTCACGTCATTCTCTGCGAGCCGCATTTGAACCACAAGACCGCGCAGACCGTGGCTGCGGACACTGGCGCGGTGTTGGTCGAGTTCACCCAGTATCCCGGTGGGGTGAAGGGCACCGAGGGAGGGTACATCGAGATGATGGATTATCTCGTGAACACGGTTGCGAAAGCGTTGGGCGCAGAAGCCAGCAGGACAAGTTAATTCAATGTGGGGGGCTGTTTCCGACAGGCGACTGTTCTGGCCGCTTGTGCGGATGGGCGCCTGTGGAAGACACCTTCCCACACTCTTCCAAACCGAAGGACAGACTATGCTCGAAGCGTTGAGCGTCATGAAATGGCCGCTGATTGCGTGTCTGTTGTTGCCGGGTATTCTCGTGTACTACGGCTTGCACATCGTGCGGCGCGAGATCATCTTCGTGGACCTCGCGCTGGCGCAGGTGGCGGCGCTCGGCACCTGTTTCGCGATCCTGCTCGGGCACGAACCCAGCGACTGGCAGGCGTATGGGTGGTCGCTTGGGTTCACCCTGATCGGCGCGGCGATCTTCACGTTGACCCGGACGAGGAACCACCGAGTGCCGCAGGAGGCGTTGATCGGCATTGTCTATGTGGTCGCCGCTGGCGCCGGCATCCTTTTGCTCAGTCGCAGCGCCGAAGGGAACGAAGAACTCCGGCGCACGCTCGTGGGCGACGTGCTGCTGGTGCGTGAGGGCCATGTCTGGAAGACATTCGCGCTCTACGCTGTGATCGCGGCAATCCACATTGTGTTTCGGAAGAAGTTCCTCGCACTTTCGTTCGAGCCTGAGAACGCCTTCGCCAAGGGAATGGCCGGGCGCGGGTGGGACTTTCTCTTCTACGCGCTCTTCGGCCTGATCGTCACCAGCTTCGTGCAGATCGGCGGTGTGCTGCTGGTGTTTTCGTACCTGATCGTGCCGGCGGTGTGCGCCAACTTCCTCGCAACTTCGTTGAGGGCGAGACTGGCGATCGGCTGGGTTACGGCGACGCTGGGCAGCGTGCTCGGACTGTACACCTCGTATGTCCTCGACCTGCCGACCGGCGCTGCTATTGTCTGTGTGCTCGGTGGTCTGCTACTCTTCGCCGGGCTCGCCGCGCGGTTGCGACGAGCCAATTGATATGCCGGATCACGTGTTATTACTGCGCGAAGTGCGCAAGTCATATCGCGAGGCGGACGGCAACGTGCTCGATGTCATCCGCATCGGGCGGTTCGAAGTCGGAGCCGGCGAACAGGTCGCGCTCGTCGGCGAGAGCGGTTCGGGAAAGAGCACGTTGCTCAATCTCATTGCCGGCATCCTGCTGCCCGATCACGGCGAAATCTTCCTGAACAACACCGATGTCACCAAGTTGACTGAAGCAAAACGGGACCGCTTACGGGCGGCGAACATCGGCTACGTGTTTCAGTCGTTCAATCTGCTGCAGGGGTTCACGGCGTTGGAGAACGTCTTGCTCGGCCTGATGTTCTCTGGCGGCGGAGGCAACGGTGAGCGGGCGGTGAAGTTGCTGGAAACGGTTGGCCTCGGCAAACGGTTGCATCACAGGCCACGCGCGTTGTCCATCGGCGAGCAACAGCGCGTCGCCATCGCCCGCGCCCTCGTGAACGCACCGCCGTTGGTTCTCGCCGATGAACCCACCGGCAGCCTGGACACCAAGAACGGCGCGATCGTGCTCGATCTGTTGAAGAAGATTTGCGCCGACAACAATCACACACTGCTGGTGGTCACGCACGATCCGAAGGTCATGGAGAGTTTCAAGAAGGTGGTCCGACTGGAGGAGTTGAAGTGAAGACAGTGTCCAAGTGCCTAGGTGTCTATGTGCCTGAGTTGACGCTTGGGAACTTGGGCACTTAGGCACTTGGGCACTCAGACACTCATGAACTTATTCAACATCGTTGGAAAGAACATGCGGCAGCGCGCGCTCGCCACTTCGCTGACCGCGCTGTCCGTCGCGCTCGGTGTGGCGTTGACCGTCGCAACCTTGATCATCCGGCAGGGAATGCAGAGCCGCTTTGAACAGGGAACGCTGGGCTACGAGATGGTGGTCGGCGCCAAGGGCAGCCCGCTGCAACTCGTCTTGAACACCGTCTATCACCTTGATCTCTCGCCCGGTAACATTCCTTGGTCGCTGTTCGAGCAACTCCGCAACGACAAGCGCGTCAAGCTCGCCGTGCCATTCGCAGTCGGCGACAACTACAAAGGCTTTCGAATCATCGGGACGACCGATGCGTTATTCCAGGAGTTCGAGTTCGAACCGAACCGCAAGTTCAGATTCGCCGAGGGTCAATGCTTCCGATTCTCTGAGCAAGCGCTGAAACATGCCTTCGAGGAAGCGGCCGACCGCGCCAAGGGAATCGAGCATGAGCATCACGATTCGGATGCCGTCTTCGAGGCCGTGCTTGGTGCCGAGGTTGCGCACGAAACGGGTCTGAGACTCGGACACACCTTCGTGGCATCCCACGGTCTGAGCGAGTCGCCCGAGGAGAAACTTCACGCTGAAGAAGCCTGGAAGGTGGTCGGCATTCTCACGCCGACTCACACGGCCAACGACCGCGCGATCTTCATCAACCTCGACAGCTTCTATCACATCAAGGGACATGAAATCCGGGAGAAGACGGCTGCGGACGTTGGGATGATTTCCTCGATTGTCCTCAAACTGCGCAGCCCGATTCACGGCCTCACTTTACATCGTGAAATCAACGACGGCGGCGTGGCCACGGCGGCGTTTCCTGCGTCGGAGATTCGGGCCCTCTTTCGAATCGTCGGGAACATTGACCGCATTCTGCTTGCCCAGGCGATCCTGATCGTGGTCGTCGCGGGCGTCGCCATCGCCGTTTCCATTTACAACTCGATGAGCGAGCGTCGGCGCGAGATTGCCATCCTGCGCGCGCTCGGGGCGCGACGCCGGACCATTTTCGCCATCGTGGTGCTTGAGGCCGTGGCGATTTGCCTGATCGGTGCCGTGGCAGGCGTACTGGGAGGGCACCTGATCATCACCGCTGCCAACGTGTTTTTGCAGCAAGTCTCCGGCTTCTCTGTGACAGCATTCCGATTTGCGGCAACGGAGTTGATGGTTCTGGCTGGCTGTGTCATACTGGGCGCGCTGTGCGGATTCGGTCCCGCGGCCCGGGCGTATCGCACCGACGTGGCGGAGAATCTCGCGCCGACGAGTTGAGTGGTTGACCGGAGATTGGTAACTGGTACTTGGTAATTGGTGATTGGTAATTGGAAACTGGTCGCAGTTTGCGATACTTTCGCCGATTACCCATTCCCAGTCACCAGTTACAAGTTACTAATTCCCAATCACCGATTACTGTCCGTGAACAAACGAAGAAAGAAGATCATCGTGATCGTGCTGGTGGCGGCCATCGCCACGATCGGCAGCGCCATCACCCAGAAATTTCTGCTCGGCCATCGGATCAGTTCGGAAAACCCGGTGGCGCTCCCCCGGGGCACGTCTCTGCTGTCCCAAGGTCTCGACTCGAACCGGCAGCAGTTCGCCTCGCTCACCACCGACACCGGCGAGACAATCACCAAGGGGAAATTCACCAAGCTCTCGTTCGACACGCTCGGCAACTGGACGTTCATCGAAGGCAAGACGCCCATCCCCGATGAGGTAAAGAAGTTCGACAGCCAGGATGTGGAGTTGTCGGGGTTCATGATGCCGTTGACGCAGACGGATAAGATCACCGAGTTCCTGATGATCCAGGCGCTGTGGCAGTGTTGTTACGGGCGGCCGCCTGCGGTCAACCACGTCGTCATGGTGAAGATGAAGGCGGGCCAGTCCGTGCCATACTATCCCGAACCAATCCGCGTGCGCGGCAAGTTTCACGTCGGCGAAACCAAAGACGACGGCTATCTCGTCAGCCTCTACCGGCTCGAAGCAGAAGAGATTCAGGCGAAGTAAATCTACCTTTCCAAAACTCGAATATCGAAATCCGAAACAAATTCGAAGTGCGGAAATACGGGGAAAGCGCCTGCTGCTTGGTTTCAGCCATCGGCAGGATTACTTCATTTCCTGGTTTGTTTCGAACTTCAGATTTCGTGCTTCGGAGTTTGCTCCCGACCAAGAGCTTGTTTCTGGTGTCACTCGTACTGTTTCCCAATTCGTTTCTCCCCGCGGCGGAGGCACACCGGCTCGAATTCACGCGCATGGTCGCGCATTGGACGGACTATGCCGATCCGGGCTACCTGCCGTTCCTCACCGACGCGAAGGTGGAGGTGGCGCAGGTTGGCTTCTACGGCGCGCACTTTTGGAGTCTCGCACACACGCCGCAATATAGTGGCTACCCTGCACATTTTCCCGTGCGCGGACTGAAAGAGTGTGGGGATTGGTTTCAAAATCTGAACCGGGAAATCCATCGGCGGCACATCAAGGTCGTCGGGCACTTCAACGTCGAGTTTCTCGTCGGCGATCCCGACAGCCCGGAGGGGCCGCGTGGGTTTTTCAAATTCTACCGCGACCTTTGGAACGAGAAGGAACTCGGTCCGAAGCCGGTCGCCGATCCGATGGAGTTGCTGGAGAAGAACGCCGACGGCACACCGATTGTGAACGACAACTACAAGATCGGCGGGATGAAGGAGTACTGGGGTTGTCTGCTCAATCCGCACTGGCGCGCCGTGCTCAAAGCGTGGTTGCGGCGCGGCATCCAGCGCGGTGCGGACGGGTTCATTGCCAACTATTTCTATCGGCACAACTGTCTCTGTCCGCACTGCAAGGCAGGGTTCAAAGAGTACATGGCGCAGCGATTCACGCCAGAGGAACTGAATCAGAAATTTCACATCTCCAATCTGAGAGAGCACGAGTTCAAGGAGATCGTAGCCTGGCACGATCCGAAGGAATCCACTCCGCTCCGGCGCGAGATGTTGCGGTTCTCGCAGATCGCGACGAAGAACGCCTTCGACGAGGTGTTCATCCGGTACGGTCGGAGTTTGAAGCGAAATCTGATCGTGGCGCAGTGGAATCACCTCGGGAACTTCAACCAGATCAACGGTGACGAGCGATGCATGTTGCCCTCGGAACTGTGGGGTAAGGGCGAGGACTATTTCTGGTACAGCACCGACGGCGCGGCGTGTTACACGGATCTGGCGGAGGGCTATCTGGGCGAAGGAACATTGCAGGCGCGTTACATTCGCGGCGCGTTCGACGACAAGCCGTTCACACTCGGGAAATATGAATCCACTCGCATCCGTGTCGCGATTGCTGAACTGGCTGCGAACGGCGGCGCACCGATGGGGTTCTACGCGAACTTCAAAGACCCGATGGCGCGAGCGGAGATCGTGCGGTACTACCGGTTTCTTGCCCGATATGACGTGATCTACAGGGGAAACAGGCCCTACTCGGAAGCGGTATTGTCGTTTCCGCGCAACCGGGTGCATGAAGGGGATGTCGAGGCTGTACAGTCGTTCTGGAAACTCGGGAGCCAGCTTCTCGATCAACACTTGCTCTTCGAGGTGAAACCGGACCCTCTCAGTAACACCCCACTTCAGTGGGGTGAAGCACGCGGGCAGCAGGGCTCGAACCGCTTCAGCGGTTTTGATCGACACGCCAAAACCGCTGAAGCGGTTGTTGCGACCTCAGGCCAGCCGGACACCCCACTACAGTGGGGTGTTAAGGAGAGCGGCCGAGTCACACAACCAAACGCGAGTGAGATGTCCCGTCTCAGCCGATTCGATGCCCCAACCACGGTTCGTGTTGCTGCCAGCAGACCGGCTCAGGGCGACGAGATTGATCTGCACTTCGTGAACTACAATCGCACCGAGCCGCCCGAAAAGAAAAGTGCGGGCGGCGGGATCAAGGATGAGAAGCCGATCGCTGTCTCCGCGATCAAAGCCGATTTCGTTCTGCCCCCCGGAGGGAGCGCGAGGCAACTGACGGTGATCACCCCGGAGTCGCCCGAGCCGGTGACGTTGGCATTCGCACTGGAAAACGGACGCGTCACGTTCACCATGCCGGAGTTTCTCGTCTATGCTGTCGCGCGAATCGAACTTGAACGTGAATCGAAACACTGAACAGAAGGTTTCCACAAACCAGGGACCGTTTGTAGTAGAGCGCTTTAGCGCGGTCTTGAAGGATTTGCTGCCAAGTATCGAGCCCGCGCTGAAGCGCTCTACTACGAACCGATTCATGCTCCCAATGCGCGCCAAGAATGGAATGGAAGCCCTTCATGAACCTCCCACGTTTGGTGTACCGACTTTAGTCGGAATCTGCGAGCGCGACGGAAGCCGACTAAAGTCGGTACACCAAACGGGTTCATCATGACCGCCAAGATATTCGTGTCATTCGCGATATTCGCGGCTATTCATTCCTGCCTCATGGCCGCTGAACCGAAGAAAGTCGCCGCGATTGTCACCGAGTATCGCCACAACTCGCACGCGGACGTAATCGTCAGCCGTCTCTTGCAGACATACACGCTCGATGGCAAAGGCGCGACGTCGCCGCTGCGATTGGCTTCACTCTACACCGACCAGGTCCCGCCCAACGACACCAGCCGCAAGCTCGCCGCCGAGTACAAGTTCCCGATCTACAACACCGTCGCAGACGCACTCACCCTCGGCACGGGCAAGCTGGCGGTGGATGGCGTTCTCCTTATTGCCGAGCACGGCAAGTATGCGGCCTCCGACACGGGCAACATCCAGTATCCCAAGCGGCGGTTGTTCGAGCAGATCGTGACGGTGTTCGAGAGCAGCGGACGCGTCGCGCCCGTGTTCATAGACAAGCACGTCGCCGACAACTGGGCCGACGCGAAATGGATCTACGACACCGCGCAGCGACTGCGCATCCCGTTGATGGCAGGTTCGTCCCTCCCGGTGCTGTGGCGGTACCCTGAGGTGGACGTGCCGCGCGACGCCGAGATCGAGGAGTTCGTGGCCGTTTCGTACCACACGCTCGACGCGTACGGTTTCCACGCGTTGGAGATGCTCGAGTGTCTGGCCGAACGCCGCCACGGTGGCGAATCCGGCATCCGCGCGGTGCAATGCTTGACCGGCAAGGCGGTATGGGAAGCGGGCGAGAAAGGTGTGTTTGACGCGGAATTGCTCCGTACGGCGTTGGGTCGGCTGAAACGGCCACCGCCCACCGGCCGCAAGCTATCGGAGTTGGTGGCCGAGCCGGTGCTGTTTGTGATCGAATACGCCGATGGCCTGCGCGCGAACGTGCTCACGCTGAACGGGGCGGTCGGCGAATGGGCCATCGCGTGGCGCGGAAAGAAGGATCGCCGGATTGATTCGACGCTCTTCTGGACGCAGGAAGCCCGGCCCTTCATGCACTTCACCTACCTGCTCAACGGTGTCGAGCAGATGATGCTGACGGGCAAGTCGGCATGGCCGGTCGAGCGTACGCTGCTGACGAGTGGCGCGCTCGATGCGCTCCTCATTTCGAAGAAACAGGGCGGGAAGCGAATCGAAACGCCGTACCTGCAACTGCGCTATCAGACCGATTGGAACTGGCAGCAGCCTCCTGCGCCTCCACCGGGCAGGCCGATTGGCGCGCAGTAAGGTCTCGTTCGGAGTTGAAGCTTCAGCGTGTCTGGAGAAATTGCAGTCAGACAAGCTGAAGCTTGAACTCCGAGCGATCGCTGTCAGACCCGCACCGGCTGCCCTGTGCGCGCCGCCTCGATCGCCGCCTCCGCAATCGCCACCGCCTGACGCCCGTCTGGCGCGGTCACGATCATCGGTGTGCCGTCGAGGATCGCTTCGACCCACGAGCGCAACTCCCACCGGAACCCATCTTCCATCTTGTTCAACTCGTCGTCCTCGATCACCGTCGGTTCACCGCCCGGCTTGCGGAACGTGAGTCCGCCCTTGCGCGTGTGGGTCGTGATCGTGCCGCCGTCGCATTGGATCGTGAAGTGATGCTCGGAGAGAAGCGTGCTCAGTCCCGCGCGGAGCAACCCGATTGCGCCGTTGCGGAACTGCAACTGCACATGCCACAGATCCTCATATTCCATCGCTTGCTTGAACACTTTGGTCGCCTGCGCGGTCACGGCTTCCACTTCGCCGCATACGTAGCGCATGAAATCAATCTCGTGGACGTGCACTTCCAGCAGCAGCCCGCCTGAGAGTTCTCGCTTGGCGCGCCATCCTTTGTTGAATGTCTCACTGAAACCCTCGCCCAGTCGCGTGATGTGGATGGCGCGCGGAACGCCGAGCTTCTCCGTCTCGATCAGCAACTTGGCCTTCGCATACGGCGCGATGAGCCGTAAAACCTGTCCCACCATGAACTTCACTCCCGCCGCATCCGCGGCACGAATCATCTCGTCGCAGTCGGCGACTGTCAGCGCCATCGGCTTTTCGCAGAAGATGTGTTTCCGCCGGGCCGTTGCGGCAAGGACGACCTGTTTATGCGCGAACTGCGGCACGCCGACGATCACGGCATCCACCTCGGCCATGTCGAGCAACGCCTGCGCGGTGGGACAGGCGCGTGCGGAATGCTTCTCCGCCAGCTTCTTCGCTGCCGGCACATTCTCGTCCGCGACAGCAACCAACCGCGCGCGGGGGATGCCGACGACGCGCTCGACGAGATACTGTCCAATTCCACCGCAACCAATGAGCCCGATTCGAACTTGTTCAGCCATGTCGTTTTCCTTTGGACGATTTCGAGAATCGCTTCCTGCGTCTCCAGTCGCGCAGTGCGGGATACTTCTGGAACAGTCGCTTCAGTCGTTCCCGCGCCTTCAGCGCATCCTTGCTCCACCCGTGCCAGAAGTCGGGACGATACGCTGTTGCGCCGCCGTCCACGTGCAAGGTCGCTCCTGTGATGAACCGGGAGGCGTCGGATAACAAAAACAAGATCGCGTCCGCCACATCGCGCGCCTCACCTTGGGCGGGCCAGGGCTGGGTCGAGTGCAAGGACGCCGCCCGCAACTGATCAACCAGCCTGCGGCGCTCGGCGACGAACCGGGGCGGCACCCCGCGAATCTGTGGCAACGGCCGAGGGGGGCCGTACCGGGTGTTGATGGCGCCGGGGACGATGACGTTGACGCGAATTTTGTGCGGTGCGAGATCTACCGCAAAGTTGCGCGTCATGCCTTCGATCGCTGCTTTGGCCATGCTGTAGGCGGAGTTTCCGGGCTGCGGCCGGTGCGCCATGATCGAGCTGATGTTGACTATTGAGCCGCCGCCTTGCGCCTTCATGATCGGCACGAGCAACGCGCAAGCCCGCCACGCGGCGACGATGTTGACTTCAAGCGTGCGCTGCAGGTCGCGTGCGACCAATGTGTCGGGAAACCCGCCCGGGTTGTGCATGGCGTTGTTGACCCAGCCGTCCAATCGCCCCCAGCGTTTGTGCGCGGCGCAGATCGCACGGCGAAGGACTCGTTCCTGGGCGACGTCGCCGTGAACGCAGAGCGCCGATGCCCCCGAGGCCGCGAAGTCTGTTTCGACGCGACGCAGGTTTTCCTTGTCGCGATCCATCACCAGCACGGATGCGCCGAGCCGGGCGAGCTGGCGGACGGTGGATTCTCCGATCCCGTGTGCGCTGCCGGTGACGCCATAGACGCGTCCGCGAAACGCATCGGGACTGAATGCGCTGGGCAATTGATCGAAGGTTGAAGCGGTCATGACGGGCGGGGAGAATGGCAAAGCCGTGTCTGTAAATCTATCCGAAAGCTGCTCTGCGCCCCACTTACTGCACCGTCGGTCGAAACTGAGCACAATCGAGCAACGCGGTTGCCCCCTCCGGCACGGTAAACAGCGCGCTCAGAGTGCCCACGATGCACTTGGGCGGAAGATAGTCCATTGTGACAGGCGCCCAATCCTTGCTGACCTTGAACGCCTTCTCCTCGGTCTGCGCCTTTCCGTCGAACGCCCCCGTCAACACGACCTTCACCTCGATCTCCTTGTCGGCTTTCAGATAGCAGGTGAAGCGATGCGGCAAGCCGGCAGTGAACAGAAGATATCGCGCCTCGGTCTTCGCCTTGAGCACGCAAGACTGTTTTCCTTCCTTCGCGTCGGTGCTGGTGGTGGGATTCATGAACGCGTGTGCTTTCAGGAACATGACGTGATCAGGCTCGAAGCCGCCCCATTCGGAGCAACCGTTGTAGTCGGGCGGGACCGGGTTCTTTTCTATCGCGAGCTTTGCCGGATCAATCTTCACCAGCGGCGTGGAATAACGGAACCCCTGCGTGTCCGTGATCGCGCCGCCGATGTAGTAGGGGATTGATGAATGTGGCAAGTGGGCCGTGTATCGGCCGTGTTCGCGCTTCGCGTCGTGGCGGATCCAGTACCGGGAAGTCCAGTTGCCTTCATCGCCGTAGCTCAGGATCAACTCCGCGGACTTCACTTCACGCGGACCGCTGCTCTCCCACGTCGCTGCCGGCACGCCCCTGGGCTTGACCACGGAGAGCGGTCCGACTTGATTGAACGGAGGCGCTCCCTTGAGATGCACGTCGAGCCATGCGAACACCTGCTCGTCAATGATCGGCGTCAGGCCATGATTCTAATTGGGGAGCACCGTGAGATGCTTCGCTGCGCGCGCCTTCGCATAGGTCGCCATCATCGCTGGCATCCAGTAGGCGAAGTCGTTGCTGCCCGTGAACCACGCGATCGCCGCCCTCGAGTCAGGCAGGCGTAGCGCGGGATCGAGTGCGCTGCGCCAGCGCTCGCGTGCCGCCGCGTCGCGTTGCGCGCTCTTGCCGGCGTCGTCCCACCAGGAGTTGCCAAGCTGCAGGTTCCCCGTGCCGAACATGGCGGAGCACGCCTTCAAACGCGGATCGAGCCCGGCCATCAACGTCGTGTAGAACCCGCCCCACGAGCTGCCGGCCATGCCGAGGCGTTCTTTGTCCACTTCCTTGCGCGATTCGAGGAACGACACTGCCTTCAACAACGCCACTGCGCCGTGATAGATCGGCGCCTTTTTGGGGTCATCGGTCAGTTCGACGCCGGAGTTGATCGGGTAGTTGCCCGTCGAACGATACCCGGGCAGCGGGAAGTCAATGCACAGCGTCGCGTAGCCGCGTTTCGCGCCGAACTCCGTCCAGTACGTGCTCGCCTGTCCCAGCCCGCCCTGATTCCAGATGAACGCGGGCAGTTTCTCCGCGCCTTTCGGATACGAGAAGAACGCGAAGATGTCCACGCGGTTGGTGCCGTCCATCTCCGAGTGAAACATCACCTCCTCGGTGACGATGCCGTCCTTCTCAGTGGACTTGAGCACTTTGGCGTCGAGCGGCGTCGCGAGGAGCGCGGGCACGTCGAACACAGCATCGGACGGTCGCTGGGCGACCGCAGCCAGTGTGATGAACAGGAAACTCAGCGCCAATGATACTTTCATGAGCATTGCAGTTTGCATCGGGCCGCGCCGGTTGGTAAAGGAAGAACGCATGCGATGCCTCCTCGTTCGTGTCCTCGTCCTGTTGTGTGCTCTGGACGTGAGCGGACAGGCGCGCGAGACGAACCGGATCATCGAGTGCGAACAGTACGCCGTTCCCACCAATACCACTTCGGGCAGCGGCTACACCGCCATCGAGGTAGGACTGGATGGGAAGATCTACGTCGGCACGGCGAACTATGGCGCCAGCGCGCACCTCGTTCAGTTCGACCCGCGCACGAAGCGTTGGAAGGACATCGTGGATGCGCACAAGGTGACGCGCTGGAACGGTACCGGGCTGGATTCGTTGAGCAAGTTCCACACGAAGATCGTCGTGGACTCCGACGGCACCATCTGGGCCGCGACGAAACAGGGGAACGAGGACTTTGTCAACCGCCCCGAGTACGGCGAGAACCCGACCGGCCACCCGGGCGGACATCTCTTTTCGTACAATCCGAAGACGGGTTTGGTTCACGATCATGGCATCCTGCTCAAACAGGAAGGTTTCATGGGTGGCGTGATTGACCGCACGCGGCGACGCATCTACTACCGCAGCGACCCGAAGTCGCACCTGATCTATTACGACATCGCGAACAATTCCGTGCGCGACCTCGGTCAAACTGCCAGCCCCGCCCGGTACATGGCGATGGATTCGAAGGGACGGGTGTTCCTGAGGGGACGCAAAGGCATTCTCTGCATGTACGATCCCGCGACCGATGCACTCGCTGATCTAGCTGTCCGACTCGAAGGGCCGGGCACGTATGTTGATCCTTACGCGATCGTCATGAGCGCGGAGGGAACGAGGATTTTCGGCTGCGTGACGAAAGGCGAATACGTGATGGAGTTCGATCTGGGGAGCATTCACCTCGGCGATGACGTGCCCGGCGCCAACGGCACGATCGTGTGCCGCCACGCGGCTCGTTCGATTCCCGAGCCTTTGCCGGTGGGCAGTCAGCACGCGGCGACGCTCGGCAAGGATGGCTGTTTCTATTTTCCGAATGTCTCGGGCGACGTGGGACACTTGATCCGATACGATCCAAGGAAGCGAAAGATCGAAAACCTGGGCGTGATGCGGGTGAAGGGCAAGCCCGAGCACAAGCTGACCAGCGCGCAGGGAGCATGCGTGAGCGCGGACGGGACGCTGTGGATGATGTTTCTCGACAAGCCATACTCGATCATTGCGTTTCCGAAATTGACGGGAGGGAGGAGGTAGAGAATGGAAGCTCGAGGATCGAAGATGGAAGATGGATTTGCGATCAAGCGGGCGTGCTTCTTTGCCCGCGTCTGGAGTTCAAGCTTCAGCTTGCTGCTATGGATCGGGTGGGAGTGCGCTTGGGCCGACCAGCCGGTCCTGTCCCCGCTGAAGCCGATTGAGCTTCCTTTCCCACCCGGCGAGCGGAGTATGGAGCAACTGCAAGTGGGTGATGCGGTCGCGAGTGTGGTCGTCGGATGGACATCGGGCATAAAGACGCATTCGTTCTCCGTAGATCGAGAAGGGAAACTCTCAGTCG
Organism: uncultured Verrucomicrobiota bacterium; assembly: GCA_964582645.1. Taxonomy (GTDB): domain Bacteria; phylum Verrucomicrobiota; class Verrucomicrobiia; order Palsa-1439; family CAZOTB01; genus CAZOTB01. The sequence continues at coordinate 21,263 of CAZOTB010000056.1, read as the reverse complement.
GAAAGATGGCGCCGCCTGCACGCCCCATTGATCCTGCCGAAGTCGCTGGCTTGCGACCAAAAGAGCCACAGGGGCGTCAGATTTCCCGTGCGATTGTAGCGGATGCCGATGGCCGGTTCCATACTGCCGGCAAGGACGGATTCCTGTTCCGTTGGGCGTCGGCGACAACCAAGGCGGAACAATTGACCGCTCGCCTTCCTGCCGTACAAGGCCGCGAACCATGGGCAAGCCTCGATGCCGCCGTGCTTGGTCCCGATGGCCTGATCTATGGCGGCACATTCGATGGTTACATCTTCACGTTCAATCCGAAGACGCTCGAGGTGATCAATTACGGCAAGCCGCTTCGCCAGCAGCGCGTCCAGGGACTGGCGTTCAGCAAAGGCAAGCTCTACGGCATCGGCGGCGAACCGGATGGCTTCCCACGCGCGTTTGCATTCGATCCGCAAACGAAATCATTCCAGCTCGGCGGCACGCTCAAATTCGGCCCCGGCACCTACGACATGATCATGGAGCCGGTCGGCGCCATGGTTGCGGACAAGGACGGCAACATCTACATCGGCACGACGGGAAGGTTGGGGAATCTGTACGTGTGGGAGGTGGGGAAGTGAAACGGGAAACGGGAAACGGGAAACGTGAAACGTGAGGCAACAAGCAGGTCACGTTTCGGGCAACGGGATTTCGCTCAGGAGTCCCGCAAGATCGTCCGCGGAGATGCCGCTGCCTTCAGCCCGGTACTTTGCCGCCTCCTCTCGCAGTACATTCCCTCGTTGCTGCGGAACCATTGCCAGAAGCAGTCGGATGATCTGTGTCAGCAAGCGGATGCGATGGGTCGTGATCTTCTCGCCGAGAACGTGTCTGCCTTTGTAATACCAGTCCCGGCTCTCCCTCGCTGATCCCAGCGCGTACTCATAGAACCGGGCACGATCCCGGCCCGTGCCGCGCGAATACCCTTCAGAAAGATTAGAACCTACCGATCCAAGCGCCCGGTACAGTTGGTCGGATAGTCCGACTGTACGCCTGTCCTTCATCAACACCGTGACGTCGTGCCAGCCAATATCGGCTGCCAGCAAGGCGAGACGGTAAGCCTCCATCTTCCAAAGCGAATCCTCCTTGATCTCACTCGGCACCGAGGCGTCCCACTCCGCATACGTCATCCCAATCTCCCTTCACGCTTCACGTTTCACGCTTCACGCTTCACGCATCAATGCTCGACCGCCTTCTCCGCGCCGATGCCGGTGCTCGCGCGGACGAATAGCTCCGAGTACTTCGCTTCCGCGTGCGGTTCGCGACCAAGGAAAGTGCCGACGATGGCTCCAATAAAACCGAGCGGGATGCTCACGATGCCGGGGTTCTTCAGTGGGAACAATGGCTCCTTCAAAATATTCACGCTCGGGCTGATCAGGATCAACACAATCGAGGAAACCAGGCCGGTAGCGAGACCGATCACCGCTCCCTTGGTGTTGAACCGTTTCCAGAACAGCGACAACACGATCACGGGCAGGTTTGCCGACGCGGCGACGGCAAAGGCCAGACCGACCAGGAAAGCCACGTTCGCTTTCGGACCAAGCAGAATCGCGATCAAAATGGACGCCGCGCCAACCACGAACGCCGTGATCCGAGCCACCCGGACTTCTTCGCCTGGCTTTCGCTCGGTGCCGCGATGGATGACGTTGGTGTAGAAGTCGTGTGCGAACGAAGTCGAGGCGCTGATCGTCAAGCCGGCCACGACGGCCAGGATCGTGGCAAACGCAATCGCCGAGATGAACGCGAAGAACAACTCGCCGCCAAGGTTTTCCGCCAGCAATGGCGCGCTCATGTTGTTCCCGCCATTCGCCGTGATGTAGTCGCGGCCAACGATCGTGGCCGCGCCGAAACCCAGGAACGTCGTCATGATGTAGAACGCGCCGATCAACACCATCGCCCACACCACGCTCACGCGCGCCGTCTTCGCATCCGGCACCGTGTAGAACCGCACCAGGATGTGCGGCAGCCCGGCGGTGCCGAAAATCAGCGCCAGCCCGAGCGAGATCAGGTCGAGCGCGCCGTACGGCGGTTTGAAATATAAGCCGGGCTGCAGGAAGTTCTTGGTCACCTCCACGCCGCCCTCCTTGTAAGTCACGTTCGCCACGGCCTCGAAGAACGCTCCGAAGTTGAATCCGAAATGCGCCATCACCATCACGCTCAAAAAAATGGTCCCGCTCATCAACAGAATCGCTTTGATGATTTGCACCCAGGTCGTCGCCAGCATTCCGCCAAATACCACATAGACAATCATCAACACGCCGACGCCGATCACCGCGGCGTGAAAACTGACTCCCTTGAGCAAAATCGCCACGAGCGCGCCTGCGCCGACCATCTGCGCGATCATGTAGAACGTGCTCACCGTGAGCGTGCTTAGCGACGCCATCGCACGCACGGGACGGGGCCTAAGCCGGTAGGCAAGCACGTCGGCCATGGTGTACTTACCGGCGTTACGGAGCGGTTCGGCGACAATCAATAACACCGTCAGGTAGGCCACCAGCCAGCCGACCGAATACATGAAACCATCATAGCCATTGAACGCGATCAACCCGGCAATGCCGAGAAACGACGCCGCGCTCATGTAGTCGCCCGCCACCGCGAAGCCGTTCTGCCAGCCGGTGATCCGTCGGCCCGCAGCGAAAAAATGACTCGCGCCCGTCGAGCGTCGCGCCGCCCAGTAGGTGATGCCGAGCGTGATCGCAACGAAAATCAGGAACATCAACAGCGCGGGCGAGATCAACTATTTCCCTCCCCGCTTGCTGTTTTGTTCAGCCATGAATTTGGCGATGATCGTCTTCTCCATCGCATCGAACCGCCCGGCCGCGCGCACGTACAGCCACGCGATGATCCACGCCATGAAAAATTGCGAGAGCGCGAACAGGTAGGCGAGGTTCACCACGCCCAGCACCTTCGTCTCCATCAGCTCGGGCGCATACCCGACCAGCACCGGCAGCGTGAAGTAATAGACGATGAAGAACACGGTCGCGGGAATTACGAACCGCACCTTGGCACGGATCAGCCGCTTGAAATCCTCGGTGGCCGCCACGCGGTCCCAGTCCACCACGTCCACGTCTTCGTCGGCAGTTTGCTCGTGGGGTGGCGTCGGCCCCTTGTGTGTGAGACGCGCCACATCCGTGGGTGCGGCGACCTCCGGTGTGAGGTCGGTGGAATTCAACTTTGGTTTCTTCTCGTCGCTCATGTCGCGCCGCTGCGAGCTTGCGTTGGACGCTTGTCTTGCCTTAGGGATGGGACGTTTGCAAGGCTAATTCTCCGCGCATGAACATCATCAGCATCGGCGAGGTATTGTGGGACGTGTTCGATTCAGCCGAGCACATCGGCGGGGCAACGTTCAACTTCTCCGCCCACGCGGCGCGGCTCGGTCACCACGTTGCCTTCGTCAGCGCGGTGGGCGAGGACGACCGGGGTCGGCGCGCGCTGGCACGCCTGAACGAGCTCGGCCTGTCCGCGCGTTTCGTTCGCCGCACCTCCGAAGCTGCCACCGGCCATGTCACTGTGTTCGTGGATGCCGCGGGACAGCCCGATTTCACGCTGCATCGGCCGGCAGCGTACGATTTCCCGATGCTGGACGAGGCTGACCTTGCGGCGCTCTCAGCGATGAAGCCGGACTGGGTGTATTTCGGCACGCTCGCCCAGTGCGCTCCCCGGGTGCGGGAAGCGACGGTGAAGGTATTGCGAACGGTTGCGCGTGCGCGTCGGTTCTACGATATCAACCTGCGCAAGGGCTCCTACAGCGAGCCGTTGATCCGGGAACTACTGGCCGATGCCACCGTGCTCAAGATCAACGACGATGAAGTCAACATGTTGCAGCAGATGTTCCGCGAGTCGCCGTGTTCGCTCGAGGACTTCTGTCGCGCGTACAGCGATCGGTACGGCTGGGAGGGAGTTTGCGTCACGCGCGGCGCGGCCGGTTGCGCGGCGTTTGTGCGTGGTGAGTTCGTGGAAGCCCCCGGCTACAAGGTGAAAGTGGCCGACACCGTCGGGGCGGGCGATGCCTTTGGCGCGGCGTTCCTCCACGGGCTCGGCCAGAGATGGAGCGTGCGGGAGATTGCCGATTTCGCGAACCGGCTCGGTGCGTTGGTGGCGAGTCGCTCGGGCGCGGTGCCGGAATGGAGGATGGAGGAACTACCGCGGATGCCCCAAGAGCCACCACCACAAACTAAAGCGTGAACTACCTACGCTCCGCCGGATTTGCGCCCGTGTTTGTAGTTCAAGCTTTGGCTTGTTGAACGCCGGGGGGAAAATGGGTGGAGCTGGGGTTGCCGCCGCTCAGCCGAGATGCGCTGAGATTTTCTTCTGCAACTCCTTCTTGCTCGACAGGCCAACGATCTGTTCCTTGACCTGACCGCCTTTGAAGATCAGGAGCGTCGGGATCGCACGGATGCCGAACTTGCCGGCCAGGCTCTGGTTGTCGTCCACGTTGACCTTGCCGATCTTGAGTTTTCCGTCGAACTCGTCGGCGAGTTCATCGAGCAGCGGGGCGATCATTTTGCAGGGTCCGCACCATTCGGCCCAGAAATCCACGAGCACGGGCAGGTCCGACCGCGTCACATCGGCGTCGAAGGAGTCTTCCGACAATTGTAGTATCTTTTGGTTTGCCATACGATTTCCTCAGTTGGATGCGATGGAACGGATTCGTATTCAGGACCCGAGCGACTGCATCATCGTGAACAGCATGAACGCCGTGACCGCGGTCGCGATGGCTGCGACAACCGCGAGGATGCCGAGCCAGGCGGGAATGCCAGCGGCCGCGGCCGGGGCTTCGGCCGCAGCAGCCGCGGGCGGTGCAATGGGTTGGCGTGCAGCCACCTGCTGTACTTCCACCGGCGAAGGCAGCCGCACGGTGGTGGGTCGTGGCGCAGCGGCCGGCGCGGGCGCGGGCGGGGCAGCGGGGCGAAGGGCAACGCCCGGCGCGGGTGATGTTTTTACCTTCGAGGTGTCGGACTTGACACTCTGTGTCTCGCGTTTCTTAGCGCCGATGGTCTTGGTGTCGGACTCCTTCCTGGCGACGGGCGGCGGTTCGCCAGCTTTGGCGGCGGTGACGGGCGGCGCCGGCAATCGCACCGTCGGCGTCGCGGGCGGCACGGCCGCTTTGGCTTCGCCACCGGCGGCGGTGCCGATCTTCGGCGGCAGCGTGATGCGGACGGTGTCCTTCTTCGGTTCGGGCTTCTGTTGCGGCGGTTGCGGTGTTTCGTCGGCCATAAGATTGTTCCTCCGAACTTTTGAAGCCACTATAGCTTTGGCGAAAGTTCGGTCAAGCCCATTTCCACAAAACGACGTTTGACAACTTCCCCTCCGAGACTACAATCCGCCGGCATGAACTGGAAAGCCCTTCCCGTGGCGTCACTCATCGTCGGTTCGTCCCTGACCGCGTTCGCTCAGGCCAACGCTTCGAGCCAGGCCATCCCGCAACTCACCCTCGGCGAAATGCTCCAAAAGGGCGGGCCTGTCTTGTGGGTGCTGGGCGTGCTCTCTGTGGTCGCGTTGGCGTTGATCATTTACTACTTCAGCAGCCTGCGGCGCGACCGCGTCATCAATGGCGAGTTTTTCCGCAACGCCCGCGGGTTGGCCACCAAACACGACCTCGAAGGACTCAGCGCGTTGTGCCTGCGGTTCGATGTGCCGCTGTCGCAGATCGTGCTCGCAGCGGTCGAGGCCGTGCGGCGCGGCGACGAGAATCCCATGGCCGTCCGCGAGGCGGTCGAGAGCGAAGGCGAACGCCAGGCCACCACGCTCTGGATACGCATCAACATCCTGCTCGATATTGCCGTCGTGGCTCCGATGATCGGGTTGCTCGGCACCGTCATCGGCATGATCAAGGCGTTCGGATCCATTGCTTACGAGATGAGCGCCGCCAAGCCGGTGATGTTGGCCGAAGGCGTCTCGCAGGCGTTGACCGCCACGGGCGCGGGCCTGGCGGTCGGCATCCCGGCGATGATTTTCTACGGCTACTTCCGGGGACGCGTGCAGAAACTCGTGCTCGACCTCGAAGCGTCCGCCAGCCAGATCGTGAACCAACTCGGCGTGCGACGGAAAGAGCGCGTTTGAAAGAACAGGGTCAAGAGGCGAGCATCGAGAACCCGAACCGATGAACTTCCGCAAACGCATCCGGCAGGAGAACGTGGGATTCCAGCTCGTGCCCATCATTGACGTGCTGTCGGTGCTGTTGATTTTCTTCGTGACGACCTACTCGTTCGCACGCTTCGAGACCGAAATGGACGTCACCGTGCCGACGGCAAAGTCGTCCTCCGAATCGCGACGCACTCCCGGTGAGATCATCATCAACATCACGAAGGAAGGCCAGGTGGTGTTGCATCGGCGCGAGATCACCATCCCCGAGTTGCAGACGATCCTGATGAAGGTCGCCAAGAATTTCCCCGATCAACCGGTCATTCTCCGCGCCGACGAAGCCACGCCCTATAAGTCGGTGATCGCCGTGCTCGATGCCTGCCGCCAGGCCGATGTGTGGAACGTCTCGTTCGCGACCCGGTCCGAGGAGAAGGAAGGCGGCGGATCGTAGAGAGCGACACGGGTCGTTCTCGATTCCCATCTCAAGCACCTTCCGAGGATGCCGTCCGCAAGCACCGGGACCGTGACGAGGGCGCGGTGGGCAGGAGATCAGAATCACACCATCCTGCCAATTCACTGGCGCGCGCTTCTTGATACCGTTGCTGCCACGCGCTCGGGGCGTTCTTCGGCGATGATCGTCTTGATCAGCTTGTCCTGGTACTGCAGCCACGCCGCCAATCGCTGCGGGATCATCTGGACCACCTCGGGCGATTGGTCTGCTAGGGTCTTGGTTTCCAGCGGGTCGGCACGCAGATCATACACTTCAAACGTGTTCGCCGTGGCGTTGAAGATGCATTTGCGATCGCCTTCGCGATAGCCGAACATGAACTCCGACCACGCGGCGAAGAAGTACGCCCGCTCAGGACGACCCCCATTCAACAGACTCCGCCCCTGCCAACTCCCCGCGGCCGGCAGGTTCATCAGTTCCGTCACCGTCGGCGCGATGTCAATCAGGCCGCCGATGGCCGGGTTCTCCTCGCCGTGGAACAGCCGCGGGTTGATCAGGATCAGCGGCACGCGAACGTTCTCGTCGTAGATCTTGCACGCGTGCGTGTATTGATCGTGCCGACCGAACGCCTCGCCGTGGTCGCCCACGACCACGACCAGCGTGGAATCGACGAGGCGCTTCGCCTCGAGCGCCGCCAACACTTTGCCGAGACAGTAATCGCCGTGACGCAGCGCGTTGAGATAGCGATTGAAGTACGGGTCGTTCACGTCGAAGAGCGTCTCGGGCTTCGTGACGAAGTACGGGTAATGCGTCATCATCGTCCACATCATCCCGAAGAACGGCTCGTCGGCCTTCGCGTTCACCCACTCGATCAGCAAGTCCGTCGCGCATTCGTCATCAATGCCGTTGAGGAAGTTCTTGTTCCAGTCCGGGTCCACGAACGTGCCCTGCTTGCACTCGCGCGCCCGGTAATCCTGCACCACGTCGAACCCGCGATGCTCGAGAAATTTGTCGGCGCTCTGGAAATGATTGTCGCTGGAACTGAAGAAGGCCGTCCGGTAGCCGCGCGCCTTCAACTCGGACGTCAGCGACGGGATGGTGGCGTCGGGATGCTCCGACGTCAGGCTCAGGTGCGAAATCCACGGGTAGATCGAGCACAGCATCGAGAGCATGGATTTATTCGTCGCGGGCGCGTGCGCATAGATGTTGCGGAAAATCGCCGCGTGCTTGCGGTACCGGCTCAACGTGGGCGTGACCGGATATTTTCCGCCGCAGACCTCGACGTATTCGGCCGGGACGGATTCGAGCACGAACAAGATGACGTTGCGAATGGCGGCATTGGTCGCGGGCGGAGCGGCGGTTTTTCGTTCCGCGGTGATAAGGAAATCTTCCGCGCCCACCATCGTCTTCATCGTGAACAACGACGGCGCGGGTCGTGCCACGACGCTTTCGAGGAATGCGACGATCGCGTTCTCCATTTTGGGTCGCTTCCACGGTACGCGATGCACCCCCCACGCCGCGCACGGGAAATAAACGAGGCACGGCACCGCCATGCAAAGCGCGAAGCGTCCTCCCGTCCGGCAAGTTCGGCGAACGCGTCCCACACCGCGCGTGAACAGCCAGGTCACGCCGACCATTGCCACCGTAGCCACCATTCCAAACAGGAACGCCCTCCAGGAGACCGAGCCGCGGATGGCCTGCTGCGAGTCGGTGCTGCGCAGGAAGTCGGAGTAATAGAGCCACTGGTAATTGAACGGCCTGCCCACGACCCGGATGAACGCGACGTTCCCGAGCGCCGCGGCCAGGATGAAGACGGCGGCCATCCAGTACAACCAGACGAGAGTGCGCGACCCTGCCGGCCTGTTCTTCGTGAGTCGGACCATGACGAGGAACAACAGTGTCACTCCCGCGACAAACAGGAAGTCGTAATACGCAGCTGCCAGTAACGCCGGCAGCCCATCGTTCCACGCGAACCCGACCACGTTGGCGCGAATCACGAGCAGCACGGCACAAAGCGCCAGCGCGGCGCCCAGGATGCGGACGGTAGAGGTCTTCTCAGATAATGAGTCGGCAACGTTCAATCGGTTGATGGGCGCAAGAGTAGCACAATTCCTATTCCCGGGAAGTCCCCCAGCCACAAGCTGAAGCTTGAAATGCTGATAGCCGCTACCGCCGTCAGCGCCTGGAACAGCACGCAAGCTGTGTTTACCGCCAAGACCATCGTGCCGAGGCCGTCGGACACCGCCCCGCCCGGCACCAGCGCTCCCATCACGCCCACTCCCAACCCGGTCGGCTGGAACACCACGAATGTGGTTGTGCATTTCGAAGCGAGTGGTAGCGAATCGGGCATCGCCTTTGTCACTGCCGACGTGACATTGACCAACGAGGGTAGAATCATCGTGCCTGCAAGCACTCTGCCGGACAACAGACAATGCAGGCTGCTGCCAGAATGGCCTGGTTCCAAGAGGCATTCAAACGATCTGAAGATTCTTCGTGCCATTCGTGGCATTCGTGGCTACAAAATCCATGGATTATGAAACAGCGCATTCTGCTCACGACGACATCATTTCAAGACACGCCGGGCGAGCATCACACGATGCTCGAACAGGCAGGCTTTGAAATCGTCCGCGATCGCGGTCCGCTGCCGGAGGCACGCATGCTGGAGTTGGTCGCGAAGGGCGATTTCGACGGTTGGATCATCGGCGACGATGCAATCACACGCGCGGTCATCCAGAAATCGCTGCCTCGCCTCAGGGTCATCAGCAAGTATGGCATCGGACTCGACAAGGTGGACCTGAAAGCGGCGACCGAGTTGAAGGTGCCGGTGACCTTTTGCCCGGGGGTCAATCACACCACCGTCGCCGAACACGTATTCGGGTTGATGCTGGCGATCTACCGGGACATCGTTCCCCAGTGCAACTTCGTGAAGTCCGGCAACTGGAAGCGCATGACCGGCAACGAACTGATGGGCAAGACCATCGGCATCATCGGCGTGGGACGCATCGGCAAGGAAGTCGCCACGCGCGCCCGCGCATTCGCCATGAACGTGATCGGCTTCGACATTTACTGGGATGACAAGTTCGCCGCGGCTCATCAAGTGAAGCGCGCAGCGAACATCGAGGAAGTACTGCAGAACTCGGACATCGTCACGCTGCACACCAACCTGACCAACGAGACTCGTCACATGATCAACGCCAAACGCCTCGCGTTGATGCGGAAGGGTTCCGTGCTCATCAACACGGCGCGCGGCGAGTTGGTTGAGACGGCGGACGTGGTCGCTGCGCTCAAGAGCGGTCCGTTGCGCGGTTACGGCGCCGACGTGCTCGAAGTCGAGCCGCCGCCAAAAGACCATCCGCTTTTCAGTTGTCCGACCGCCGTGCTCACGCCGCACATCGGGAGTCGCACCTACGAGAGCGTCGCCCGTCAGGCCAGAATGGCAGCGGACAATTTGATTCTGGTGCTCAGCGGCAAGCCGGCACTTGCGCAAGCAAATAAGATTTGAGCCACAGAGGAACACGGATTTTCACGGATAAGGAATCCGTGTTTCATCCGTGTCAATCCGTGGCTAGGAAAGGAATCTATGACACAACAAGCAGACATCGCACTCATTGGTCTCGCCGTCATGGGCGAGAACGTCATTCTCAACATGGAAAGCAAAGGCTTCACCGTCGCGGCGTTCAACCGCACGGTGAGCAAGGTGGACGAGTTCGTCGCGGGCCGGGCCAAAGGCAAGAACATCATTGGTTGCCGCAGCATTCCCGAGCTCGTCGCCGCGCTCAAGAAGCCGCGCAAGATCATGCTTCTGGTCAAAGCCGGCAAGGCGGTGGACGATTTCATCGAGCAGTTGCTCCCGCTCCTCGAACCCGGGGACATCATCATTGACGGCGGCAACAGTCATTTCCCCGACACAATCCGCCGCACCGCGTACGTCGAGAGCAAGGGATTGCTCTACATCGGCACCGGCGTCTCTGGTGGCGAAGAAGGCGCGCTCAAAGGTCCTTCGATGATGCCGGGCGGCAGCAACGCCGCGTGGCCACACGTGAAGAACATCTTCCAATCCATCTGCGCCAAGACGCCCGAAGGCGAACCGTGCTGCGATTGGGTCGGCGAGAACGGCGCGGGGCATTTCGTCAAAATGGTCCACAACGGAATCGAATACGGCGACATGCAGTTGATTTGCGAAGTCTATGACCTGATGAAACGCGGCCTCGGCATGACGAACGAAGAGATGCACAAAGTCTTCGCCGAATGGAATCAGGGCGAGCTCGACAGCTATCTCATCGAGATTACACGCGATATCCTTGGTCACAAGGACGAAGCCGGAAATGCTGTCGTGGATCTGATCCTCGATGCGGCAGGCCAAAAGGGCACCGGCAAGTGGACGGTGGTCGCCGCCGCGGACGAGGGCATGCCGTTGACGTTGATCGGCGAGGCGGTGTTTGCGCGGTGTCTCTCCGCAGTGAAAGAAGAGCGCGTCGAGGCATCGAAGCAAATCAAGGCGCGCGTCGGTTCGTTCAAAGGCGACAAGGCGAAGTTCGTCCACGATCTCCGTGCCGCCCTCTACGCCTCGAAGATCGTCAGCTATGCGCAGGGCTACCAGCTCATGCGCGCCGCCGCCAAGACATACAAGTGGAACTTGAACTACGGCGGCATCGCGTTGATGTGGCGCGGCGGTTGCATCATCCGCTCGGTGTTCCTCGGCGACATCAAGAAGGCCTTCACGCGCAATCCCAACCTGGTCAATCTGCTCCTCGACAAGTTTTTCCGCAGCGCCGTGAGCAAACGCCAGACGGCGTGGCGGCGCGTCGTCATCCAGGCCGCCAAGCTCGGCATCCCGACGCCGTGTCTGAGCAGCGCGCTGGCGTATTTTGACGGCTACCGAAGCGAGCGATTGCCGGCGAATCTGTTACAAGCGCAGCGCGACTATTTCGGCGCCCACACCTATGAACGCGTGGACAGACCACGCGGCGAGTTTTTCCACACAAACTGGACCGGGCGCGGCGGGACGACGACGGCGAGAGCGTACACGGTCTAGGCGCCACGCAATGACTAATGACTGAGGCCTGATGACTAATGAGAAGGGGTGCGAACATGGTCATTGGGTCATTCGTCACTGATTAGTGATTAGTCATTAGAAATTAGTCATTCTCACCTATGTCTGACACTTATTTCATCGTCCCCGAGCAACTTCACAACACGCTTGTCGAAGCCGCGTACCGGCATCGTGGCTACACTGCTGATGAGGCATCCGATGCGGCCCGCTTCTGCGCCGAGGCCGCGCGCCACGGCATCCGAACCCACAACGCAATCAAGGCTCTCCATCTCGATGAACTGTTCGGGAGCAAGAAAGGTGGCTGCGTTCCCGGGGCGAAAATCCGGGAAGTCCCGACCCAGTTCAAAGCCTCCCGCGTCTGGGATGCCGGGCGCAAGCTCGGTCAATCCGTGGCTTATCGCGCGATGGAAACCTGCATGAAACTCGCCGACGAATATGGTGTCGGCATGGTCAGCGCGGACAACTGTTTCCATTATCTCTGGGGCGGCGGGTACGTGATTGATGCGGCGAAGAAAGGCTACATCGCCTACACATGCTGCACCTCGATGCTGGCCGAGGTCGTACCCTTCACCGGCAAGTTCCCGACGCTCGGCACGAATCCCCACTCGTGGGCCTTTCCGACTACCGACGCGGTTGGTTTCCCGATCTGCATGGATTTCGCCACCTCGACCGTCGCGATGGGGCGCGTCCAGCAGTTCGTGCGCGAAGGCAAACAACTGCCAGCCGGGACCGGCGTGGACAAGGACGGCAACCCGACCAGCGACCCGACCAAGATCGCCGCGCTGCTGCCGTTTGGCGGACACAAAGGTTATGGGCTTGCCTTGATTGATGAGTTGTTCGCCGCGTTCATAGGCGGCTCGTTGCCGACCCTCCGCGGCCGGCCCGCCAACGGCAACGAAAAGCACACGACCGCCTTTTTCTTCCAATGCATCAAGCCCGAGGCGATGAATGCGGGTGCGTTTGCCAAAGGCCGCTCACAGGCCGAAAACGTCAAAGCCGTCATCGCCGACATCCTCGGTCACGGCAACGAGAAGTGCATGCTTCCCGGCCAACCCGAAGCCCAAGCCGCTGCGCTCAGCACCAAACATGGCGGACTGCTGTTCACCAAAGCCGAGTTGGAAGCATTCAACGAGATCGCGAAGGAATGCGGCGGGAAACCTTGGGACGCTGGACAGTTCAAGTCGGTAACACTCTAGACTCACAACCAAAGGAGAAATTATGCCACTAAAACTACGAGACAAATACACATTCGACCAACTTTCGCTCGGTGAAATCATGTTGCGGCTTGACCCGGGCGAGGGGCGCATTCGCACGGCGCGCGAGTTCAAGGTGTGGGAGGGCGGCGGCGAATACAACGTCGCGCGCGGCCTGCGCAAATGCTTCGGGCTGAAGACCGCAGTGTGCACGGCGTTCGTGGATAATGACGTCGGGCATCTCATCGAGGACTTCATCATGCAAGGCGGAGTCGCTACCGATTTCATCGTGTGGCGGCCCGACGACGGCATTGGGCGCTCTGTGCGCAACGGGTTGAACTTCACCGAGCGCGGATACGGCATTCGCGGCGCGGTGGGCATTCCCGACCGCGGACACACGGCAGCCAGCCAGCTCAAACCCGGCGATTTCGACTGGGAGAAGATCTTCGGCGAACTCGGTGTGCGGTGGCTGCATACGGGCGGAATTTTTGCAGCGCTGTCCGAATCCACCGTCGCGCTCACCATCGAAGCCGTGAAAGCCGCCAACAAACACGGGACGATCGTCAGCTACGATCTGAACTACCGGCCCAGCCTGTGGAAGAGCATCGGCGGTCAGGCCAAGGCGCGCGAGGTAAACCGGGAGATCGCGAAATACGTGGACGTGATGATCGGCAACGAGGAGGACTTCACCGCCTGCCTCGGGTTCGAAGTAAAGGGACTCGATCACAACATCACCAACATCGAGACCGAATCCTTCAAGCAGATGATCGCGACGGCGGTGGCCGAGTACAAGAACTTCAAGGTCGCGGCGACAACGCTCCGCAAGGTGATCACCGCCACAAAGAACGATTGGAGCGCGATCTGTTGGCACGAAGGCAAGTTCTACGAGAGCCGCAAGTATCCCGGCTTGGAAATCCTCGACCGCGTCGGCGGCGGCGACAGCTTCGCCAGCGGCTTGATCTACGGACTCATGAAGACCGGTGACCCGCAGAAGGCGGTGGACTACGGGGCCGCACACGGCGCACTGGCCATGACCACCCCCGGCGACACTTCGATGGCGACGCGGAAGGAAGTGGAGAAGGTGATGGGTGGCGGGAGTGCCCGGGTGGTGAGATAGCCGAGGGGAAAATCCCAAATCCGAATATCGAAATTCCTCACTTCATCGCTTCGGCCTTATCCACGATCGAGACCTTCATCTCGATGCGCTCCTTCGGATTGTCGCGCCCATCGCGTTCCTGCGCAACAATCTTGTCGGCCACTTCGACTCCTTTGATCACTTCGCCGAAGACCGTGTAGTTGTTGTTCAGGAACGAGTTCTCCTTCACGTTGATGAAGAACTGGCTTCCGCTGGATCGCTTCTGCGGGTTGTCGGTGCGCGCGGTGGCAACGGTGCCGCGTTTATGGTCGCGTTTGATCTCGGCCTCGACCGTGTAGCCCGGATCGCCCGTGCCGTACCGGCCGATGTTCTTTTCGTCCTTGGTCAGCGGGTCGCCGCCCTGGATCATGAAGCCGGGAATACAACGATGGAAGATCGTTCCGTTGTAGAATCCTTCCTTGGCGAGCTTGATGAAATTCGCGCAGGTCTTGGGCGCGTCGTTGGTGTAGAATGCGATGACCATCTTGCCGAACTTCGTCTCAATGACTGCGACGTCTTCTGCCGTTGCCACGTTGAATGCTCCTGTTGTTAGGGTGAATGCTACCAGACCTATGATCCAATTGCGCATAACTCGATTACCTCCGCTACTTGGTTGTTGATACTGACCTGTGTTCCCGGTTTTGCGTGTTCGCGCCGCACATAGCCGAGCGCCAGGCCCGAGCCATACCGCGGCGAAAACACCGCACTTGTTACTTGCCCGATGTCTTTGCCGTCAACCTGAATCTTGGTGCCGTGCCCGGGCAAGCCAGTTGTAGCCGCGGGGGCTGACCGCGGCCCCTGCGCGTCCAACTCTGAGCCGCGGTCAGCGCCCGCGGCTACACCGCCGAGCCGCAGCTTGCACAGGTGCCGATTCACATGCCCGAGCGAGTGGATGCGCGAAATTACCTCCTGGCCGATGTAACAGCCCTTGGTGTAGCTGATCGCCCGGCTTTCCAGACCCGCCTCGATTGGGATCGTATTCTCATCCATATCCACGCCGAACTTCGGGATTCCCGCCTCGATGCGGAGCAACTCCAGCGTTGCGGCGTCCAGCATGGACGGCGCAGCTTGCGCCCAATTCGACCAAATCTTCCCAAAGTCTTCCCCGCCCGCGAACAACTCATAGCAGGGCGCCTCCGCACGGTGAGTCCGGCAAATGCCGACATCGCCCTGCCAACTACCCGGCTGGTACGCGCAATCATAGAGTTGTTTCGGCAAGACCGCTCCGGGGAGATTTTGCAGAATGAACTCCGCGGCCTTGGGCCCGGTCACCAAGCCCTGCCGGAGGACCTGTGTCACATCCTCGATCTGCACGTCGTCGGCAATGATGAACCTCTCCAACGACGAACGAAGTGCATCGCCTTGGTTCGCGTCCGTTTCGATTCCGAGGGATTCCCCGAGCCGGTAAATCACCGCGTCGCCGCGCAGCTTGCCCTTGATGGTCAGGAAGCAGGCGTAGCAACCCTCCCCCACCGCGAGCCGGTTCACGTCATTCGTGCACTGGCCGTGGATGAAACGAATCGCGTCCGCGCCCTTCACCAACCAGCGCAAGCGATGGGAGAGGTCGGCGAGCGCGACGCATTCTGTGGCAGCCCGGTAGAGTGAACTGGTTTCAGACATGCACACACCATGCTATCGAAACACACGTCTGCTGGCAACCATTCGAGGGCGTGACAAGCAGCGCTGTGCTTCCAGTAACAAGGGCCACCGATGGTGCCGGCAATGCAACGTTCTTCGCCGGTCGCTCACGTGTGCAAGGTGTTGCGCCGGGCGATTCGAAACAAGGAGTGGACAGAATATCTGATCCCGGAGCGCGAACCCTGCACTCGATTGCAGGTATCCCATACGTTCGCGAGAGCGGTCGGTGGCTGATCCGACGTCTCCGCCGGTAGCGTTGCATGATGCGAGAGCTGAGAAACCGCTCCGGCCGCCGCGAGTTTACCTTGATCGAGTTGCTCGTGGCAATCGCCATCATCTCGATTCTCGCAGCGATGTTGTTGCCGGCATTGGAGAACGCGCGCAACAGCGGCAGACGCATCGCTTGCCTCAACAACATGAAGCAAATTGGGCTGGCGTTTTTGCAGTACGCCGGTGATAACAAAGACACATTGCCAACTCACACCGACACCTGGAACTTTGGCGACGCAGGCGCCACTGCTTCGTGGGCATCGGCGATTTTTCCCTACCTGAGCGGCAACCGGCAGGTCTTGATCTGTCCGAGCGCGACGCCCTTCACCGACAGTGGGGCACCGACTGCCGCCAGCGCCACGAGCTACCTGCCGAATGGCGTGGTCTTGCGCCGACGCCTCGCGATCATCCCGTCGTCATCGGCTCCCATTCTTGTTCAGGAATGGAAGTACCTTGGAAATTATGCCCAGGACAAACCTCGCTGGCTCTATCCCGGACTTTCGATTGATGCCTATGATTTCTGGCACAATTACGCAGCCGGGCGCGGTGAGGTCCAGTCATCCTGCCTACCTGTGGGGATTCGGGGACAGAGATTGTGCGTGCGCGGACAGGAATCGCACTTACGACTTCGCGCGTTTCGAGGTTGCGTGTCAGAGCAAAGGGGTGCCGTTCAGTCCTACGACGGCCTCGACCTTCATGGAACCGTACTACACGGTCCCGCTGGTGAAATCCTTCCTGGAAAGCAGCGCCAGGGGCGTGACCATCTGGGACGCGAGCGATGAAAACATCCATCATTGGTCGGTCATTTACCATTTCGGCCACGGGGAGCAAACGCTGTGGCGCGCCAAGCATCTCAAAGACCTCACGCCGCCTCGGAAGTATGTTCTGTTTCATCGGCTCGGAGACAATATCGGAGACGGTCGTTTCCCTCCGGTCTGGGGCGGGTGAAGCGGCGATTCTATTTGGATAGCACGCCACATTCTCGTTGCCGTGGCAAATGAAACCGGCGCATGGTGGCGGCTGCGCTCATGAATCAGAGCAAAATTAGCTTTCACGATTACCGCGTCCTCTACGACGGACAGAAAAACGGATACGACGCGTGCGCCGCTTCACTGGCGTGGGTGGATGGCGAACTGTGGTGCGTCTTCGCACCTGCCTTCGAGGATGACGAAGCCGGACATCAGCCGTATCTCGTGCGGACGAAGGACCTCGGCCGGACCTGGACTTCCCCTGTGCCATTTGGACCGTCCGTGATCCGGGAAGCCAGTCGCGAATCCGTCTTCTTGTCACTGAACGGCCCATCGGCGCGCGGCACGATCTTCGCCAACGGCTTTCACATGCGGCTTGGGTCCGAGAACCAAAGCCGCATCTTCGAGAACCAAGCGTTCCGCGATTACCGCGTGTTCATCGGACGGAAGGAAAAGGGACGCGCCGAGTTCGACTGGAAATGGTACGAGAGCGGGACATTCCTCGGCGAACAATTCATCGAACGCGGTCTCCAACTCGCGTCGGGTCGGCTGGTGTTTCTGATCTGGGGCGCGAAAGCTCCCGGCGAAAACTGGCGTTGTGGCGTGCTGCTCAGTGACGACGACGGAAGAACGTGGCGTTACCGGGAGGTCGGTTACGAGCCAGACCTCGGCATCCGCGACGTTGCTACAATGCCCGCCGGGTTCAACGAGCAGACGCTTTTCCGAACTCACGACGGCAAACTGGTCTCGATCATCCGCGCCCGGGAGAAGCTCGGACGACTCGCCGCCAGCCCGGGGGACACTTGGTTTTACCGCTCGGTTTCACCAGACGACGGCGAAACGTGGACGAAGCCGCAACCGACCAATCTCGCCGGCACCGGCGCGACGGGCTTGGGGCTGACACTGCCCGACGGCTCGCTGTTGCAAGCCTGTCGCATCCCGTTTTCGCGCACTCTGTATCCATTGCCGGAGCCGGACCTGTTCGGGCTACATGTTGCACGGAGTTTTGATGAGGGAGAGACATGGGAAACCGCCGGTCTCTGGCAGCGCGATCCCGAAGGGAACGCGTTCACCAACTACTACAACGCCATGAATGGACAATTCGTCGAGCTCGGCGATCACCGATGGCTGTACACCTTCGGCCAATTCGCCATAAAGGAACAGCGCCACCGCATTCTCTGCCTGACCGTGCAGAGCGAGGCATGACTGCCTGGTTGTGCCTGCTTTGACTTGGGGCAACCATCTTCGGATCCTTACCCTGACTGAATGAACGCAATCTGTGATGTGAAACGCGAACTGCACTACCACGCGCGGCGGCTCTATTGTGCGCCGTACGTCACGCGCGGGTATCTCGGGCCGGGAGCGCGGCAGATCGAGAAACTTTCGTCCGAGGTGTCGGACGCACTCCACGAAGGCATGAGCCAGCGGTTTTCTGACGACAACGGCGCGACGTGGAGCGCGTGGAAAAAGCCGAACCAGAGTTGGCCGACCCAAGGCGATTGCACGAAGGAGGAGATGAACTTCGCCTACGGCTACGATCCCGAGGATGAACGACAAGTTGCGCATCTCTACCATTTCGGTGCACCCTCGAACAGCGTCTTCGCGCTCAAGGTTTTCATCGGACGCCGGGATACCGCGGCCGGGAGTTACCAATGGCAAAGCTCTCCCGCGTTTTACCTGCCGCGCCGCGTTTCCACGCGGGGACTGATGGAGCCGGCCCTCTCCGAACTGCGCGACGACCGATTGCTTCTCGTCGCGCGCGGCTCGAACGAGTACCTTGATCCCGAAAAGTGCCCGGGACGGTTGTGGATGGCGACATCGGAGGACGGTGGCCTCAACTGGAGTCGCGTCACCGATATGCGATACACGACGGGCGAGCAGTTCTATTCTCCGTCGAGCATGTCGCGTCTCATTCGCAGCACGAAGACCGGCAATCTCTACTGGGTCGGCAACATCAGTCCCGCTCCACCAGCGGGCAACATGCCCCGGTATCCGCTCGTGATTGCGGAGGTGGACGAACAACGTGTCGCGCTCCGCAAGGAAACCGTCACTGTCATTGACGACCGTGATCCCAGCCGGGACTCTGTGAGCCTTTGCTTGTCGAACTTCGCCTTATTGGAGAATCGCGAAACACTTCAATTCGCGTTGTACATGAATCGCTTCGGCGAGAAGGCCGACGCCGACCCCAAGAACATCTTCACGACCGATGCCTACAAGTACACACTGACGCTGCGATAGCGACAATCCGCCAGCCTCTCTTGAACAACAGAGGTCGGGAAGGCTGACTGAGGCTGGGCGCTGCCATGCAGGACGCTGATTTATTTCTCCACCGGCAACACAATGCCGCGCAGGATGACCCGCTGCGCGAACAGGAAGACCACGAAGACGGGCAGTGACGCCAGTACCAGCGCCGCGAAACCGACGGCCTCGCTCGATGTCTGTTGGAACTGATAAAGCCAGACTGAAATTGTCCACATTCGTTCGTCGGGACAGATGATCAGCGCGAACATAAACGCGCCATACGCGCTGGTGAACGCCCCGAGCGCGGTGACGGCGAGGATCGGTTTCGTCAGCGCGAGGGTGATGTGCCAGAACATCCAGCGTTCGGGCGCGCCCTCGATCTGCGCCGCCTCGTACAGGTCTTGGGGAAGCCCGTCGAAGAAACCTTTCAGGATGAAGATCGAGAATCCATGCGCTGCGCCCGGGAGGATGAGCGCCCAGAAGGTGTTGAGCAGGCCGAGTTCG
Source organism: uncultured Verrucomicrobiota bacterium (assembly GCA_964582645.1). Taxonomy (GTDB): domain Bacteria; phylum Verrucomicrobiota; class Verrucomicrobiia; order Palsa-1439; family CAZOTB01; genus CAZOTB01. The sequence goes on along the minus strand of CAZOTB010000056.1, from coordinate 1,705 downwards.
CGGATCAACAGGAAGCGCGGGATGCTGCCCACCTCGGCCGGAATCGCCATCGTGAGCATGCAGAACAGAAGGATCAGGTGTGAGTAACGCAGGCGGTGCCGCGAGAGCGCGTAGGCCGCGAGTGGGTTGACAATCAGGTGCAGCAACACGTTGCCGCCGCAGTAGATCACCGTGTTCCAGAAGGCGCGCCCGCGCAGCGCCAGGAAATCCCATGCGTACCGATAGTTGCGCGTGGCGAACTCCCAGATTATCTCTCCGCGATGCTGGCGCATCAGATAGGCGTCGTAGGCCGGCAAGTCGAGCGCCATGTCTTCATAGTCGCCGCCGTGCTGCTTGAGCCAATCACGAAAACGGAACTCGACCGAATCGATCTCCACGTAGGGCAGGCAATCCCCTTTCTCAATGAAGGCGACCCATTCTCGCGCCGCCGACTCGGAGTCCGGGCACTTCGCCGTGAGGCCTGCCGGGTTGTCTTGTCGCAGGCGCAGAAACGCCTCGTTGACCTGGGTTCGGACGAATGCATCCCAGAGCGGCGCGTAACGCTGGCCCGCAGGATAGGTTCGCGGCAAAGGCACGTCCTGAAATCGCTTGAAGCTTGTGCCGAGCGCCGCGTTCAAGTTCGCGATGTCGCGTCCAAACTTCGTCCGTATCCACGTGAAGAATTGCCCCTCGACGTGGATGGGCCAGAACTCATGTCGGGGAATCCGAGGACGAAACTCAGCGAGATGAAACGCCTGCAGTGCGCCGACGGCCGGTGGTTTGCCGCGCGAAAGCAATTCGATCTCGGGCACGAGCACCTCGTCCCAACTACGAAACGTTGTGCCCATCGCGCGGTTCAACTCATCCAGGCTGCCGCGGAAGCGTTTGGACAAAACGTGCCGGAACTGCCGTTGGATCCGCGGCTGAACGCCGATCTCCCGAGTCTGTCCGAGTGTAAGAAACTCCGGCGGTACGTTGTCCGAGGCGAGAAACTCGGCAAAGTCGCGCGCGAGCGGATCTTGATGCGCAGGCAACGGGATGTCCGCGAACGATTCGATATCGCTGCGGGACGACATTTGCCAGCGCCAGATGTTGGCGTTGTAGCGTGCGCGCATGAACTTGCGGTACAGCACTTCGTCATCGCGCAGGAACGACGGCACCACCTCGAACTGGTCGAAGTCCACGCGATCCTTGAGCGAGCCGCTGACCATGATCAGGAACGGATAGACCATCGTCAGCGCCCCCGCGACGACCACGACGTACATCGTGGCGATCAACAACCGCGTCTTCCAGTGCTTGCGTTCGGTTGGGGCGATGAAGCTCATGGAGAGAGCTGGAAGGATGGAAGAATGGAAGAATGGAGGAATGGCGAGGTCCAACCTTCCAATCTTCCAATCTTCCAATCTTTCAAGGTTGTCTTCATCTCGCGCTTGCAGACCGAAACTCGACTTTCGACAGGTATTTGGCCTGAAACAGCGTGAACCCGATCAGTGAAAACGCCAGCACCCACGACATCGCGGTGGCGGCGCCGAAATTGAGCCGCGCATAGGCCGAGTAAAAAATCTCCAGGCTTGCAACAAGCGTGGCGTTGTCGGGGCCGCCGCCCGTGAGAATCAGGATGTAACCCGAGGATTGGAATGTGCCGATGAACACGCCGACGAAGTTCATGATAATCAGCGGCTTCATGTACGGCAACGCGATGAGCCGCACCTTGTTGAAGAAACCG
>CAZOTB010000055.1:0-37366 GCA_964582645.1 uncultured Verrucomicrobiota bacterium | reverse complement strand
AGCCGCAAGGCGAAAATTCCGAGATTTCCCGTGTCGGTTGACGAACTCGGGTTAACCGCGCAGACAGCGGTCGAGAAGATCGTAGCCGTGTCGTCGCACCGCTTCCGGGAAGTCATGACGCGCGTCGGGGTACTCCACGACCAGATTCCTCTCTGCTTCGAGTGACCGAAAGACGGGCAGCACCGCCTCGATGCAGTCGCGCACGCCGGACACCTCGAAGTTGTCATCGCCGATGGGTGCATTGACAAACACCGCGCGCGGCGCGATGGCGGCGAGCACATCGGTAAAATCGAACGGCATCCGTGCAGGGTCACATCCGTACGCGCTGGCAATGCGCGGCATGTAGCCGTTGTGGCTCCAGCCGGCGAGATTGCCACCCTTGTAGTTGCGAAAGGAGTTGAAGCCGCAACTTGTGACAGTGGCCCGGATGCGTTCGTCGAACGCAGCCAGGAAGAGTGAGTTGTGTCCGCCGAGCGAATGGCCGATGGCGCCGATGCGGTCGGGCGTGACCTGTGACAACGACTGCAACACGTCCACGGCGCGCATGTGATTCCAGATTCCTTTCATTGTCGCGCTGAGGTACCCGAGCGCGTATGGGTCAACACGATACTCGCCATAGTTTGGGTAATCGGGCGCGAGCGTGACGAAGCCCAACTCCACCAACTCTTTCGCATAATGCAGTTCGGGCTTGCCGCCGAGTCCTGCCGGTTCGTCTTTGCCAATTTTCGTCGTCTGATGCAGACACACAATACCCGGTACACGTTCGCGAATCTGGTTCGGAATGAGCAACCACGCCGTCACTCGGTCGCCGGGTTCAGTGGCAAAGGTGATCTTGCGACGGACGAAGCTCGGCGAGGGGTGCTCTTCGGCGACCCGCACATCTACCGGCACGCGCCGCTCGTTGCCCGGGAACGGCCCCATGACTTCCTGCATCCGGGCCAGCGCGTCCTCGCGACGGAACGATGGGTTCTTCATCGGGCGGAGGTTACCGACAGGGGCGGGGAAAACCAAGCTGAAGCTTGAACTCCCAACGCAAGCTTCGTCAGGATCACGTTCGGAGTTCACGCTTCAACTTGTTGGGGGCGTCCAGTGTGGGCTGACCTACCGGCTGCCGTCGGTTTCATCAATGGCCGAGGGCGGAAAGTTGAGCGCGCCACTGACGGTGCCGTACTTGCCGATGAGTTGACTGCTGCAGAGCGATTCGACGTGGCCGTCGCCGAAGAGAAAATTGCCGCGCTCGTTGTGCCGGAGATGAACACATTCCCCAGCCGCGGTATTGGCATCGTCCTCCTCCTCGTCCTCGTCGTCGTACTCGGATTCCGAGCTGTCGAGGACGAGAACGATTGACCCGTCGTTTCATGGATAATCGAAGTGGCGGAAAAAATCCGGCAAGGTCTGGATGGTTTTCAACGCCGACCAACTGACATGTCCATCCACGTAGCCGACGTTGGCGCCGAGGGTGTGGCGAAAACCGATGCCGTTGGGTTCGCCCGCGGCAGGGTCGCTTCCGCCGGCCGGGAAGCAGCCCTTGCAGTACACCGGCCACGAGCCGCCACCCGGCCAACTCGAACTGCAATCGAGCCAGGAGGGGGGTGTCGGTCGGTTTCTTCACCTGGGCACGCTTGAAGGACGTCTTCGGCGCACCACCCGTGTAATCATCGTGGAGGCAGTGGCTCGGGGTGTGGGCGTACACAGGCATGATGCCCGGGGGGAACAAGCCCGTTGACCCGGTCCTGTCGCGACGGACAGCGAGGCCAGAAGTTTTGATCGTCGGTGAAAACTGTCCCCGGCCGCAGATACGTGTTGAGCAGGCCGTAGAAGTGGCCGCGATAGTTCGACCCCCACGCGTAGGTGATGCACGTTGGATGTTCAAGTCTTTCGACGGAACAGCACCAGCCCGCTCAGTCCAAGCAACACTGCCACAGACGGCTCGGGCACGTTGAACCAATCCAGCCCGATTCCCGGAGCACCGTTGGAATAGCTGCCGAATATCTGGTTGTCTATCATGACGCGATCAACCAACGTACCGGCCGCCAGGGGAAAGATGATATCCGCCGGGGCTTCCTGCAGTTCCGTCCACGGCGCCGTTCACGAAGCTCTTGATCCACGGCGCCGTCTCGTTGACGAGGGTGGGCGGCGTGCCATTGACGGTCGGGGCCATATTCAAGGCGGTGCCGAAGCCGCTGGTGTCATTGTAGTTTCCCTCAAAGGTGTACAGGGCCACATTGGCCGCGGATGCAATCGCCGCTGTGCAGCAAAGCAGTACCGGGATGATCCTGACGTTCCATGTCGAACGAGATTTGATCTTCATGCGCTCCTTCCTCTCCATTGGGAAGGAACGCTATCATTTCCGGGAGGGCTTTTCTTTGCGCGGAATCGGCAAAGAGTTGCAAAATGTGGTTAGGGGGTGGCGGTCTCGACCCGCGTCAATGCTGTACCTTTGAAAGCAAGTGGCTACTCGCTCTGGGTGCCGCCTGGAGGCTGATGCTGGAATAACTCGTTTACGTTGGCAGAAGTCACGATCTGATAGTGGGCGTTGAAAATCTGGTCGCAGGGGTTCTTTGCCTCAGGGGAAGTTGGAATGGATGTGGAGCGGGCGCAGATGACGGTATTCACGATGTTACTTTCGACCAATCCCTTCCATTTAAGTCTTCCTTCGTCCGAGTAAGCATTATCCAGGGCGACGACTTTCGGAAGTTTACTCGGGTCGATCTTCTTACCCGCTAGCACCGGCACGCCCAAAAAGGATACGATCACTTTTGCCTGGGGATACTTCTGCAAAACGCCCGCAAGAAACTCCTCAGGCACGCCTTGCTCTATCGTCAGGCGCCCATACATTTCAGGTTGAACCGGTCCCTCCACTCCTGCGAGTTGGAGCCTTTTGAATTTACGTAGTGCCTCCTTGAGACCGCTCAACTGAGCTTGAGTCGTTTCGTCTTTGAACTCGCCCTCACCGACGCTTAGCACAACGATCTCTCCTTCGACTAGTTTCTGCGTCTCCAAAAGCATCCGTTCCGCCAAGCAGGAGGCGAGCGTTGGATTATAACTCGGCTCGCGGTTGCTGGTCTTCAGAATGAAAACGATCGACCCGGTAATCGCAACAATACTTAGAAGGGCGAGAAATGGCTTCTTCGCCGTGGATGAGATTCCCCCGCTCACGGCTCCGCGACGTATGTGAAGACGCCCCCGATGGTGGCTGATCGAATGGCACTATCCGGTAAGGTTTGCCAACTGGGCTAGTAATCGGATCGTTTGTGCCATTCCACTCGTCCGTCTGGAAAGCCGAAGTTTGCCCCATTGGAATGATGGAAGGGAACCCGAGAGGTTGAAATCTCGTAATAAGCGAATGGAATCAAAAAAGGGCATGGGCCGGTCGCGGTTGTGTTTATCGCCAGCGAAGCCCGCATCTCCATCAGTAGAACTGCCTTGGCAGGCAGCTCATCCAATTTCTTGTAGTTGCCGAACCCATAGCTACTGAATGTGTTCGCAGTAACGTAATCGAATATCTTTTCGTATGTAGTGAACCCGCCGTTCAGGCCGGAGCCGCAAAAGCAGACCCTGCTCTCCGTGGCGGGACAGTCAAAAACCCGATGCTTGGCGGCAAGCGTCAAGAGGTCTGTTGGAACGGAAGGCAACGGCCCCAGATAGGAGGCTACCATGTACCATTGGGGCGAGTAATGGTTCTGAGGGCAGGGCTGAGGAGTCGAGTACTGAAGCAGGTACCCTCCATTATCCTCGGCATACAACCGCATCAATACAACCAACTGACGCATGTTGCTGACGCACTTTGTGGTCTTGGCTCTGTCTCTGGCTCCTTGCAGAGCCGGCAACAGCATCGCCGCCAAGATCGCGATGATGGCAATGACGACCAGTAGCTCGATGAGCGTAAAGCCGGAACGACGGATGGCCTTGAGTGCCAGATGGGGCTTAACTATTTTCGTGGATACGCTGGCATTCTCGCAGCGCGAAGAGCGCAGCCGGTAGTTTGCCGAAGACATGGCAACCATCTACCGTAATCAACTGAGAAATTTGTTCGTTGTCAAATGAGCTCACTTGGCCAAGGTCCCTGACCAGTCCAAATCCGATCCGTCCGCGCAACGCTCTACCAGGTGCTTGCCCGCGTCTGTTCACTTCGCCGCCGCCGAGCCGCGCGCAACCCTGACCTTCAGCAAACCCCACCGGGATTGGCGTGCCGCGAGCGATCGGCAGCCTAAAACGTATCCACGATTGGGGAGGTACTAGCCGGTGATCAAAACCAGACAGATGCAATGCGCGGGCGACGCGTTCGTGCAGATCGCAGGGGCGCCCGGCTGTGCGCCCATTTCGAATGATGTGTCTCTTGCCTCGGGCGCACAGCCGTGCGCCCCCACATCATCCGCCCGCGGAGCCTTCGCCCCCCGGCTCGGTCATGCTCCACGGGTCGAGTAACTCCTTCAGCTTCGCTTCGGGCAGGACTTTTTTCTCGGTGCAGAGTTGCCGCACCGTCTTGCCGGTCTTGTGGCTTTCCTTGGCGATCTCGGCGGCCTTGTCGTAGCCGATCACGGGCGCGAGACTCGTGACCATGGACATGGACAGCTCGATCAGCTCATTGCAGCGCTGCTTGTTCGCTTCGATGCCGTCCACGCACTTGTCGGTGAACGCCCGGCTCACGCTTGCCAGCAGACGGATGGACTCGAGGAGATTGTGCGCCATCACCGGCATCATCACGTTCAACTCGAAGTTGCCGTTGGCGCATGCCCACGTGATCGCGGCATCGGCGCCGAACACCTGCGAACAAACTTGCATGACCGACTCGCACATGACCGGGTTGACCTTGCCAGGCATGATCGAGCTGCCGGGCTGCGTGGCGGGCAATGCGATCTCGCCGATGCCGCAACGCGGGCCGCTTCCGAGCCACCGGATATCGTTGGCGATCTTGAACAGACTCACCGCCACCGTCTTGATCTGGCCGCTCGCCTCGGCCACGGCGTCCTTGGCGGCCTGTGCTTCGAAGTGATCGGCCGCCTTCTTGAACTTGATCCCGGTCCGCTTGGCCAGCGCGGCGCAGACGAGTTTGTCGAACTGCTCGTGTGTGTTCAGGCCGGTGCCCACCGCGGTGCCGCCGATGGCGAGTTCCTGCAACGCCTCGATGGCGCGATCCACGCGCTCGGTGGCTTTCTCGATTTGCTCCGCGTAACCGCCAAACTCCTGCCCGAGCCGTACCGGCGTGGCGTCCATCAAATGCGTGCGTCCGATTTTCACAATGCCGTCGAAATCCTTCGCCTTCTCCGCCAGCGCGCCGTGCAGATGCAGCAGCGCGGGCAACAAGTCGTCGCGCAATGCTTCCGCCGCCGCGACGTGGATGGCGGTGGGGATGACGTCGTTCGACGATTGCCCCATGTTGACGTGGTCGTTGGGATGAACGGGGTCTTTCGAGCCGATCTTGCCGCCCGCGAGCTGGATGGCGCGGTTCGAGATCACTTCGTTGGCGTTCATGTTCGTGCTCGTGCCCGAGCCGGTCTGGAAGATGTCGAGCACGAAGTGATCGTCGAGCTTGCCCTCGATCACTTCCTCCGCCGCCTGCGAGATGAGTTTGAACCGTTTGTCATCGAGCCGCTTGAGGTCGTGGTTGACCTTGGCGCAGGCCCATTTGATGAGGCCCATGGCGCGAATGAAGCGTCGGCCAAACCGGTACCCGCTGATGGGAAAATTCAGAACCGCCCGTTGCGTACTGGCGCCATACAGGGCCGAGTCCGGCACCTGCATTTCGCCCATGCTGTCCTTTTCGATGCGTGTGTTCATGATGAAATCTTTCCTTGAAATGGGGCGTCATCTTGGAATCAACGCGCGGGAGAGACAAGCGAATTGTGACTGTTCTTGACGCGCCCATGCCGATGGGCGGATGATACGTCGCGAATGGAGCACTCAGCTTGGTCGGGTGGAACTGTGCCCTGCTGACGTGGATCGCGCATGACAGAAAACGCCGACGAACAGGTGCGCAAGACCGTGGACGCTGTGTATCGCGCGGAGTCGCGCAGCATTCTCGCCACGCTGATTCGCCTGCTCGGCGATTTCGATCTCGCCGAGGACGCATTGCACGACGCCTTTCGCGCTGCGTTGGAGCAATGGCCCAAGCAGGGCGTGCCCTCCAATCCCCGCGCGTGGCTCGTTTCGACGGGCCGCTTCAAGGCGATTGATGCGATCCGACGTCGAGCGCGGTTCGACGAATCGCAGGAAAAGATCGCCGAGCAACTCGAAGCAACTTCATCCGTCGAATCGGACATCGAGGACGACCGGCTGCGGTTGATTTTCACCTGTTGCCATCCCGCGCTCCCGCCGGAGGCGCGTGTGGCGCTGACGCTCCGGGAAGTCTGCGGCCTGACGACGGAGGAAATCGCCCGCGCGTTCCTCACCACACCGGCGACGCTGGCCCAACGGATCGTGCGCGCGAAGTCGAAGATTCGCGAAGCGAAGATTCCCTACCAGGTGCCGGGCCCGGAAGAATTGCCGGCCCGGTTGGAGACAGTGTTGCAAGTGGTCTATCTCGTTTTCAACGAAGGGTATTCCACCTTGTCGCGCACCGATCTGGCCGGGGAGGCGATCCGGCTCGGGCGGTTGGTGCTGGAATTGTTGCCGAACACGGAAGTAGCCGGACTGCTGGCGCTGATGTTGTTGCAGGAATCCCGGCGCGCCGCGCGGACATCAGCGAACGGCGATTTGATTTTGTTGGAAGACCAGGATCGCTCGTTGTGGAACCGGGACCTGATTGCAGAAGGTCTGGCGCTGGTCGAGCGCGCGATGGCGTCGCCGGGACCGTACGCGCTCCAGGCCGCCATCGCCGCCGTCCATGCCGGCAAGCCGAATTGGGCACGAGTGGTGGAACTCTACGATTCGTTGCTGGCGTTGCACCCATCGCCGGTCGTGGAGTTGAACCGTGCTGTGGCGGTGGCGATGCGCGACGGGCCGGCGGCCGGCTTGGAGTTGATCGAGGGAATCCTCTCTCGCGGCGACCTGACAGATTATCACCTGGCACACGCTGCGCGGGCCGATCTCTACCGGCGGCTGGGGCGAGCCGCCGAGGCCCGCAGTTCCTATGATCGGGCGCTGGCGTTGACGACTCAGGAGGCGGAGCGGCGATTCCTGGAAAAAAGATTGCGGGAGGTGTCGAATTCTGACTTTCCCGAACGACTAGCTGGTAAATCAACAGTTCACAACCAACAGGAGAAACAACAATGAGATTCATGGTGATCGTAAAAGGTTGCTCGGGGGAGAAGACGCCGAGCAAGGAATTCATGGCCGCGATGGGAAAGTTCAACGAGGAGTTGAACGAAGCCGGTGTGTTTCTGGCGTTGGAAGGGCTGGCGCCGCCAGCCACGGGCACGCGGGTGAAGTTCGCGGGCAAGAAAGCCATCGTGACCGATGGGCCGTTTGCGGAGTCGAAGGAATTGGTCGGCGGGTTCTGGTTGTGGAAATGCAAATCGAAGCAGGAGGCGGTCGAGTGGCTCAAGCGCGCGCCGTTCGAGGAGGCCGAGGTCGAGATCCGGGAGGTCCTCGGTCCCGAGGATTTCGCCGAACACTTCGCCCGCGCGTACAGGGAACAGGAAACAGCCGAGGCGCGCGCGTGAAATACATGCTGCTCATTTACGCCGAGGAGAAAGTCCTCGCCGATGTGGATCGCGAGAAATGTTACGCCGAGTCCACCCAGCTTTGCCACGAGTTGCAATCGCGCGGCCAGTACGTGTCGGCCAGTCCATTGCAGCCGGTGGCGACTGCGACGTGCGTGCGGTTGCGCAACAGCAAGCCGATGATCACCGACGGCCCGTTCGCGGAGACGCGCGAGCAACTCGGCGGTTATTTCATGGTCGAGGCCGGTGACTTGAACGAGGCGATCAAGATTGCCCAGAAGATTCCCGCCGCCCGTTGGGGCACGGTCGAGGTGCGGCCGGTCGTGGAGCTTCCCGGGTTGCCGGGTGAACAGAAAGGAAAATGAACATGAGCAGGAACAACGTGAAGTATGTGGACGGATTTGTGATTCCGATCCCCAAGAAGAATCTGCCAGCCTACCGTCGCATGGCGGCCGCGGCGGGCAAAATCTGGCGCGACCACGGCGCGCTCGACTACAAGGAATGCGTGGGCAACGACCTCCAGACGAAGTACGGGATGCCGTTCCCGCGACTGGCGAAGCTCAAGCGAGGCGAGACCGTGTTGTTCTCGTACATCGGATACAAATCGCGCGCGCACCGCGACCGGGTCAACGCCAAGGTCATGAAAGACCCGCGCATGGACAAGATGCCAAAGACCATGCCGTTCGACATGAAGCGCATGGTTTATGGCGGGTTCAAAGTGATTGTGGCGTGAGGGGATACCACAGAACCCCAAGGAACGAGTGAGACATCGTGAAGCGAAACGCATCATGAAAGCGCAGCGAATCACTCCATATCAAGAAACTGAAGGCAGCATACTCCGGCAAGCAGGACGTGCGCGGCTTGACGAAACAGGTTGAGAAGTCCCCGCTGACGAAAAGAAGGGAACACATGAAAAAACACCTCCCCGCCATCGCTGGCGTGCTGCTCGGACTGTGTTTCGTCGCGGCGAGCATTCCGGTTCTATTCCGTCTCGTCCCGATCCCCCAAATGCCGGAGGGAACACCGATCGCGCACTTCATGGCCGCGCTCGCGCCGACCGGTTACATGACGTTCGTGAAAGTCCTCGAACTCCTCGGCGGCATCCTCGTCGCCATCTCGCGCACGCGCAACTTCGGCCTGCTCCTGCTCGGCCCGATCATCGTGAACATCATCGCGGTTCACATCTTCCTCACCACCCCGAAGGATCTGCTGAATCCGATGCTCGATCTCATCATCGTGTGCGCGCTGTATCTGCTCTGGGTCGGCCGGAAACAATTTGCCGGTCTATTGAACTGAAGGAAATCAAATCATGGAAACCAACACGATCCGACTCCACCGCGTGCTCCGCGCTTCGCCGGAGAAAATCTACCGGGCGTTCCTCGACGCCGACGCCATGGCCAAGTGGCTTCCGCCGAATGGATTTACCGGCAAGGTGCATCACATGGACGCCACAGTCGGCGGCACGTACAGGATGTCGTTCACGAATTTCACGAGCGGCAAGAGCCATTCGTTTGGCGGGAACTATCTCGAACTCGTGCCGGGCGAGCGCATCCGGCACACCGATAAATTCGACGACCCGAATCTGCCCGGCGAGATGATCGCGACCATCACGTTGAAGAAAGTCTTCTGCGGCACGGAAGTGAACATCGTGCAAGAAGGCGTGCCGTCCGTCATCCCCGCCGAAGCGTGTTATCTCGGGCGGCAGGAATCGCTGACGCTTCTGGCGAAACTGGTCGAGGCGGAGATTCTGGACTGAAGATGATGGAAGAGGACATGACCCGATGAAAATCACCGAGATTGCGTTCAGTTGTTACCCCGTCACTGACATGGCGCGGGCAAGGAAGTTTTACGAGGAAGTGCTCGGCTTGAAAGCGACCCATGCCGTCGGTGAGCCGGGCGGGATGCAGTGGACGGAATACGACATCGCCAACGGCACGCTCTCGCTCGGCGCGGGCGCGCCGGACTGGAAACCGACCGCGTCCGGCTGCGCCGTCGGGCTGGAGGTCGAGGATTTCGACGCAGCCATCGCGCACCTGCGCGCGCGTGGCGTGAAGTTCCACCTCGAACCGTTTACCACGCCCGTCTGCCGCATGGCGTTCATCTATGACCCGGACGGCAACGCGATCTGCATCCACAAACGGAACGCTGGGTAGCCGCATGAGCACCAAACCCAAAGGAAAACGTATGACCATCTACATCCGGATCGCCATCGCCACGATCCTCGTCCTGTTCGTCGGCGTCGTTGCATCGCGGCCAGCGGATTTTCGCGTATCGCGCACGGCCACGCTCCCGGCACCTGCGGCGACGGTGTTCAAGCACGTGAACGACCTCCACAAGTGGGAAGCCTGGTCGCCTTGGGCGAGGCTCGATCCGAACGCGAAAGGCAGGTACGAAGGCCCGCCAGCGGGAGTTGGCGCAATCTTCCATTGGGACGGCGATAAGAACGTCGGTACCGGCAACATGACCATCTCGGAGAGCCGGGCGAACGAACTCGTCCGATTCCGGCTGGAGTTCCTGAAACCATTCAAGGCCACCAACACAGCCGAGTTCACGTTCCAACCACAGGGCGATCAAACAATCGTGACGTGGAGCATGTCCGGCAAGAACACTTTCATGGCCAAGGCCGTCGGTCTGTTCATAGACTGCGACAAGATGGTCGGCGGGCAGTTCGAGCAGGGTTTCGCGAATCTGCGAGCGGTTTTGGAGCAAACAACCCGGTAACAGAAGGAGCATACAATGAGCAAAGTACGAGTATTGGTCGGGACAAAGAAGGGCGCGTTCATTCTCACTTCAGACGGCGCGCGGAAGAACTGGGAGATCAACGGCCCGCTGTTCGGCGGCTGGGAGATGTACCACCTGAAAGGCTCGCCCGCGGACCCAAACCGCATTTACGCGTCGCAGTCCAGCGGCTGGTTCGGGCAGGTCATCCAGCGCTCCGACGATGGCGGCAGGACCTGGGAGACGCCCGGCAGCAAGCCCGAGGAGCTGACCGGACCGGACGGCTTTCCCCGCGGCGAGAGCAACAAGTTCGTCTATGAAGGCAAGGTCGGCACGCACCTCTCCTACGACGGCACGCAGCATCCGTGGGAGTTCAAGCGCGTCTGGCATCTCGAACCATCGCTCACCGATCCCGACACCGTCTATGCCGGGGTGGAAGACGCGGCGTTGTTCAAGTCCACCAACGGCGGCACGACCTGGCAGGAAATCCCGGGCCTGCGCGACGCCCAGGGCGCCAAATGGCAACCCGGTGCCGGCGGGATGGGCCTGCACACGATCCTGCTTGATCCGAAGAACCCAAATCGCATCTTCATTGCCATCTCGGCCGCGGGCGTGTTCCGCACCGACGACGGCGGGAAAACGTGGAAGCCCACCAATAAGGGCCTGACGTCCAAGTATATGCCCGACCCCGACGCCGAGGTTGGCTACTGCGTCCACCGGATCGCCAAGCACGCGTCCAAGCCAAACACGCTCTTCATGCAGTTACACTGGCACGTCAACCGCAGCGACGACGCCGGCGAGACGTGGCACAAGGTCAGTGGCAACCTGCCGACCGATTTCGGTTTCCCGATTGACGTGCACGCGCACGAACCGAACACCGTCTATGTCGTCCCGATCAAGAGCGACTCCGAGCATTATCCGCCCGACGGCAGGCTGCGCGTCTATCGCAGCAAGACCGGCGGCAACGAATGGGAGCCGCTCACCAAGGGACTGCCGCAGAAGGATTGCTACGTCAACATCCTGCGCGACTCGATGTGCGTGGACCAACTCGACCCGTGCGGCGTCTATTTCGGCACCACCGGCGGCCAGGTGTACGCCTCGGCCGATAGCGGCGACAACTGGACGCCCATCGCGCGCGACCTGCCGAAGGTGTTGTCGGTGGAAGTGCAGACCTTGCAGTAAATCCGAAACTCGAATATCGAAATCCGAAACAAATCCAAATGCAGCAAATTCAAAACTCGGAACCCGACCATGTCCCCCCGTTTGGGTATTGCCGATTCGAATTTCGACATTGTTTCGTGCTTCGGATTTCGGATTTCGGATTTTCTCCGGTATGATTCGCGTCGTCCTCCCGTTTCATCTGCGCACGCTCGCGCGCGTGGACGGCGAGGTGCATCTCGAGGTCGCTGGAACAGTTACGCAACGCTCCGTTCTCGATGCCCTCGAAGCTCGCTATCCCGTGCTCAAAGGAACGATCCGCGACCACGTGACGAAAAAGCGTCGCGCGTTCCTGCGGTTCTTCGCCTGCGAGGAAGATCTCTCCAACGAATCGCCCGACGCCCCACTGCCCGCCGCGGTCGCGTCCGGTGCCGAGCCGTATCTCATTGTTGGGGCGATTGCGGGCGGGTGAAAGCCCGTTCGAGAAGCCTGGCAATCGTTGCTTCCAAATCGGGCTGGAGCACAGGACGAACGCATCCTTGGGATTCCTCTCACCGAATCCCGCGGTCCCGGCAGTAACCGAGCCAGAAGAGAACCACCGACGCGGAGGACAGGGCCACGAGTACCAGCGACCATCCAATCCGGATTTCCTCTGAGATGCCCATGGTCGCAAAACAGATACCCATCGTGAGCGCCAGGGATGAGTCGAGTGCGAGAATGGCGGCTTTCTCATAGGCTGAGAGTCTTTGGAGCAAAGGAACGCAGAGGTATCCAGCCAACAGCCAGATGATGCAGGCGATAATCTTGATCACCAGGGATTGGCTCATAAGGGCAAGGACCAACACGAACGAGATGACGTCGAACAACGAAGCGGTGAGCTTCTCACCGCGGGAGAGGCGACGGAACAGGCGCACGCTGAAACCGATCGAGACAAGCCAGAAGCAAAGAAGCGGCACCAAGAGCCACAGCAGATGCGCCTGAAGATTCATGAGAGTTCACCACCCCCTGCGAACGGCTGCTGTCGAATGGTTTGCGAGGGTCTCACGAAACACAAGGCCATTCTACTGCCGCATCACGGTTGTGCGCTCGGCAGCTTGGTGCATGCGATGTACAGCTTTCCGGTCGCTTCGTCCAGGAACGCGTCGTTAATGTCGCCGTGGTTGAGCGGATGCACTTGGGGCGCGCCTTTGGGAACTCCCTCGGCGTCGAGTGAGAACATCCGCACCGACTCCTTCGAGACCGCAAAGAGTTGGCCCGACTTGAAATCGCAGCGCAGCAGCCCGGTCGGACCGATGGCAAAATGACGCGGCACCCCGATCAACCGCCCGCGGGCGTCGAGCGAGTACACGATCAACTCGCGGCCGGGCACGGTGTCGAGAACGTACACTTTGCGATGCCGGGAGCTGACCTGGATTTCAGTGGGACAACCACCGCCGCGCGTCGTGGGCAGCAACTGATGAAACCTCGTTTCCGTACTGCCGGGTTTGACTTCGAAGATCGCCAGTTCGCTCCCGACGCGATTGCCATAGAAGCGATCCCACTCGGGGACGTACACCCAATTCCACATCGTGTGCGGCGCGAGCAATGACGCGGTCTTCCCCGAGACCGGGACGCCGTCGTTGCCCAAATCGAGCCAGGAAACAGTCGTGTAGTAATTCAGGAACAACCGCCGCAGTGACGGTAGATAGCGGAGGTTCATGAACCCCTGTTGACCCGAGATGTCGCTGCGGAACAGCCGGAGCCGTTTCGCGGGCTGGCCCTCGGCGTCGAGGGCGACCACAACAAAGTCGAAGTTGTTGGTGTCGCCGTACGTCGTCACGGAGTTCGCGGTAACCGGGTACGCAGCCAGGCAGAGCAAGCCTTTCTCCGCGTTGACCGCGATGGATCGCAAGCAATGCCGGAAGCTCGGCGTCTTGCCGTCGGCGGAAAAATAGTCGTCGCATACGCGCTGGCTGTTGGTGAGGATCGAACCGTCGGGGCCGAGGCGGAACGTGATGAGATTTTTCGACTCGGGCGCGTCGTACAGCCCCACGTACAGCGCCGGGAGCGTCGGGTGTTTCGCCACTTGATAGGCACCGGCGACCGGGACGAACTCGACTCGGTTCGTGGAGGAGGTGGCCGACAAAGGAAACCCGCCGAGTAGGAGCAAGGGAAGCAGCCGTCGGATCACGCCATTCCCTCGGACGTGTACGGCAACGCGAACTCCCGTTTGTAGATTCGCGGAAAGCGCTCCCGGTCCTCCGTCGGCGTGGCGCCGAAGTACTTGTGGTAGTCGCGCGAGAACTCATGCACGCGCGCGTAGCCCACGCGTTCGGCGATTTCGGTGAACGTCAGCTTCGACATCCAGACCAGTCCCCGCGCCATGCTCATCCGCATCTGTTTGACCCGCTTCAATGGCGAAATCCCCACCGCCTGCCGGCACGAACGCGTGATCGTCGCGGCACTGCGTCCGACGAGCTGGCTCATCCATGACACGTCAATTGCACGGCGAAGGTCTTTGCGCAACTCGGCCTCGACCTGCCACCACACGGCGGTCTCCTGTCCCACGCGCACCGCGAGCTGTCCCGGCGTCGTCACCTCGGCGAGGATGTCGAGCAGCCGCGCCTGGATTGTGAACAGTCTCACCAGCGGCGGGACACGGGTGTCCGTCCAAGCACCGCGCAGTGCCTCGAAGCGGGGGAGTATCCGCTGCAACGGCAAGCGAATGAACCGCCGCTCGAAGCTCGGCGGCGGCAAATTCGGCGCGAGGAAATTGACCGAGTAAAACCGCCAGGGCGCATCGAACACCCGGCCATGGACATCTTCGTTGTCGTAGAACCACATCACCGTCCCCGGGCCGACCTCGTAGCTGCGGCCGCCGCTGCCGATATGGACGCCTCCCCGCTCGACCAGTTGGAGTTGATGGCCCGGCCAAGAGGCTTCGTTGTAAGTAAAGTCGCGCTCCTTCCATTCGAGACGCGCGACAACCAATACCCGTTCCACGGGCGAGCGTTCGACGAGTGTGGGCGATTGCATTCGAGACTAGATAGCGAAGATCAGGTGGATTTGCGATAGCACATGGCGACACGAAATTAGGTCCAGAGTTGGACGAACCCCAGCTTATTGGTGATCACGGAGCGAAATGGGCGTGAAGGCTAACGATGATATGGATTGACACCGGCCGCCCAGTTTGCTACACCGATGTAGCAAGCGATGATTAGTGGAAAGGACATTGCGAATCGTATCGGCGTCTCGAAGGAAACAGTGTCCGCTGTCCTGAGCGGAAAGTGGCGCGAGCGGCGCATCTGCACCGAGACGCGAGACCGGGTAATGGCCACGGCACGGCACATGGGCTACGTGCCTCACCATGCGGCGCGGCGATTGGCGAGGACGCGGCACAACAACAAATCCACGAACTTCGACCAGGTCGGTCTGATTTATCTATCCGGCGAGGACATGCAACTGGACACGGTGTGTCTGGCGATGATGAGCGGAGCTGAACGCGAGTTGTCGAAGCTGCAAGCCTCGCTCACCTTCGTGCGCGTGACCGAACCGGCCGACTGGAGCAAGGTCGAGCACCTGACGCGTGCCGGTGGCGTGGACGGTTGGTTGATCTATGGCGCGGCGAACGACGAACTGATCGAACGCCTCCGTCAGAGCAAACTCCCCATCGTCATTCTCGGCGATCATCGCTGCACGCAGCCGGTTCATTCCGTGAACGTGGACAGCTTCGCGGTGGGGCAAATGGCCGTTCGCCATCTGGCCTCGCTCGGTCATCGCCGCATCGGGTTTCTCGGGAGCAACCTTCGGTACCTTTACGAACGGGAGACGCTCGCCGGGTTCCGCGCCGCGTTGCGAGAGCTCGGCCTCGATGACGATGAGCGATTGGTTGCCAACCTCTCTTCATGGACGGACGGTCCCGCAGACCGACTGGCGGATTGGCTGCAGAACGCCGACCCGATGCCGACGGCCGTGTTCGCGTCGGAGTTCGAATGGGCGCAGTGGGTTCACGGCGTGCTCCGGGACGCCCGGATTCACGTGCCGCGACAGATCAGCGTTCTCGGTTACGAGACAACCTCGCCCACGGCGCAACGGGACAAGTTCACGCGGATCGAGTTGCCGATGGCCGAAGTGGGCCGGGAGGGAGCGTTGTTGCTTCACCGGATCACTTCGGGCGCGAACGTCCGGTCCCGCGAGGTGAGGATTTCTCCTTCCTTGATCGAAGGATGGAGCACGGCGGCTCCGGGGAGCAAATCAGAAACAACCAACCAGGGGAAGATCGTATGAACAACTGCAGGAAATCCATTGGGGCCGCGTCCTATGGCGGCCGGTTCAACCTCACATTTGCAGCAGTCGCGTGGGCAGCGCTGGCATTGAGCGGCGGCTTTTGCTCGGCGTCGTTTAGGGAAGACTTCCAGGACGACACGGTGGGCGCACCGCCCGCGCCGTTTTGGACGCTTGCCGGCACGAACGGAGCCACCGTCACAGAAAATGTCGATGCGGTAGGCGCGAACAAGTTCTTGGCCCTGCGCAATACCAGTGGCAGCACCGCCAACGTGGCGGCCCGCGACGACGTTCCCCTCGCAGGCGGAAAGGAAACGGCTGGCTACCTGCAATTCGACATCCGGTTCAACCAGGGGATCGACACCCAGTTGGGTTTGATACTGTACGCATCCAAGCCGGGCGTCTGCTTCAGTTGCTATCAGCCCATCGAACTCGACTTCTTTCACAGCGCGTTCAACACCAACTCTCCGTTGATATTTCGATCTCGGGGCAACGGTTCCGGCTTTGGCGTCCCGGATCCGAATGGCTTCGCTCAGGTCACCAACAACTTCCCGATCGGCTCCTGGCAAACCATTCGGGTGGATTTCGCGGCCACCGGCAGTGATCCGCGCGGCACATACTCGATAAGCTGGAATGGGATTACGAACAACTACCTGTACCTGAACCAGAACGATCTGAGCGTGAATTCGTCCCCGCTCGCCATCGACCGACTTTATTTCTTCACCGCGGGACCGAATCCGACGAGCGAAAGCGTGGATATAGACAATATCCTGTTCATTCCCGAGCCGAGCGCGATTGCGTTCCTGGTGGCGGGTGGCATGCTGATGCTGCGTCGGAAGCGATGAAGCAGGATGGAAGAGTGAAAGAATGGAAGAATGGAGGGGTGAAGAAACCCAGGTCTTCACGTCTTCCAACCTTCCATTCTTCCTCCGCTTTCACCCTCATCGAACTTTTGGTCGTCGTTGCCATCATTGCGATCCTCGCCGCGATGCTCCTTCCGGCGTTGCAGACCGCGAAGGCCAAGGGCAAAGCAGCCGTCTGCATGAGCAATCTGCGGCAGATCTACACCTCGTTTGCCGTGTACGCATCGGACAACGACGGGCGCGTCCCCTCCAACGCCGCGTGGTATGGGCAGTACTACTGGCAGATCATGGGCAAGAGCTCTCTCGGTTCGGGCCAGAGCTATTCCGGCGGCGCCAACGGCGCGCGGCATCCGGTGTTCCAATGCGCGGCGGACGACAAAAAGATCCGCTCGGTCAACTACTACGACGGCAATCCCGATCCAAGCGGCTACAACACGAGAATGTTCGATCATCCCATCGTGCCGTCGAGTTACGCCGTGAACGAGTTTCTGTTCTCGGGCGGCAACACGACGGAGGGGCCGGCTCTGCTCGGGGAGCGGACCTTCAACGCAAACAGCGGCAGTTTCAACGCGTGGCGCGTCACGAGCGCTTCGCAGGTCGCCTTCCTCATGGACGGGCCGATCTGGTTTACGGGCTTGGACACTGCGCTTTTCACCTGGCATGTGGACACGGCGTATGCCTGGCCACGTTATTACATCGCGTTCCGGCATCCTGGGAATCGTGCGAACGTGTTGTACTACGACGGCCACGTTTCCGCCGTCCGGCATTGTTTGCAGACGGGTAAGTTCATCTGGAGTTGGAAATATCCCTGAGCGACAGGTTTGGTGTACCGCCTTCAGGCGGAATCTCCCGCTGGTTCCATGCAAGCCACAATCCGCTACGAACAAATCAACCACGCCATCTGGCATCGCTACTCCGACGCGCCCACGCAGCAGCCAGTCCCGGCCATCGGCCTGCGGCAGTACTATCGCTTCTACGGCAAGCCGCGCCTCGATGGGATGATCATCACGCCGACGCTTGTCCGCTGGGGCAGCGACGACAACCGCGCGTTGCCGGCCGAACTGATCGTTCACGCATGGAACGACACGACGCGATCATGGGAACTCGTGTGGAAAAAAGAATTGCCGCGTCCCGCGCCCGGCAAGGATCACCGGCTCACACTTGGCGGCGTGCACACGCGCTTCCTCCGCGTGGATTGCCTGAAGCAACACACCGTTGGCCCGTCCGGCGGCGAGCAATGGGCCAATCCGCATTACGTCCCGTTCGACACGCTCAAGCACGTGGACTTTTTCGGCGAGCCGGTAAAGCGTCACGAATGCGACCTGCCGATGCAACCTCCACTCCGCATCCGTCGCAATCGTCCGCGAGGCAGTGGCAAATTGAAAGTGCTTTCGGAAAATGACGCCGTGCGGTTTGCCTCTCCGTCGTTTTCAGTGGGCTTTTCACTACGCCGACCGATGACGACGCACCTCGGCTGGGACAGCGCCCACGGCGGAAAATCGGCGGACAACCTCATCTTCCATCGGACGCTTCAGTTGAACTTCTACGATCCGCACGCGCTCGTCGGCCCCGGTGACCTGCGCGTGCTTTCCGGCCCCGCTTGGAACACGCTCGATTGGGACGCGCATTCGCGTCTGTGGGGTGGCGAGGTTTCGGTCGAAGGCAACGTGGTCTCGTACAAGCATCTCCACGTCGAGGATGGGGTTTCCATTGATGCCGAGTTCGAGGTGCGTCCGGACGGGATGAACCTGCGTCTCGTTCAGAACTCGAACACGAAACGCGAAATGCTCGAACTGGACGCGTGGCGTTTTGTCTGGAAGGCACAAACCTCGATGGTTGCCACGCTCGGCATGCCGCGACAGGAGCCGGGACGCGCCGGCGCGGTGGACCTGCCGGCGATCTGGGCCGCGCCGGGCTACGGAAATCTTTCCTGCCGGCAGACGGATGGCGACACCGCCCGGTTGCAAGTCGAGAGCTGGCGCAAGCACGACGTTAGTTGGGCGGGGATTGTGTTGGAGCAAACGCGCCGTGCGGAAGCCACGTTCGAGTTTCGCGTGTGCGATGTGCTACCGGTTCGTAGTAAAGCGCTTCAGCGCGGCCACGAATCCAAAGCCCGCGCTGAAGCGCTCTACTACAAACGAGTACATCCCGAGCTCCGCCGCAATTGGGGACCGGGCCTCATGTTCCGCGCTGAACTTGCCGGCTTCTCCAACAACGCCATTTCGACCAACTGCCATCTCTCGCAAACCGGCGTGACCGATCTTGCGGCCTACACCGCGCCACCGAAATCGGGACCTGTGCCCATCGAACTCGCCCGGTACACGATCACGCTCGCGTTGAAAGACGGGCGTGGCTACGGCGACTCGCGCGAGCATTATCAGGACTCTGATCCGTCCGTGCTCAATGCCACGGGACGGATTCATCAGGTCGCGCCGAACCCAGACTGGCTCGCCGATGTCTGGCCGTTCATTCGCCGCACCATCGAGCGGATTCTGTCCAAGGTGGACCGTCGTGGCCTCGTCGTCGCGCCGCTGGCCACCGGCAACTATGGCAACAAAGGTCACGTCACCAACGCCTGGGACTGCGTCAACTTCGGCCATTACGACGGGTACAGCATGGTGGAAACGTACCGGGCATTCCGCAACGTCGTCGCGCTTGCCCGGGCGGCGGGCGATCATCCATTCTCCGCGCGCGTCCGACATGCCGCCGTCAGGATGCACAGCGCTTTCGAGCCTTGCTTCTACAATCCCAAAACCGGCTGGCTCGGTTCGTGGAGAAGCAAGGATGGTGAGCTTCACGATTACGGCCACCTTTGCGTGAACGCACCGGCGTGCTTGTACGGTCTCGTTTCACCGACCAAGGCCCGGAGGATTCTTCAGCGCATGGAAGCGCGCCGCCTCGAACTCGGCCTCGACAACTTCCGTTGGGGTTTGCCGTCCGCGTTGATTCCGATCCGCCCCGGCGATTATCAGGGCGGCTACATGGACAATCCGATCTGGGGCAAGGGCGTGCGCGACGATGGCGCGGACGGATTCGGCATCTACTGCAACGGAACGCTGACGCTCTGCAATGCCTACTCCTACATTCGCGCGATGTCGGATTTCGGTTTCAAGAAAGTCGCCGACCAGATGTGCGCCGAGATTCTGGAAGGCCACGCGCTCGGTCGCATGATCGGTGGCGTGCGCAGCGGGACGGAGTTCTACACCTTCGAGGGCGTGGCGTGCGGCTACGAAGGCCCGATCGTGCTCCAATTCCCTGTCCTGCTCGCCATCGCCCAGCATCTGGGGATGGTGAAGACGATGCAACCGGAATTCTGGGCGGAATGACGCGGCGGGCAGACTGGTGCTTCGCTATTTTGGTGGAGCAAGCGCGGACGGAGGCGAGACAGCAGGGCCACGGGCGGATGGAAGGCCTTGGAACTGGCGGCAATAGTCGTGGCCGTAGAAGTGAACATTGAAGACGGCGCCCTGATATTTCGGCGATGGTATGAACGGGTTGATGTACTCCCACGCGACGCGGCCGTCTTTCGTGACCTGGAAGAACCGCCCGTTCGCGCCGTCGCAGACGAGCGTGTTGCCGTTGCGAAGCCGTTCCGCGCCGGCGAGGTGATACGAGTAATGTTTGCGTCCCGAGCGCGGATCGGATGATTGCCAGACCAACTTGCCTGTGCGGTCTATCTCCACGACGCGCGAGGCGCTGGTGTAGGTGCCGTTGTCGTAACAGGTGAGGTTGCCCGCCCCGGGATAGCCGGCAGGGATCTCGCGCACATCGTGCGGACCGCCGAGGACCTCGGTGCCGGTACGGTACTCGATGCGGCCGGTCTTCTTGTCGAGATACGCGGCGTTGCCCCAACGAAGGATGATCTTGCCGGTCCTGCGATCAATCACGAGCAGCGAATCGGTGAAGCGACCGGACAGCGCGATGTGGCCATCGGACAACACGCACACGCTGTTGCCGTGATACCATTCCTCGCGCTTGTACATCGGGCCGACGATATCGAGATCGGGATCGAGATGCTCGTTGGCGCGCCATTCCCAAACGACTTTCCCCTGCGGATCAATCTCAACCAGCTTGTCGTTGAACATGACGCCGTTCTCGAACTCGGTGCCCTTGATCCCGCCGCGGATTTTCTTGCACAACTCCGGTGGCACCGGCTCCCAGGCGAGGTAGAGGTAATTGCCGTTTGGCAGCTTCGCGAAGTCGTGGTGCATCGCGAGGTCCACGTGTTTGAACACGAGCTTGCCGTCCCAATCGAGTTCGACCAGCCAGCCCGACGCGCCGCCAATGTGATACTTGCCGACGCCGGGCCGTTTGGTCGCGCCCTTGTTGTTGCGACCGATGATGACGACGTTTCCGCTTGGGAGCAACCGCCCCTGCAATGGCGTGAATGGGACGCTCCATTGATGAGCCACCTGCCCGTTCATGTTGATGAGGTAGAGAACGCCTGTGTCACCGCCTTCGCCGTCGTCGAGCGGCGCGAACAATACGTATCCGTTCTCGGTCTTCTCGGGATCGTAGAGTGTGGTGCCGGTGGGATAGACGGTGGGCCAGGCGCCGGCGGAAAATGCCGCTGCAAACACCAACACAAACACTGGGCAACTGATGTGGATGCGGTTCATACGCTGGAGCTTCCAAGCCCCGTCAGGGGCGACCTGTTTATAGTTTGTCAATCCACGAACCGATTGAGCTCCGTTAGGAGCGGCATGTGTGGGTGTTCCGCCATCACGTGTCGCTCCTGACGGAGCTTGGCCTGGTTGCGCATGGGGCTGCTATAAACATTTCGCTCCTACGGAGCTTAGGCTGTCGCTTGCCGGAGACAGGCTCACACATTCAATCGCCTCTATTGCTCAATCTCGTAAACATGCACCGCCGTCGGCCCGTAGCTGTAGCCGTACCCGCTCGGCATCATGCGCGGCAGATCGCGGTTGTCGTCTTTGACGTAGCCGAACATGTCGCCGACCACGGCGCCGGCCTCGAAACCGTACGTGTCCACGCCTTCGAAGTTGTCGGTGAAGCCGCCCTCGACGGCGGTGATCTCGCGGTCCTCGAACAGCGCGCGCACCTTCGTTCCCGCTTTCAAACCGGGAACGTTGAACCGCACGTTGGTCAGCAGCGAGCGATCAATGCCCACGCTGTCCTCGCAGAAGACGCGCATGACCTTCCCGTCGCGTTCGAGGACGGAGTAATCCCAGAGCGCCCGCCCATTCTTCGTCAGATACGCGAAGCCGTCCACGAGCTTGCCGGTCAATCCCAGCTTGTCGGCGTCCAACTCGATCCGATGCCACGTGCCCGGCTTCGGCGACGCGCCGAGCGCGTGGAAATGCTCGGGCTTATAGACCTTCGCGTCCACCGTGGCGCGACCGGCATCGGAGGTCTTCTTCATGTCGTCGGCCCATTTCTTGCCCATCAATCGCACCGCGCGCTCATACGTCGGCGGGTCCATCACCCAAAAGATCTCGTGCCAGACTGAATGCTCGAGCTCGGAGTACATCAGAATGTTTCCGTACTCTTCGCGGAACTTTCCGAAGTCAAACTTGCCAAGCACGCCGCAATGTGAGTAGCGCCCATCGCCGCGCACTGCGACCATGACCCACTCGGGCGTCTCCTTCGGATCGAGCCAGACGTACTGCACGATCTTGTCGCCCTTCTGCGCCAACTCGGGCAACGACAACCCGCGGAATCCGTGGATTCGCACGCCACCGGGCCGTTGCCAGAGGCGGTTGACGCTGTCGCCTTCGTGGCTGGCGGCGCCGCTGTGCTTCGTGTCCTTGTTCCAACTCCAGCGTCCCATGATGATCGGGCCTGAGTTCGTGGCGAGAATGTACGTCTTGCCTTTGTGCTTGCGCGTCATGTGCGACAAGTTCGGCTCGCACGTCACGGCGGGCGCGGGTTCGAGACTGTTCAGCGGCGCTTCGAGACCGCGCAACTCGCCCGCGAGCCCGCGATTGAACGTCGGGTCGCCGATGCCCTGGATCATCGAAGTGCCCGCCGAGCCGCGGATGATGTTTTCGTACGTCTCGAACCGGTAGCGCTCGTACGGCGTGTTGTCGTACAACTGCGGCAGATAGACCCACGTGCTCGGCTCCTTGCGCGCGCGTTTCATGTACGGCGTGAAGATGACGTTGTAATCCATCGGTCCCCACATCTCTGTCTCGGCGTGAACGATGTCGTAGTAGGGGAAGACCGGGATGTTCCAGGCGTTGTACGCGCCGCTCGGACTCCACGCGAGCGGACGTTTCGTGACTTGCCGGACGAACGCGTTGACCTGTTCATGCGCCGCGCGAGCCTCGGGGGTGTCGGGAATTTGCGACTCCCAGCCGCCGGTGTTGATCGAGACGACCGACTGCAACCCGCCCGCGTTGGCGAAGTTTTGCAGCTCGGTCTTTTGCGCGTCGGTGAGGTTGGTGTAAGCCGCAGTGGTGCCGTCTCCACTGACGGGCTTGATCTGGATCGTGTACAGCCCGAGATCGGTCCACATTTTCTGGATCGCCTCGAACTTGCCGTTGGCATCGCCGACGAGCCGGTGACCCATCAACCCGAGTTGCGCGATGATCTCGTTGGTGTGCGCGATGCGCATGTCCTGATGCGTCGCGCCGCTGATGTACCGCGGCTTGTCGTTAATCAACAACGCGCCGTCCTCGCGCACCTTCACGCTCTGAATCGCCTCCTGCCGGGGCGGCGCGGCGACCCGGCACAGCCCGTCGCTCTGTTGGCTGAACAACACCTTGCCGGCGGCGTCGAGTCCGCGCACTTCGACCACGGTGTCGCGAGTCGGGTTGTCGTGCGGCCAGACTTTCAACCGGCTCAGGTCGAGTTTGACGACCAACAGGTTGTTGCGGTCCGTCCACCATGCCGGAGTTGGCATGCTGAACTCGTAGCTCTCCTCCTTCTTCTTCGGCAGGCTTGCCACGGTCTGAGCGAACGCGGCTTTCAGGTCGGTGATGGTCTGTTTCCCGAGCGACGCCCCGTCGGAGACGCGCTTGAGATCAATCTCGAGCTTCGCCACCTTGCCGAGCGTGGCCGCCGCGACTCCGAGGTTGAAGGAGGCTGTGTTCGGGTTTTCGTTGGGCAGCGTGTAGTGACGCGTGAGATCAATGTCCACGACTACCGGCCACGTATTGAACGCGTAGGTGGCGTCGGCGAGCGGCTTCTTGTCGCGGAATAATTCCACGCGCAACGCGCCCTGTTCCTTCAAATCGCCGGCAAGTTTGTCTATGCGATACGGCACCTTGAGCGTGCCGCGCCCGCCCGAAGCGATCTTGACGGGTGCGGATTCAGTCGCGACGGGCTGGCCGCCGGGGAGCGTGGTCGTGAGTTTGACCCGGAACGACGCGTCCTTCGCGGGGTTCTTCAAAGCCAATGACAACTCGTTCTCACCAAAGAAGCGCTCCCCAAGATCAAGCGATGCATCGGCGATCTCGCTGGAATCCCTGTCGTTGGACTTTGGTAGCTTGACGCCGCGCGCCTTCAGTTCGTCCGCCGTGCTGGTGCGTTCCGTGACGCGGACGTCATCCCACCACACGGTGCCGCACGTCATCGCGTAGCTGCGCGTGCCGGCGTCGTCGAGCGTGTTGGCGTTGAAGCCGCGCGCGGCGAGCCGGACGCGGATGGCCTTGGCGGGAGCGTTGAACGGTGTCGCGAAAAACTTGCGCACGTACCGCCAGCCGAACGTGCCGTTGCCAAAGAGCGCCGTGCCGCCGGTGTAGTATTCGGGCTGAACCGGGTAGTAGCAGGGCAAATTCGCGCCGTCCTCGTCCACGCAGCGGATATCAATCAGTTTGATCCGGTCGGCGCGCACGAACGCGCTCACCTCGATCAAGTGCGGCGCGTCCTGCTTCAGCGCGATGAGGTCGCTCTCCACGAATTTCTCGTCACCGGGATACACGTCGAATCGCAGCGATTGTTTTCCGCCGTGGAACACCAACGGGTCCACTCCAACCGGCCCGCGGTTCTCCTCGTGGTAATGCATCCAATCCGTCCACACGTAATAGGTCGGCCCGATCCAATCGAACTTCTGCTGCTTCGACCAACCCGCGGGATGGCCGGACTTGTCGGCGTTTTCGAAATCGGCGTTCGGCAACAGATTCGGCGTGGCCGGGAGTTTTTCCTGCACCACCAGATCGTCGAACTCGCCCGGCCCCGTCAAGGTCACGGTCATCATGGCGTTGGTGCTGACTTTGTCCGCGGGACACTCGACAGTGACTTGTTCCCATTCCGTGCCGCCTTTCGCGCTGGCCTCGATCCCGCCCAGCGTGATCTTTCCGCTGCCGCGACACCACACCGTCGCACGCCAGGGTTGTCGGAAACGGTCTGGCCTGGTGATCGTGATCGGTTTGCCCGGCGCGGCGCCCCATGCGCCACCGCCTTCCTGATAGACGGCGCCTTGATACGTCTGCGACGCGCTCCCGTCAGCGCCGAGTTTCAGCGAGTGGGCACCTTCCTTCGGTGTCTGGTCGTTCCACGTCCACGCGCCTTTCAACTCCCAGCAATCGGGCATGAGGTCCTTCTGGTTGTAGAACCAATCGCCCTTGAAGCTGAGCACGTGCGCCTCGGCGTTGTTGTTGACGAAGTCCTCCTCGAAGCCGGGGTTCTTGACGAAGTTCCCGCTCCAAAGCTCCCCGGTCGGTGCGGAGAATGCGTCGGTCATGAGGAGAAAAAAGCTGCCAAGGATCAACTGGAGTTTCTTCATCGGAAATCGCGTTTCTTTCTTGTTGAACTGATTTGGTGGGAGCCGGCGGTCAGGTGTCAACGGCGAATTGGTGTCGTCCGTGCAGGTCGCACTCGAAGCTGACGCCACCGTGGGCGTTTCGCTTCGCCGCAAGCGTTTTTCCATCCAACCGGACCCGACTGATTCTCTTGCCGGGGCATGCGAGTTCGATTCGGCGCCGTCCCCGTTCCGCCTCGACGCGCACCGTCCAGCCTCCGTGCTTTGGGTGGACGTGAGTGAGCTTCACAAACCGATCCAATGGCGCGACGAGCAAGCCGGCCGATAACCAGCCCACGCGCATCCCGTAGCCCTCCAGGCGAATCGGAATTCGTTGGCCGCGGACAATCAGGGTCGGCTCTTGCGGTTGACCGTAGATGTTCTTGTTCACGAGGTAAACCGCCGTCCGCGGGCCGTGGTCATAGACGGCATAATCCACATCGGTTCCTTCCAACGCGATGTCGTCCTGCTCGCCGTCGGCAATGGTACGCAGGAGATCGGTGATGAAGGCATCGAGGCGGTGACCGGGATAATCCCATATGGCGAGCAACCAAGCGAAACCTTTGCCCAGGCGATGCTCGAACAACACCGGCTCGCCCACGCGCGATTGCGCCAACACGCGCGTCTTCCCCTGCTTGACTCGTGCCAATGGAGCTTCCTCCAGGTAGAGCGTGCCGACTGGCAACTGATACGGTTCGTAACCGCTCTGCGCGACCAGCATAACGTCTTCAGAAGTCTTGGCCGGACCGATGACCTTCAAACCGAACAAATCGCTGAAGTCGCCATCGTTGATCAGAGCCATGGGCGCGTCGCGACGCAGCCGCTGCGACAAATGCGGCACGCTCATCAGCAGGCGACCGCCGTTCTTCACGTAGCGCTTGAGCTTGGCGTACTGCGCAGCCGTCATCGTGTTCCAGCCGAGGAAGACGAGTGCGCTGTACCGGCTGAGATCGCCTTCGATGGGCACGATGTCGAGTTGGCCACAGGGCGGCGTGCCGTAACGCAACGGCTTGGCCGGGTCGGCCTGCCAGTAGTATTTGCGCGGTTGTTCGTACCACGGCTCGGTGTCGTACATGCGGCGGAAGTGACGCCAGGTCTGCTCGGCGGGGCCGGCGGCGAACGCGGGATCGTCCACACACCAAACGTGTTGTTGCTGGTTCCCGCCGATCCAACCATCGAGGTGGCCGAGGACGAACCCGAGCTTCACGCGCGGACCGTTTTGGGGGCGGTCGTGGAACTGCGTGAAACGGTAATGTTCCGCCAACACCGCCCGGCTGCGCACGCAGATCGGATCGTTGAACTCGCGGCATTCCTCCTCACCAAGCCGGATCGGCGGGCTGGCTTTCTCGGTGAAAAACCCGCTGCACGATCCCCAATTCTGGAATGCGAGATTTGGCTCACTGAACAGGCTCGCCCCACCGGCATAGAACAGATTGCAGGCAATGCGCAGACGCTCCGGTGTCCAACGATCCGTCGGCGCGCGGTAGTAGCCCATCGCGAGGTGGACACCCCACATCGGGGCGCCATAGGCCCTCGCTGCGCCGCGCACCGCAGACAGTCCTTCGTAGGGCTCGGAGGGGACAAGCTCGAAGATGGGCACGTGCACGCCGACTTCCATCGCCAGCCGGAACTGCACGCTGGAATCGATCGCGGCGATGCGTTTCGCGCCGAGCCGCTTCAGCCGGTGAACGTCTGCGCGATGCTTGGTCAAGAACCAGTCGCGCATGATCTGCGGGTCAAGGTTGCCGGCATTCTTGAAGACCCGCTTGCTCGGGCCGAATCGCTCCCGGAGTTTTTCCAGGGTGAAGCCGTGCGCGAGGATGCTCGTGGCTTCCCCCATCACCTCGTCGAACACGACAACCCCCTTGCCGGCCCGGGTCAGCCGCGCGGTATCGGCGGGCGAGAAGGTGTTTCGCCGTTGCGGGTAGAACAGAACTTTCAGCCCCAGTTCCCGACAGCGGCGCAGGTGTTCGATCCAGAAATCGAGCGGCAGCGGCAGGATGCGCGCCATGCCGTGCCGGGGCCGGGCGGGGAACTTCGGCGTCGCATCAATCAAGGCGCTCAGCTCCGGGAATGCATCCTTCCATCGTTGACGGTCGCTCTCACTGTTGCCGACGTGGAAGGTCGTGGACAGGAAAGTCATGTTGCCGAGGCCCAGTTGCTTGATTTGACGGATGCGTTTCTCGTAGTCCCACGGCTGGACGAACTCGAGCGGGACGGAGCAGTAGATGGTCGAACGGGATTTCATGGGTCAGCGCTCCACGCTCACGGCGAGCCGCGGTTTGGCGGTCAACCCGATCCCCGCCTTCCTTTCACACGGCCGTGGGATCAATCCGCGTGGCCGGATCACCTCGATACGACAGAAGGCGTTTTCGAGGACGATCCGTGCCTTACAATCCTTCATGTGGCAGCGATACTTTCAGATGGAACGTGTCGAAACGCCACACGGAAGTCCCGCATGGTGCACGAGCGAGCCGGAGGATCAGGGCGCCCATTTCCAGTCGTTGTACTGCATCCAACGGACGGAGCCGTCCACGAAGAGTGTGTTCTTGCCGACCTCGCGGAAGCGCGCCTGATGATTGGCCCGGTATGTACAACCCGCGCAGCCGGTGCCGGCATCGAAGAGCAGAAGTTCGTTCGGGCCCTGTTGACTCTCGGGCCACGTAGGGATGCCCTGGAAGCCATAGAAAAGATAGCCACCGCGCGCCCGCGGATTTTCGGCGCGTTTGCCGTGAATGTTGCCGGAGTAATGAATGACGGCCATCGAATCCACGTTGGTGGTCGCGACGAGCGGGAACCGGGTCGCATACACAAACTCGGTCGCTGCGCCCGGGAAACTGAATCGCTGGCTGGGACAATAGAACAACTGTCCGTTGCCCGCGATGTACGGCTTGAGCATGTAATAGACGTGGGTCTCCTGCCAGACGGAGTTGTCGGCGTAGAGCGGCCAGCGTTGCGCGGTGCTGCCAAACGTCGGCTCCCACCAACCCGGCAACGTGGGCGTGGGGAACCAATCGTTGTTCTCGTCGGCGTAGCTGTGGAAGGCAATGCCGAGCTGGCGCAGGTTGTTCATGCAGACCGAGCGGCGGGATGATTCCTTCGCCTGCTGCAAGGCCGGTAGCAGCATCGCCGCGAGCACGGCGATGATGGCGACGACGACCAGAAGCTCGATCAGCGTGAAGCCAAGCTGGCGCCGATGCTGGATGCTCGATGCTGGATGCTGGATATCCAGTATCGAGAATCCAGTATCCAGTATCTGAGTGTGCTTCATCGCCTCCGCCGCAGCAACAGCAGTCCGACCATTCCCAGCAGCATGACCGCGCTCGGCTCGGGCGCGACGAGAACAATATTGTCAATGTCGAAGCCGACGCCGCTGCTGAACCAGTTGCCGATGGTCATCTGGTTGATCCGAAAACCATAGGGCATGTTGAAGCTGTCATGGCCGAGGGACATCACCGAGGAGGTGGCGAGGAGCACGGTGTTGGACAGCACATTGAGTTGCCAACTGCCGCGCGGAATGCCGTCGTTGGCGACCAGGGAATTGCTGTTCGCGTAGAACTTGGCTTGCATGGTGTACCAGAAGTTGGTCTGCAGGGCGAAGCTGTAGCCGAGGCTGTTAATGAGAGTCCACGACCCGTCCCCCGTCGCATCGGCGGCGAAGGCCTGGATGGGCGTGAGGTGGGAGTTGTTTGGCCCGCTGACTTCGTTGTTCGCGGCCAGTTCCATCATTCGGAACGTGCCGAACGCGGTGGGCCGAGTGGCCAGTCGCATGTCGAACGTCAGGATGCCGTCCAATGTCCAGCGCTCGGCTGGGACGGGCGGCTGCGAAACCGTGTCGCCCCAGTGCAGATTGACGCCGTCCTGCCCGCCCGGACTGACCAGGCGAAGGGCGAGGTAGTTCCCATGGGCGTCGCCGTCATTCTGGATCAGGCCGGAGCTGCTTAGGTTCAAGCTGTAGTTCCATCCCGTCGCGTTGAGGCCGACGGTATTGGCCTCGAAATCCTCGCTGATTCGATTGGTGCTGATGATCTGACCTGCCTGGACTGTCGCGGCGAACATCGTGGCCGCCAGCATGCATGTCGTGAGTGCAGAAAGGCGTGTAATCATGTGTGACTCCTGTGTTCCGATTCGTCTCGCAGTATAGCGCGCTCGCGCCTGAACGGTAAACGCGGCTCTTTTGCTAAAAACTGGAACATATTTGCGCACGACCGCACACGCATTCTTCTTGGCTCTATCGCGGGCCAGTCGTATTTAGACCGTGACCTGCATGGCAGCGAAACGACCACCTCAATCTCCTGGCGTGGCACTCATGCCGCCCGCGAAATGGAAACGGTCCCGCAATGCGCATGGCATGGAGTTTTTCAATTATCCCAGCGCGCTCGCCCAACAACTCTGGCTGTACCCGCGCGCGGTGGGAAAGTCGGAAACCCCGCCGAGCTTCCAAATGCAGCACCAAGGCGAGGACGGGTACGTCCTTCACGTCATGCTTCGGGGACGACTCTGGCACCGCTTCGGCAAACGGTTGTACGTGGCCGGTCCCGGAGAGGCGTGCCTGATGGATATCGCGGAGAAGATCAGTTACGGCAACGAGGGCAACTCGCGCGCCGCGTTCTACTGGGTCTTGTTCAACGGCAAAGACTTGCCGCGGACGTTCACAGAACTGCGCGCGGACCAGGAGCCGGTGTTCACCTCGATTAACCCCGCGCGAATGGAATCGCTCTTCCGTGAATTGATGGCGATCACGAGCCGCCCTCCGCCTGCGTACGAACCGAAGGCGGCGGCGGTGCTGCTCTTGATCCTCGCGGAACTTTTCGCCAGTCGCGCTTCGAATGTCAGCTTCGCCGAAGTGGGCAAAGGCCGTCCCTTGTCGGACACCGTGCGCAAAGGGATTGATTGCATCACCCGTTTCTACGACCAATCTGCGTCCATCAAGCAGATTGCGGGGGCGGTTGGCACCAGCATGTTTCATTTTTCGCGAGTCTTCCGACGCGAAACGGGTTTCTCCCCCATCGAGTATCTCAACCGGTACCGGGTGGAGCAGGCCAAGCGGTTGTTGCTGGAGAGCGACAAGTCGGTCGAAGAAATCGGCCGCAGCGTCGGAATCCGCGTGCCAAACTACTTCGCCAAGATCTTCAGTCGCCACACGGGCATGCCACCCCGCCGGTTCCGGGAGAAGGGTCGAACTCGCTAGATGCCACAGCCAAAAGTTCCTTGTGCTGCCTGTCGCTGATGTCTATAACAGCGCCTCGTACCGACGAGGGTCGTGAGGGAACTCCGAACGGATGGGAACAACAATGGGCAGAACCGTGTCTAACCACGCAGAGTACCGAATCACTTTCATGGATCGAATCTCATGGCGGACGGTGGCGTGGCTGCATTGCCTGCTGCTGGCGTTGCCCCTCGTGGCGCTCGGCGCGGGCGGCCCGGCAACCGATCTGGCGGGGCGGTGCGAACAGGCGATGCAGGATGGCGCGTACGCCAAGGCGGCTGAGGTGGGCGAGCAATTTCTCAAGGATTATCCCACGGGAGGTGACCTCGGTCCGGACGGCGTGTTCAAGATCCGCTACAATCTCGCGTGGTGTTACTACCTGATTGAGGATTACCCAAAGGCGATCCAGCGGTTCAAGGAACTCGACACCGACAAGGTGCCGAGCGCGGAACTCCGCGAGCAGGCCCGACAACTGGTGGGCGATTCCTATTCGCGCTACGCGGGAGCGCTGAAAGAGCCGAAGGAGAAGAAAGACAACTACACCAAGGCGATCGAGACCTACACGAGTTTCATCAAAGACTTCTCGAAGAGCCAGTCCATGCCGGACGTGCTTTACGGGCGCGGGCTGGCGTACTTCCGCATCGAGAAATACGACGACTCCGCGCGGGACCTGCGGCAGCAGCTCCGCGATTTTGCCACCAGCGATTTGCGGCTCGACACCGAGTATCTGCTCGCCACGGTGCTCGGCACGCACGGCTCGGCGTTGCGCCGGGAGGGAAAGGCCGACGACGCGAAGAAGTATCTCGAGGAGGCGCGTGATCTGTTCAAGAAGATCATTGCCTCGACGGACATCGCGCTCGCCAACGATGCCGCTTACGCCGCGGGCGAGATTTTCATTCAACTCAAGGAGTACGAGACCGCCATCTCGTACTATCGCTCGGTGCGAACGCGCGAGGAGGTGTTGGCGAGCCAGAACACGAAGCTCGAGATGATCACCAAGCTGTTCGGCCAGGCATCGGCAGCGGGAGAGAAGCGACGCGCCGAGGCGTTACGCAACCTGCGGATGAAGGAGAGCTCGAAGCTGAGGGAAATCAAGGCCTCCCCGGACCTGCTTCTCGCATCGTACATGCGCATCGGCGACTGCTTCTTCCAGCAGAAGAAATACGATGAGGCGCGGGTGATGTACAACTTTCTGTTGCCCCACGCCAAGCAGGGAGACCCCGAGGTCGCCAAGGCCGCGGCCGCCCAGATCGTGGCGTGTTACGTCGGCGCGTTCAAGCCGGACATGGCCAAGGCGGCGTTTGATGAATTTCAGAAGGACTACGGCGCCGACAAGCTGGGCGAACCATTCGGTCTGGCCATCGGCGATTTGTACATGCGCAAGAGCAAGTTCGAGGAAGCGAAGGCGGTGTTGGAGAAAGCGCTGGAGGACTATCCCGAGTCCACCCTCAAACCGTCCACGCAGATGCGATTGGCGCAGGCGCTCGACGCTCTGGGAAAACCGGATGAGGCGAAAAAACTCATCGACGAAGCCCTGAAGAGCAAGGATCTCAGGGAACAGGCCGGCGATGAAGTAAACTACGCGCTGGGCCGCATCCTGAAAGGCACGCAGCAGTTCGACGAGGCCATCAAGACTTTCGGCAAAATCTCGTCGAGCTTCGAGTTGATTGATGACGTGAAGCTGCAGATTGCACTGTGTCATCGCGGCAAGGGAAAGACCGAGCCGAAGGAGATGGACAAGGCGATTGGCCTGCTCGAGGATTTCGTCAAGGACTTCCAGGGCAAGAGCGATCGCATCCCGTATGCGTTGTTCCAGATCGGGCAGTGTTACGAGGAGAAGGACGACATTGACAAGGCGGTCAAGGCGTACGGCGAGTTGGTGAACAAGCACAGCGGCGACAAATTCGGCCCGCTCGCGCAGTACCAGATCGCCATCGTCTGGTACAACAAACAGAACTGGACCAACATGGTGACGGAGTTCGAGCGGCTGATCCAGAAGTTCCCGAAGGATCCGCTCGTGTGCGATGCCCATTTCTGGATCGGCTACAAATTCCAAAACGAAAAGAACTGGCCCAAGGCGGTCGAGCAGTTCGACATTGTCGTGAAGGACTGCCACGACAACCCCATCGCCCCCGACGCGCTCTACCGGATCGGCAACTCCTGGCAGACCGCCGCGCTTTCGACCGGCAACTACAAGGCCCAGGACGAAAAGGGCAAGGCCGCCTGGCGCGAGAACGCGGCGAAATCCATCGCTGCGTTCGAGAAGTTGCTCACGGAGTACCCGAACGCCACACAGGTGGACACCGCACTCGAGGGATTGACGCAGCTCGAACTGTCGAAAGTTGTGTCCGAGATCGAGAAGCCGAGCGATGTGGACGCGTACTTCAACAGGCTCTCCTCGCAGTTTGCCAGCGATCAGGTTCTGGCAGCGAAAGTGTTGTTCTGCCTGGCTTCTGTCTATTACAAGATCAACAAGCCCGAGGAGGCGATCGCGACGTTTCGCAAGGCGTTCGAAGGCGCGGGCGACATCCGGCTGGCGGCCGATTACTACGATCAATACGGCGAGCTGTTGGTCGCAACGAAGAAGTTCGACGAAGGCATTGATGTCTATTTGAAAATGGAGGCGCAGTACAAAGACGATCAACAGAATCTTGCCCACGCCGTGTGGGGACTCGGCAACGCCTACCTCCAAGCCGGATTGTATGAGAAAGCCATTGTCGAGTTCGACCGGCTCATCAAGGATTTCCCCTGGCACAAACACGCCGCCGATGCGCAGTTCGGGAAGGGGCTCGTGCTCGAAAGCCAGGGCAAGTGCGACGAGGCGATCAAGATTTACGAGGATGTAACGGTCAAGCTCAAGGGTGAGGCGCGCATCCGGGCGTTGCTCGGATTGGGGAGATGCTTGATGAAGAAGGGTGACTACAAGGCTGCGCTCGACAATTTCCAAAAGGTCTCGCTCTTCTACGAGAAGTACGCCGAGTTTGCGAGCGAAGCGTTGTGGCTCGGTGGTCAGTGTGCCGAGAAACTCCCCGGTGCCACCCCACAGGAGACTGAGAAGAACAAGCAAAGCGCGATTCAGCAGTACCGCGATCTCATGCTCAAGTACTCGACCACGAAGTACGTCGAGGATGCAAAGAAACGCCTGGCAGAGCTGGCGCCTTCGAAGTAGCGGCCCTCGACCTGCCGGTTAGCTCGTCTGCTCCGGCTTGCGCGCGATCCAATAGATTGTGATCGCCTGTCGTTCCAGCACCTTCTGAAAAACGTCCGGCCGGTTTTCCGCCCAGGAACGCTCGATCGGTTCTGAGCTACCCTCGCTGATCACCACCAGGAACGTGGCGTTGGAGTCGAGGATGCGCCTGCTCCAGGCCTTTTCGTCTGGCTGGTCTCGGGCGAGCCGAATCACGTGGTGCCGAAACGCGGTGTCAGAATCCGGCTTCACAACCTCATGGGCGCTCATCTGGTGCAGGAACTCCGCTGGTTCCGCTTCCACCGGCAAGTAGATCAATGAGTTTTGCAGTTCCTGTCCAAACAACGGATAGATGTGCGGCGAGCCGGTATAGGCGATCACAGCGCCCTCTCGTTGGGTTTGTTCATTCAGCCAGATCCATGCTTCGGCATGTCTGGGCCAGACCACTGGAAATGCCCTATACTTCATGGCCTGGTATCGTTCGACAAACGGCCCACACACCGACACGGTCAGCAGCAGCAACAATGCAATCATCAAGAATGGCAATACGCGGGACCATCTTACAGTGCGGACGCGAGCGAGTTGCAGGGCAACTCGAACCATCGCCAACAACAGAGGCGCGCCGATGAGGGTATAAAGAACGATCGTTCGAATCTGGATCGACTCGGTGGCGAAACAGACGAAGCTGCCCGCCAGCACGACGGCCGGGATCGCGGCGTGCGAGACTGCTCCCAGCCAGCGTAGAAGCCAGCCCAACAACACCAAACCCACGATGAACACCGGGAAGATAAGTCGCACATCGAGGTACGGCACCTTCCAGATGAACAAGACATAGCTGATGGCCATCATCAGCCAGATCACCACCACCTCCACAGTCTGGTTGCGATCCTTCCATCGCAACACGGCGGCAAGAAGCGCGGCCAATCCTCCCATTGCCCAAATCCACTTCGTTCGTCCACCCATGGAGAACGTGTCGGTATCGGAAAACAGAAACCCGAACGCCGCTGTGAAGCTGTGGTGGGCCGCTGCCATTCCGTCGGAATCGAGCACGCCATGAAAGATGGTTGCGCCGCCGATCTTCACAACGGCCGGATACAAGGGATTGCCGGTCTCCGCCCAGTTGCGAAAATATTGGAAGCCGCCAACGCCAACGGAGACGCAGACCAAGGCGACCCATCCCACAGCCTGCTCCCGAATCGGGACACTCCGCCGGAGCATCCAGGCCTTGAACGCCAACAGAAGAATCGCAGGCGCCAGGTAGATAAGCCCGAGCACCTTTGTGCCCGCAAGAAGTCCCAAAACAACGCCGCATCGAGCCCAGCTTCGCCAATCGTTCTCGAAGCGTTGCCAGAAGCTGACGAATGCGACGCACCAGCACGCGATCATGAGATCGTTGTTCGGGACCACGATCTCTCTCAGAAAGGGCCTGAACACCAGGGTCAATCCAGCGCACGCCATGGCCAACGAGGTGCTCAGCGACCAGCGCCGCCAGAGGGTGTATTGGGCAACCATCATCATCGCGAGAAACGGCATCTGCCCAAACCGAGCCACCATCTCCTGCCCAAACGGCACCATCAACCATGCCAGAAAGAGCTCCCCGTGGATCGGCCCGTACGGCACATTCGGATCGGCGAACGGCAGCGGCATCAGACTCAGATGACCCTCCTGGAGCCAGTGGGCCGGTTTTACGAGGTGGTAAATCAACGCATCCGTCCCGCGCGGCGGCAGATACCGGCAGTAGTAGAGGTATGCGCATAACCAGGCGATGAACAAGCACAGCAGCAGTTGTCCGATCCCGCCGAGGCCGCGGACCGGTTCGAGCGTGAAGAAACTCCGCACCTCCCATCCGCGTCGTCGGGCCGCGATCGCGAGCGCCAGTCCGACGGCGATGTGGAAAACAAACAGCCCATCCAGCGTGATCCAGCGCGCGAAGTGAAGGACCTCGAAACTGAGGACGATGAGCGCGACGAAGTAGAGGAAACAGTCGAGCAGACGTTCCGACCAGGTCCGCCAGCCGCCGAACAGGCAGGTCAACCAAAGCGCATTGACGAAAACGATGGCGTTCAGCGCGAGGAACAGGAAAAGTTGGGAACTCGCGACGCTCATCCTTCAGCAACCATGTTCGGTTGCTGTAGCATCCCCTGAGGATGGGGGCAAGAGCGTGGTTGCGGGATTTTCGAGCAGAAGGACGGATGATCCGCCCGGCGTTATCGGGCGTTCCGTCTCCAGCGGGCGAACAACAGGATTCCAAAACCAGCCAAGAGCAAGGCCGAAGGCTCCGGCACCGCCGGCAACAGGAACCCGCCGCCCGCCAGCGGATAGGTCAGATCCATCAGATACGCATTCTGCGGCACGGCGTTCGAGGTGGCGTAGTAGATGTTGAACGGGCTGTGCAGGTTCGCCAAGTAGTTGGTGTCGCTGGAGGGAAGCTCGACCTGCCACACGTACAACGCGTTGCTCGTGACGGGCGTCACGCCGCTGGTGAAGTAAATCTCGTCGCCCGCAGTGGCCACCTTCAGCGAGTAGTACGAGAACGGCTTGTCACCGGGCGATTGACCGTCGCCGGGGTTGGGGTCAACTCTTGAAAGTTGAAACTTGGCGATTGCCTGCTATTGTCCCGCCATCATGGCCAGACCGATTCGAGTCGAATTCGAGGGCGCCGTGTATCACGTCATGGCGCGGGGCAACGAGCGGCGTAAGATTTTCCGCTCCGATCAGGACCGCGCGTTGTTCCTGCAAACGCTGGCCGAAACGGTCTCCCAGTTCGGCCTGCTGGTGCACGTGTATTGCCTGATGCCGAATCATTACCACCTTGTGGTCGAGACCCCGCGCGGCAATCTCAGCCGCGCCGTCGGCTGGCTGCAGGTGACCTACACGGTGCGGTTCAATCGCCGCCATCGGCGCAGCGGGCATTTGTTCCAGGGGCGGTTCAAGGCGCAACTGGTCGAGGCCGAGGAGTACGGGCGGGAACTGGTGCGCTACATTCATCTCAACCCGGTTCGCCCGCGCAAGAAGACCGAACCGATCCCGCCGGCGCGGGCGTCGGAGTTGGACACATACCCGTGGAGCAGCCATCGGGCGTACGCGGGGCTGGCGCGCAAAGCGGAGTGGCTCTGTCTGGATTGGCTGTATCTCTGGGGCAAGAGCGTGGGGGCGGCGCAACGGGAGTATCGGCAAGCGATGGCGGGGGTGTTCGGCAAGGCGGTGTCGAGTCCGTGGGAGGAATTGCGGGGCGGGCTGGTGTTGGGGGCGGATTCGTTGTGGGAGAAAGCGCGTAAGCTGGTGCGAACGAAGGAGGCGGACGAGGAAGTGCGGTGGACGGAGCGGCAGGGAGCGCGGCGGGTGCAGCAGGCGGTAAGGGATTTGGTGGCGAAGGAAGCCGACGCGGACGTGCAGATGTGGGCGCGGGTGCGTCTGGGCGGGGAACGGATGGGCGAGGTGGCGCGGGAATTCGGGTATCGGCATCAGAGCGGGGTGACGCACGCGGTGAAGCGGGTGGAAGAACTGGCGCGGACGGATCGGGAACTGGCGGGCAAACTCGCGGTGATCAAGAGGCAATTTTCAACTTTCAAGAGTTGACCCCTAGCTCGTCTTTCAAGAGTTGACCCCTAGCCCGAGTTCGTCAACCGACACGGGAAATCTCGGAATTTTCGCCTTGCG
>CAZOTB010000054.1:2937-37410 GCA_964582645.1 uncultured Verrucomicrobiota bacterium | reverse complement strand
AACGTGAAGATGAATCCCGCCGCGAGCAATGCTTCGTCGGAGTGTACGACCAGCGCGGCGTTGATAATCCAGCCGGGGAGAAACTGGGTGAACCATTGCGGGAACCACAGGATCAATCCCGATAACCCGATGGCGGCCACGCCCCAGAATACCGCGAAGTAATCAAACTTCTCCCAGTACGTCCAGCGGTCGAACTGCGGGCGCGGGGCCTTGCCGAAAAACCATTTCTGGTGCGCGATGAAGTCGCGCCAGTCCTGTAAGGTCGGCACCATCGAGTCGGGTCCGAACAGGACGCGCCATACCCGCTTCCATCCGATCTTGCCTGTGGCGGGATCGCGGAATTGCGCTCGTCGTCGCCAGGAGGTGAGGGTGAGTTCGCCGAGATGCAGTACGAAATAGAGGAACGTGATGATGGCGCCGAAATGATGGAGCGCGCGCGCGACTTCGGCGCCGCCGATGAAACGGAAGATCGTCTTCGCCCAGTCGGTGTAATAGAACTTTAACGGCATGCCGGTGATCACCAGCAGCAGGAAGCTCGTCACCACGAGGATGTGCAGGAAGCGCTCGAACGGCACAAAACGGGTGAACCATTCATCGTCGGTCTGAATGCGAATTTTCGCCTCACGAAACGTCTTCGAGTCGTGCAGGTACAGGTAGCCGGAGCGGAAGAGCCAGAAGACCGTGTGCAGCCCGAAGAACCCGAATGTGCCGATCAACAACGCAGTCATGAACACGAAAGTCTTGTGCAGCACCGGGTAGTTCACTTTGTCGAGCGGGTTGGCGTGCGGAATGTAGGAGGCAAAACTGGCGTTGGCCTTCGGGTGACATTTCTGGCAGGTGGCGACGATGTTCTCCTTCGAGAGCCGCGACTTCGGATTCGACGGCGGCAACACATCGTGGTGTCCGTGACAGTCGTAGCACGCGGCGACATCGGACGCGACGTTGGGTTTGCCGAGGGCCATCGCCTTGCCGTGATAGGTCTCGCGGTAGTGCGTGAGCCGGTCCTGATGG
Source organism: uncultured Verrucomicrobiota bacterium (assembly GCA_964582645.1). Lineage (GTDB taxonomy): Bacteria > Verrucomicrobiota > Verrucomicrobiia > Palsa-1439 > CAZOTB01 > CAZOTB01. The sequence goes on along the minus strand of CAZOTB010000054.1, from coordinate 36,399 downwards.
CACTTGCCGCAGCGCTGGTCGCTGTTGTACTTGAAATGACCGCCCACGAGCGTCTCGATTTCGTGCGCGGTGTGGCAATCGGTGCAGACGGGGCCTTTCTGGTCACCGCTGGTGAGCAACTGGCCGTGGACGCTTTCGTTGTAGGTCGCCTCGATGCCGACGTGACATTTGCCGCACGTCCTGGCGATGTTGGCGTGGTTGATGGGCGAGCTGCGATCCACGCTGCGTTTGATGTCGTGGACGCCATGGCAGTCGTTGCACGACGGCGCGACGATCAATCCCAATTGCAGCAGCGCGCGCCCGTGGATGCTCTCGAGGTAATGCGTCGCGGCGTGCGGCTGCTTCATGCGATACTCGTCGGTGACGCCCTCATTGCTATGGCACTTCGCGCACGTGCGCGGCAGGTTGAGCTTGAACACGGGCGAATCGCCCTGTTTGACCGGGACGATGTCGTGATGGCCGTGGCAATCGGCGCAGCCCGCCGCCGCCGACGCGCCCATCTGGTGGCTCACGCCGTGGATGCTGCCGGAGTATTCCTTCGATTCGGCCTCGTGGCAGCTCGCGCACTGGGCGGGCGCGAGTTTCTCACCGTGCGGAACCTCCTTGATGTCCGCGTGGCAATCCACGCACGACAGACTGCCGTGGACGGACTTGGTGAAGACATTGGTCTGCACCGCCAGCGAGATGGTCTTGCCGTTGATCTTCTTGGTGAGCGCCGGGTCTTCGTGACAGGCGAGGCAGTCACTGTTGGCGATGGTGTTCGAGGAAGCGAGAGCGGGAGCGCTCAGGGCAAGGCACAGCAACCATATGAGACAGGCGGCGACAGGGCGCCCGCGTCCCAGGCTACGGCATTCCTCCGCCCGTGTGACATTCGCTGCATTTGAGATCGCCATACTCGCCTCCGGGATGGGCAAACGGCTGGCCTTGGGGTGTGAGTTTGTCCAGATCAGTGCCGCTGCCCTGCGCTAAAATGATGTGGCACGCGTTACAATCGTTGGCCTTGATTTCCTTCTTCCCATCCACGGTCTTGTGCTGACCATCGTGGCAACGGAAACAGCCCGGCCATTCCTTGTGGCCAATGTGATCGGGGTACTCCTTCCACGTCGCCTTCATCTCAGGGAAGAAGTTTTCGCGGTAGATCTGCTGGACCACATCAATCACGGGACGGATACGCGGACTGTCCGGGTATTGGCCGGCCAGCTTGGTGGCGATGGTCTCGATCGCTTCCTTCTCGGTCGCGTAGGTCTCCGTCAGCACGGCCACAGCGTTTTTCTTGATGTACGGCAGCGTGGGATCAATCCGCCCGGTCGCCATCGCCAGATCAATCGAGGCGTCCGGCTTGCCGAACTTGTGCGCGGGACGGTTGTGGCAATCCATGCAATCCATCCGTCGTACCGGATGCTTGCCGGGTTCGTTCGTGAAGCCGGGCGTGACGTACTCCGTGACCACTCCCTGCGGGTCCGTCATCCGCACCCAGGGGATGACCTGCCGATCCTTGTCGGTGGCGATGTATTCGATCTTGTTGGCGACGTTCATGTGCCAATGGATGCCGCCGACGGGACCGCGGCTGGGATTGGCCCCGCCGACTTTGAGCAGCATACGGACGGAGTAGGGGGTGTTCGTTTCATCGGAGAGAAAGTGCATGTAGGTGCGCTCGACGTTGCCGACAAACGCCTTGGGCCAGTGGCATTGTTCGCACGTCTCCTGGGCGGGACGGAGGTTCTTGATCGGCGTCGGAATCGGCCGCGGATACTTGTCGGCGAGCACGGCATAGACCTGGTAGCTGCCGGACAGCTTCGAGCGCACAAACCAGGTCGCCCCCGGGCCGATGTGACACGCGGTGCAATCCACGCGTGCGTGCGCACCGTGTTCATAGGTCGTCAGCTCCGGCTCCATCACCGTGTGGCAGATCTGGCCGCAGAATTGGACCGACTCGGTGAAATGGTAGGTGTGATAACTCGCAAATGCCGTGAAGATCAGAAACAGGATTGTCAGGGCGATGAACAAGCCCATGATGCGGCGATGACGGGGACGCGACAGATCTATCATCAGCAACGGCGCGGGCGCGCCGGCGGCGGCCTTCCGCAAACCCCTTCGTTCGATCAGGGCGCCGAGCCCGGCCACAAGCAGGCCAAACAGCATGCCTGCCGGCGCGACCAGGTAGATCACAACCCCCATGTACGGGTTGCCGAAGTGCGCGAAGGAATCCAGCAGGAACAAGAGGACGAACGCGAAGAAGCTGCCGAGCGCGATCACCAGGCCCGTCAACGACAGCCAGTTTCGAAACGAAGAAAACGGCGGGAGTTCTTTCGGAGATTCCGTGCTCATGGCCGTTTCATATCATCCTGGCTTGGCGGCGGCCAATGGTTTGTTTTCCTCGCCGGGCGTCCCGGGCATGAAGATCTTCGCCAACCCCCACAGAATGAAGAACGGCGCAATCAACAGCACGATGGCCATGAACAAGCCTTCGTGGCCGGCCACCTCGAGCTTGTAGGTGGTGAACCCGCGCAAACTCTTCGAGAAGAGTTGCCCGCCGATCACGACGTTCCAGCGCATGGCGAGCACGCCGTTCATGATCAGGAGGCTGCACAGAAAGTAGAGAGCCGTGCGGACTCGTTCGGTCGGACGATTCGACACTACCTGCATCCAGCCCAGGATGGCCAACGGCACAATGGTGCCGAGCGTCACCTGCGCCAGGCCGAGCGAGTAGTAGAGCTTGCCCGACGCCAGCAGCACGAGCACATCAATGGATTCCTCGGCCTCGTAGAGCCGGTGAATCCAATCGAGCGACTCGATGGCGGCGTCAATCACCAGCGCGTAGAACAGAAACTTCCCGATTGCTTCGAGGCACTTCATGTCGAGAGCAACCTTCTGGATTTTCGAGACCACCACGTAGAGAAACAGCACGAGCGCAATCCCCGAGACCATCGCCGAGAAAATGAAGATGATCGGCATCAACACCGTCCCCCACCACGGGTTGGCCTTGATCGAACCGAAGATGAATCCCACGTAGCCGTGCAGCAGGAACGCAGATGGAATTCCCACCACGGTGATGAACCGGCCCGCGCGCTCGTCAAACCGCACCGATTCCTCCGAGGTGTCCGTCACCCCAAGTGTCAGTATGCGGTAGAGGAGTCGTTTCAGACCCTTGGACTGCTCCGCCCACGCCACGAAATCCTTCCGGTAATCGAACCACAACTCCAGCAGCAACACCGCCATCAGGTACCACGCATACACAAACCCGAAGATTGCCATCGGCGACGACGAATGCGGCGTCATCATCACCTCGTAACAACGTTCGGGATGCCCGAGGTGCACCAGCAGCGGCAGCGGCGCGATCAGCAGGAAGGCCAGCGCCGCCAGCAGCGAAAGCCGGTAGATCGGCTCCAGCGCCTTCACATGAAAGACCTTCACCAGCGACGCCATGATGAATGCGCCCGCCACCAGGCCGGTGATGTATGGATAGACCACGATCACCACGCTCCAAACGAGGTTCAACTCGTTGGGATAGATGAAACCCTGCACCTGGTGCAGCGCTTCACTCAGACTGTCCTTGAGCACCGGGAGCATCAGCGCACCTCCGTATCGAGACCCGCATAGAGCAACTGCGGGCGTGTTCCCAGGTGCGGTTTGAGCACCTGCACTTTGTGGTTTTCGACGAACACTTGCAGCGCCTGGCTCGAAGCGGGGTCTTTCACATCGCCGAACAGACGCGCGCCAGTCGGACACACCTCGACGCACGCCGGCTTGAGCCCGCGCGTGATGCGGTGGTAGCAGAACGTGCATTTCTCCGCTGTCTTGGTGATCGGGTTCATGAACCGGCAGCCATACGGACACGACTGGACGCAGAACCCGCAGCCGATGCAATAGCTCGGGTCCACCAACACCACGCCATCGGGCGAATCAAAGCTCGCGCCGACCGGACAACACTGGACGCACGGCGAACCTTCACATTGGTTGCACAGCTTGGGAACGAAGAACGACTTGAGGATATCCTCCTTCGGGATCGGCGACGGCGGGAACCCCTTGATACCGCCGTTCGGCGAATCCACCTCTGTCTCGCCGCGCAACTCATTCGAGCCGGGCTTGGGTCGGCGGATGATGTACCGCTCGATCCAGGTGCGGAAGTAGGCCGCCTCCTTCGGGACATGGTTCTCCTTCTTGCACGCCTCGACGCACAGGCCGCACCCGATGCACTTCTCGATGTCCACCACCATTCGCCAGCGATGCTTCGTCGGATCATACTCCTTCGGCGCCGAGGTCGAGACCATTTTTTGCACGGTCGCCTTGACCGGGCGCGTGACGAAGATCGCTGCCAGCCCTGCTGCGAGCCGACCGAGCGTGCCGAGCATTTGACGGCGTGTGGTGGTCCCTTCCATGGTCATGGTGCTTCCTTCGGTTGGTGTGGCTTGTGGCACTCGGTGCAGTTCTGGTCGCCGGCATGATCGGCCACCACGATCTGCGGAAACTGTGCGGGGCGAGATATGTTCGCTTCGTGGCAACGGATGCAAAAACTGTGGTCTTTGATCTTCGGCGGCGCGACCGAGGGATCGCTTGCATGGGTGCCGAGCGGTCCGTGGCAGGATTCACACGATACGGATTTGTGACCGTGTTTGGCCTTGAGGTCAGCCTGCTCCGAGTGGCAGTCTGCGCACGCAGCGGCGCCGGCGTACGTCGTGGGCAACGCTGCGTAATCCTTCAAGACGTCTGCGCGATACCAGCCATACTTGCCGAACGAATCCGGCACGAGGAAGTGCCGGGCCGTGAAATAGGCAACGACGATCGCGATTGTCAGAACAACCAACCGCACGACCTGCGGGGGTACACGAAATCGTTTCATAAGTTTGGCCGCACGCTGGCCTTGCAACGCGCGTACCATTCTGAGGAAACGATGACGCCGAATCACGGAAGTCACTGTGGCACAAACCATTGGAAAGCGTGCGCCTGGTGGGGCGGCAGCGGGCAGAAACGCTGATTCCGCCAGACTGTCAGCGTCAGCCAGGATGCCGCAGACAACTTGTCAGCACCTGATCAGGTTGCGAGGGGGGGACGGGATGAGGCTGCGTAGCAGAGCGCTTCAGCGTGGGTTTGACGATTTCAAGCCCGCGCTGAAGCGCTCTACTACAAACCTTCCCCGGGTTCGGCGGCAACAGAACTGCTACTTCTTCAACGACTTCATGTACGCGATGACAGCAGCCACTTCGTCATCGGTGAGCTTGCCTTGATACGATGGCATCTTGGTGTCGGCGGCAATCGTCTTCTTGGGATCAAGCAATGAACCCTTCAGAAAATCATCGCTCTTGTCTGCGGCGAGCTCGGCCATCGGTTTACCTGTCTTGCCGCCCTTGCCTTCGTGCGCATGACAGATCGAGCACTTCTTCGCCTCGACAATCTTCTTTCCATCTTCCACGGGGTCGGCCTGGGTGAGTCGCGCCGCGCCAGTGAGTCCCACAACCACAATCGCTGCGATCCAATGTCTTGTTCTCATGTTCTCCTTCTTGGCTTTGGACTGCCTGAGCCAGCAGGCAATCGCATTGCCATTGTTGCCACTTGGACGCGAAGTGCAATGGGAAATTCACGATCGGTAGCCACCGCATTTGAACGGTTGCATGATCACTTTGATTTCATTCACGATTTACCCGGCTAGACTTCGAATTCCACAGCTTGCTTGCGCCGGAAGGTCACGTAGATGATCGGCAACACCAGCAGCGTCAGCAACGTGTTACTCAGGATGCCGCCAATCACCACGGTCGCCAGCGGACGCTGCACCTCTCCGCCGACGCCGACGTTAACGGCCATCGGGATGAAGCCGACCGCCGCCACCAACGCTGTCATCAGCACTGGACGCAAACGCACGAGGCAACCTTCGCGTACGGCCGTCTCCAATGCGGTACCGGCCAGCAACTTTTGCTGTATGAACGTCACCAGCACGAGACCGTTGAGGATGGCCACGCCGCTGAGCGCGATGAATCCGACGCCCGCGCTCACCGTGAACGGCATATCGCGCAGCCACAACGCCAGCACACCACCGACGGCACCGAGCGGGATGCCGGTCGCCACGATCAGGACATCGCGCAGCGATTTGAGGCTGAAGAACAACAGCACGAAAATCAGCGCCAGCGCCAGCGGCACGACGAACATCAATTTCCGGTTCGCGCGTTCCATGTTCTCGAACTGGCCGCCCCATTCCACGGCATAGCCCTCCGGCAGGTTCACCTGTGCGGCAATCCTCGCTCTTGCTTCCGCGACGTAACTGGCCACGTCGCGTCCGCGCACGTTCGCTTGCACCGTGGTCCGGCGGCGTCCCCATTCGCGGTTGATCGTGGAAGGACCTTCCGTGAGCGAGACCTTTGCCACGCGCTCCAGGGGCAACACCTGCCCGATTGTCGTCGGGATTAACGTCGCCGCCAGCGCGTCGGGATCGGTTCGTTGCCGGTCGGGCAGCCGCACCGCCAGTGCGAACCGGCGCTGGCCTTCGCGCACCTCGCCAACCTTGGTCGCACCGACGGCCTCGACGATGCTCAACACATCCCGCGTTGAGACGCCAAACCGTGCAATGGCCTCGGGGTCTATTCTCACCTGCAACACCGGCTGGCCGCTGATCTGTTCGCCACTCACCTCGCCGGTGCCGTCCACGCCTTCCAGCACCGCCAGGACTTCATCCGACAGCCGGCGCAGTTCCTCGAGGTCATCGCCGTAAATCTTGATGGCCACGTCGCCCCGCACCCCGGCAATCATCTCGTTCATCCGCATCTCGATTGGTTGGCTGAACGCGGCGGTCATCCCGGGGACTTTGTTGAACACGTTTCGCATCTCCTCGATCAATTCACGTTGCGTCCGTGCTTTCTTCCACTCGCCGCGAGGCTTGAGCGCGATGAAATAGTCCGACAATTCGATGCCCATCGGGTCGGTCGCGACTTCCGCCGTGCCGAGCCGGGTCCAGATGTGTTCGATCTCGTGCGGGAACTGAGCGAGCAATTCCTTTTCGATGCGATCGTTGAGCGCGACGGCTTCGTCCACCGACACGCCCGCCAATCGCACGGTGCTGACCGCGAGTGCTTGTTCGCCGAGTTTGGGGAGGAACTCGCCGCCCATTCTCGCCGCCAGCAACACGGTACCGGCCACCAATACCAGCGCCGCCATCAGTGTGGATTTCCGCCAATGCAGGGCGCGATCCAGCGTCGGCTCATACAGACGGCGAGCCAGGCGAACGATCCATGGCTCGCGTTCTTTGACCTGTTTCGGCAGCCAGAGACTCGCCAGCACCGGCACCAGCGTCAGTGACAACACGAGCGAGCCGGCGAGCGCAAAGACCATCGTCAGCGCCATCGGCTTGAACAGTTTGCCCTCGATGCCTTCCAACGCGAGGATCGGCAGGAACACGATCAGGATAATGCCGACGCCGAACGCCACCGGCCGCGCCACTTCCAGCGGCGCGCTCCGCAGCGTATCCTCCCGCTCTATCGGCGTCAGCGGGCGGCCGAGCTGGTGCTGTTTCTCCGCCAGACGGCGCATGGCGTTCTCGACCATCACGACTGCGCCGTCCACGATGATCCCGAAATCAATCGCGCCGAGACTGAGCAGGCTCGCTGCGATGCCGGCCTGCAGCATCAGGTCGCCGGCGAAGAGCATCGAAAGCGGGATGGCCACAGCCACTGTCAATCCGGCCCGCAGGTTGCCGAGGAACGCGAACAGCAGCGCCACCACCAGCAACGCGCCCGCGAGCAGATTGTGCTCGACGGTGCGGATGACCTTCTCGACCAACTCGGTGCGGTCGTACAATGTCTCGACCACGACATCTTTCGGCAACGTCTTTTGCACCTCGGCGAGCTTCGCCTTCAACGCCCGCGTCACCACCGCGCTGTTTTCACCCATCAGCATGAAACCCAGACCGAGCACCGCTTCGCCTTTGCCTTCTGCCGTCACCGCGCCGCGGCGGATTTCGTGATCGAGCTTCACCGTCGCCACGTCCCGCACCCGAATCGGCGCGCCATCGTGGGCCGTGATGACGATGTTGCCGATCTGCGTCGTGTCGGTCGCGAGGCCCAGTCCCTGCACGAGCAACGATTCGCCGCCGCGCACGACCTGGCCGCCGCCGACGTTCTGGTTGTTTGCCTGCAACGCCTCGACCAGTTCGGCCAACGTCACCCCGTGCTTGATTAGTCGTTCCGGCTCGACCACGACGTGATACTGCTTCTCGAAACCGCCCCACGAGTTTACCTCGGCCACGCCGCGCACTTGCCGGAGTTGGGGTTTCACCACCCAGTCGTGAATCTCGCGCAAGTCGGTCAACGTGTGCTTGGAGTCGGTCGAGCGCACAACGTAGTGGAATACCTCGCCCAGCCCGGTCGAGATTGGCCCGAGAGTGGGCCGTTCGATTCCTTGCGGCAACTCGACCTCCTGTAGCCGCTCCATGATGAGTTGCCGGGCGCGGTAGATGTCCATCTTGTCCTCGAATGTGGCCACGACCTGCGACAATCCGAACTTCGATATCGAGCGAATGTTCTGCAGCCCCGGCAGCCCACTGACGGCCAACTCGACCGGGATGGTCACTTGTTGTTCGGCTTCTTCGGGGCTCAGCGCCGGGACGCTGGTGTTGATCTGCACCTGCACCGGCGTCGTGTCCGGGAAGGCGTCAATGGGCAGCCGCGTCAGCGCTCGCCCGCCGATGACGACGAGGACAAGGGCCAGGATGCAGATGAGCAGCCGGTTCCTCAGTGAGAAGTGAATGATCCAGTTCAGCATAAGATTGGAAAAGTGGAAGGGTGGAAGAATGGGAGAGGAAGTCAGACCTCCAGTCTTCTAATCCTCCATTCTTCCAGTTTGCTCACTCATGCGCGCACCCCGCACCGAGCCGCGAGACGAGCAACTGCGATTTCACTGTGAACCCCTGTGCCACCACGACCGGCTCGCCGGCTTGGAGACCGGCCAACACTTCGACGTGGCCATTGTGTTTGGCGCCAAGGCGGACTCCGCGCGCCTCGTACAGATCCTCAGCGAGTTTCACGAACACGATGGGGTTGTTCTCGACCTGCTGAATCGCCGACGGCGGCAGGAGCACCGCCGCATCCGTCGCTCGCGCCTGCACGCGTGCCCGCGCAAACATCTTCGCCCGTAACAGGCCTTCTGGATTGGCAAACTCCGCGCGCGCCCGCGCCAACCGACTCTTCTCGTCCACCTCGGCAGCGACCCACGTCAGTGTGCCGGTAAATGTGCGACCCGGTAACGAGTCCACCTGCAGCTCGACTGTCTGCCCCACTTTCAACCGCGACAACGCCGTCTCCGGCACGTGCAACGTCGCCCACATCGTCGCGCGATTCGCCACCGTGAAGAGCGGCTTGCCGGCTTCGATCAGCGAGCCGCGGACCGCGTTGCGCGCCACGATCTCCCCGGCAAACGGCGCGCGGACTTCCAGCAACACCGGCTCCTCCGGGTTGCGTCCCATGGCTTCCACGTCGTCTTCGCTGAACCCAAGCGTCCGCGCCTGCTGGCACGCCGCGCGATGCGCTGCCTCGGCTTCCTGCAAGTCTTTCGCGGGTGCGATGCCATCGGCGCGCAGTTTGCGTTCGCGCTCCAAGGTCTGGTGCGACAACACGGCCTTGGCGACCGCCTCGGCGATCTGCGCTGACCAGATGCGAGCGACGACCTGCCGTTCCTCGACCTTGAGACCGAGGTCGGCGCTCACATCCTTGATGATGCCGCCTACGGGCGCGGCAATCTCGGCGTAGTGGTTCTGATCGAATTCGATTTCGGCATAGCATTCGATCCCGTCGGCGACTTCCCCGGTCGCCGCAGGCGCCGTGGTGATGCCGGTCAACTTCGCCGAGTCCGGCGACGGCAAACGCACTTTGATCCCTTCGCCGGGCTTGAGTTTGCCGGCCACTTCGGGCCGGCAAATGCCGCACTCCGCTTCCAGGACGCCGTGCTCCTTGCACCACAAACGCTCCTTCTCGCGCAGGGCCGGGTCGCAGATAAAGCACAGGTCCTTCGGCGCATCGTGCGGGCATTTGGCCGCTGTCGGCTGGCTTTTCTTCGCGCCGTGATCGTGGCCGGCGTGCGAATCATGATCATGTCCGTCCTGTTCATCTTTCTTCGAGCAGCCGGCCAGCAAGGCCAGCGACAACGTTCCGATCAACAACGATTTCATGGTTGGTTCTCCTTCTGTGGGCTTGAGCCGGCCAGCGCGTCCAGTTCTGCCGCCGCCGCATTGAGTTCAAGCAGTTTGTCGTAATACGCGAGCCGCACCTCGATGGTCGTGCGCTGGGTGTCCACCAAGTCGAGGAAGCCGAACTTGCCGGCCTCGAAGCCGCCGCGCACCAGCTTCAGTGCTTGCTCTGCTTTCGGCAGGATTCGCGTCCGGTAGGCGTCCACCTGGGATTGGGCGGCCTGCAACCGCGCCACCGCCACGTCCCACTCCTGCGCGAGGCGTTGCTCCGTCGCCGCCAGGTCATACCGCGCAATGTCGGCCAGGGCGCGCGCCTCTCGTTTGCGTCCCTGTGCCCGGTCGAAGAGTGGCAGCGGCAGCGATACGCGGAACTCCAGTTGGTTTTCGTTTAGAGATTCGTCACGGCCGTAGGCCGCGCTGAGGGTCACATCCGGCAATGGCTCGATGCGCGCCCGTCGCAGTTCCAATTCCGCGCGCTCACGCTGCGCGGTGGCCGCCGCCAGTTGCGGGTGGCCGACCGGACGGACGCGGACGGGGACTACCTCCCGCAATTCGCCCCGCACCGGACCGAGCTCCCCATTGGGACGGCCCAACAGCCGCGACAACGTCCGCTGCGCCCCGGCAACCTCGCGGCGGGCTGCGGTGGCCTCGATGTTGGCGCGTTCGACTTCAATCTCGGCGCGCAGTTGTTCCTGGTCCGCCGCCGCGCCGGCAGCCACACGTTTTCTCGCGGCATCAGCCAACGACTGCGCGAGCGTCACCAACTCCGCCGCCACCGCCACCTTCTTCTCCCCAGCCAACACACCGAAATACGCCAGTGTCACATCGCGAATCAACTCGCGTTCCCGTGCCCGGTACTCCCACTCGGTGGCGACAACTTCCTGCCGACCCGCCCGGCCATCGAGTCGCTTCTTGCCGGGGAACGGCACGGTCTGCGACAAGCCGACCATGTTTTTTGATTCGGACAAGTCCACGTCGTCCGCGGGGATGTCTTCGGCCGACAGCTCCAGCTCGGGATTGGGCCATCGTCGGCTTTGTTGCGCGCGACCGGCTGCGGCCTCCATCTGCTTCCGTGCCGCGAGCAGCGAGGGATTGTCCCGCACCGCCTGGGCGATCAGGTCGTCGAGCGTGCGCGGTGTGTCCGACGCGCCCGCGAGTCCGCTCTGGCAGATCGTCACGCATGCTGCGCACAAGATTGTTCTGAGGTGTTTCATCGAAAGCTCTCCATTGGGTCCTGCAACGACACAGCACACCGTGCCGTGAAGGGAATTAACGCCGGGGTCAGATGACACCGACTCGAAACGGTGAGGTGGAGAACTACGGCGCGCGCGGAGGAAGCGCGGCGCGTGAAGCGAACTGCCAGGGTGGAAGCGGTTTGAGCGAGTCGGACCCGATGATGGGATGGAGCGGCTCGGGTTGGCGGACGATCGGAGCCGAATTGGGAATGGGAAGTCCGGCCAGCGCCGGCGTCTGGATTATCTTTTGCGCTTTCGGCAGGCGGTACCCGCCGGTTTCGAGCGTGGCGCACGCCCCGGCGCAGGAGTGGTCCGCAGGCTGGCTCGGCGACTCCGACTTGCAGCATTCGTCGGCCTCGATGACGCCCGCACCCTCAAAAAGGCAATGGGCTGTGGAAGGAATCCACAGGGCGACCAAGATCAGACTGAGTGCCGTCCGCAACCGTGCCACGAGCATATAGATAGTAGTGGGCTCGGGTTTGTTCAACCCAAATGTCAGTTCAGCAGGAGTTGGGCCCGTTCACCCGCGGCGGGGTTCGCCGACGGACGTCTTGTGCAGAAAAGAGTAGTAGCGGAGGCGACCGGGCATGTGCGAACCCACCGATCCAACCACCAGAACCGCGAGGAGAATCCAGACGCGATGCGTCCAGAAAACGGGAATCACACACACCAGCACCAGCTTCAGCATGGTCAACGCGCCGCGCAGCTCGATCAGCCAAATGCAGCTACCATAGAGTTCGACGGCGACGAACGCGGCGCCAGTGACGATGGTCAGCCAGAGCCAGATCAACAACCGCGCCGGCTCGACTTGAAACAGGTGTCCGCCGAAAAGCACTGCCATCGTGGCGATGTGCGCCGTGCGCAGGGAAATCCGAATGGCTCGTTCGCCCGGCATCTCGCGCGGCGGATCTGGGAACAGGAGTTGTTTTGCGCGCGGCACTGGTTCAGGACTTGACGGTTGCCCCTTCCACCGCGGTGGGCGCGGCGTGTTCAAACCAGTGCCGGGTGCGATTGCAGAACGCGCACACCGAAAGCATCACCGGCACCTCGACAAGCACGCCCACCACCGTCGCCAGCGCCGCACCCGAGGTCGGACCGAAAAGCGTGATCGCCACGGCCACTGCCAGTTCGAAGAAGTTGCTCGCGCCGATGAGCGCGCCAGGCGAGGCGACGTTGTGGGGCACACGCAGCCAGCGCATCAGGCCGTAGGCGAGCGTCGAGTTGAAATAGACCTGCACCAGAATCGGCACTGCGATGAGCAACACCGCGAGCCATCGCGACAGGATGTTCTCGGCCTGGAACGCGAAGATCAACACGAGCGTCGCCAGCAACGCCACAATCGCCACGGGATGGAACCGGGGCAGGAACCGTTTCTCGAACCACTCCGTTCCCTTCGCTTTCAGCAGGAAGTGACGGGACAAGAATCCCGCCGCCAGTGGCAGCACGATGAACACGACCACCGAAACGAAGAGAACCTTGGACGGGATGACCACATCCGCCACGCCGAGCAGGAGCATCACGATCGGAGCGAACGCGACCAGCATGATCAGATCGTTGACCGCCACCTGCACGAGCGTGTAGTTCGGATCGCCCTCGGTGAGATAGCTCCAGACAAACACCATCGCCGTGCACGGCGCCGCCGCGAGGATGATGAGCCCGGCGGTGTATTCCTTCGCCATCTCGGGTGTGACGAACGCGCGGAAGATGTGATGCAGGAACAGCCATGCGAACAGCGCCATGCTGAACGGCTTGACGATCCAGTTCACGAACAGCGTCACCAACAGCCCGCGCGGCTTGCGCCCGACGTTCGCCAGCGAGCGGAAATCCACCTTCAGCATCATCGGATAGATCATCAGCCAGATCAGCACCGCGATGGGGACGTTGACGCGGGAATCGCGGCCGAATTCCCAGCCGCTGAGTTGTGCGGTCAGATCCGGAAATATCCGCCCGAGCGCCACGCCGACGACCATGCAGAGGCCGACCCACAGAGACAGGTAGCGTTCGAAAAGGCCCATTCGCTTCTTGACGATGGCGGTGCTCATGTGCAGAGGACTGGCTTTGTTTTCTTGGCGCGCTCGAGGTCCCGGCGGAGGAACTCCACATCACAGAAGCAATGCTTGACGCAGCGGAGCAGCGATTCATGGACGCCGTCGCGCGGTTCGGCGAGCGAATACATGATCAGCTTGCCGTGCCGTTCCTCCTCGACCAACCCGCGGCGGCGCAGGTAGGCGAGATGACGCGAAATGGTCGGCTGCGGAACAGACAGGATACTCTGGAACTCGCACACGCAGAAATCACGCTGAGCCAGCAGGTTGAGGATGCGCAACCGCGTTTCGTCAGAGAACGCCTTAAACAGTTGATTCGGTTTATCCATGTACGTCCTTCAGAAATGATTCGAGTCGCTCCCGGATCTCGTCCCGTACACGACGAAACATCGTCATCTTCTCTTCGTCGGCCCCTTGGGCGTGAGCAGGATCATCGAAACTCCAGTGAAGCTGTTTGGCCGCGGCCGGGAACACCGGACACGCTTCGCGCGCGTTGTCGCAGACGGTGATGACGTAATCGAACGGCTGGCTGACGAACTCCTGCAGCGACTTGGATGCGTGGTGCGAGATGTCCGCGCCCACCTCAGCCATCGCTTTGATCGCGAGCGGGTGAACGTAACCAGCGGGCTTCGATCCCGCGCTGAATACCTCAAATCTATCGCCGCCCAGCTTCCGCAACAATCCCTCGGCCATGTGGCTGCGGCAGGAGTTACCGGTGCAAAGGAAAAGGACACGCTGTGGTTTCACGCTTGAAAACATATTCGCATGGGCGAATGTGTCAAGCAACCAATCTTTTCCATGCTGCCCTCGATCGGGCGCGCATGACACTCGCCGCTTCTCGGCCTCGGCGTCCCCCGGAAAATCCGGAAGCTTCCGCCATTTCAGTTCGTTGGTGTCGTACAAGCTACCCAGCAGGAGCATCTCCTCCTGTATGAGCGTGGTGTTGTCTTGCACGCATCAGCCGCCTCCCACGGATCGAGCCACCAGCATCAACAGGATGGCGACGACAAATGCGATGAAGTGAACCAGGTTTGCCGACAGGTTGTCGTGTTTCTTCACCTCGGGAATCAGGTCCGAAGCTCCGATGTAGATGAAGTTGCCGGCGGCAAACGGCATCAGAAACGAGATGTCCATATGCTGCGACACCGCTTACACGGGAAGGCCGCCGATCAGGAAAGTCAGCCCCGACAAGAAGTTGTACAGCAATGCCTGCCTCTTCTTCCATCCGCCGTGAACGAGCACGGCGAAATCTCCAGTTCCTGCGGCACCTCGTGCGCGGCCGCGGCAAGCCAGGCAAGCACGCCGAGCCGGATGTCGAGGAGGAAGATTCCGCCGATTGCCAACCCGCCGAGGAAATTGTGCAGCGCGTGGCCGATCAAAAGGAGCCAGGTGAGCGGCTTCCTGCATTGGGAGGGTGGACTCTTTGTGCAAGAGGGTCACGCTCGCGACGAGAGCAATCGCGCTCATCACCAGTCCGCTTCCCGCTATCCACAAGAACGGCTCCACGACACGCCTTGTCCACTCCCTGGTCTTCTATGGCTTGGTTGTCTCGGCACCCGTCATCAGCGTGTCGCCTCAGCGCCGGCTTCGAGCCGGGCGCGGGCTTGTTTGGTTTTCAGCGATTCGAGGACGCGGTCGCGGGCCTGCTGCCGCAAACGATCGAGAGGCGGGAGACCGGTACGCTCGCGCATTTCCGGGTCCTGTCGGGTTTTCATATACTCGCGCCAGTAGAGCGTGGCGAATTGCTCGTAGCCGGCGCCGCGCTCCTCGTCGCCGAGGGCAAGCCAGAAATAGCTCTGGGCCAGGGTTGCCTCGACCAGGGCCTGGGCCTCCCGCTGGGACAAGTCTTTCACGCGCCCGGCGTAGGTGCGGTGGAGGAATTGTTCAAAGCCGGCCTTCGTGTCTTCCGACGGGTACCGAGTGCTGAGTTCCTCGAACAGCGCCCGGGTGTCCGCGATGCGATGATAGGTGTACGTGATGGCGATGGCGGCGATGAGGAAATTGCGATGCGCGCTTCGTATGGAACTCTCGTCGGGGTGGGCGGCAATGGCCTGCTCGTATGCCTGGCGAACGCGCCCCAACAGCTCCAGATTCGGCGAAGGCTGAAAGAGATCCTCCTGCGCATCGTAGAACAGGCTTCCCTGCCAGAACGCGTCGGCCATGGATTGAAAAATCATGCGGTCGAGGGAGACTTGGGCGAAGCCGGTGGCGAATTCCTGGCCGCGATGCGCCCAGTAGATCGCGTGCGCCTGCGGCAACCGCCAGTCCAACGGGCCATATTTCGCGTCCACCTCCCGCATCAGTTCGGGCAGCAGTTTGTATTCTTGCACCAGGCGCCGCACGCGGAGGTACAGGATCAACTCATCCGCGTGTTTGTCGCCTTGGAGCAGTTCCCGCAAGGGCGGAGCGAGGTGTTCGGGGTCGAGCAGCGCCTGCGAGAAGGGGTCTCCACCCGCCGCCCGCAGTTTCTGCACGAACTCGGCCATGCCCGCGCGCTTCAACAGTTCCTTTTCCGTGCGCGGGACCGCCATGTATTTCTCGTAGTCCGGACGCGGGCCGTCGAACAGCTTCATCATTTCCTCCGCCCACGCGCGCTTGTAGTAGAGGTGGGCCTGATCCAGGAATCCGCCCAGCTTGTGTTGGAAGAGCCAACCCAGTTCCCGGTGCAGGTCGGCCGAACCGGGGTTGTAAGTGAGCCCCTCGTCCCGCAGCAACACGATTCCGTGCCGCACCCAGCGCCAGCGGTCCTTGGGGTCGTCGAGCATGACACTGACGTTGTAGGCCATGTTCCAACCGTGGAAGGCCCACACCAGGGCGAAGCGCGGTTCGAGTTTGGTGATCCAATCGGCCAGTTGCACCAGCTCGAAGAACTTGCCGTCCTGTTGGAGCTGCGTGGCGCGCAGCCAGAGCACGTCGGCGATCAGGCCGCGGAATCCGCCCAGGGCGATGGTCGTGAACGCCACCAGCGGCGGGGTGTTTTCGAGCGGCTTGCCGGCGTTCAACCGGTGCGTGGCGCGCATCTCCAGCAACGGCCCATGCAGCCGCCCCGCCTGCCAGAGACAGCCGAGCGCGACCAGCGCGAGCAGGAGGGAAGACAATCGTTTCACGCAGCACGCTCCTAACGCGATGAACCGATCTCCCGGCGGTGGAACAGCCACGCCCCCAGCAATGCCAGGATGCCGGAATAGAGCAGGAACTGAATCAGAAACGTCGAGCCCACCCACGACCAGCCCACCAGGCGGCCCACGGCCAGCAATTCCAGCGGATTGGGGACTTCAAGCGGCTTGACCAGGGCGCTCAGCAACTGGAACAGCGCGCGCAAACACAGATCGACAACCGACGGCTCCGCCGTGGGCCCGCTCGGGGAGGAGAAGAGGAACTCCTGCGAGGCCAGGCTTTGGAGGTAGGAGCCGATCTTCAGGAGCAACACCGCGAAACCCGAAGCCAACACCGCCACCGGCAGCGAGAGCAGGCTGCCAAACGTCACGCCCACCGCGCCGAGAAACGCCAGTTGAAAAAAAACCACCAGCAGACTGCGCGCGAGGTTCGCCTCCAGGCCGCCCTCGTGCACCAGCAACTCGAGCCCCTCCTCGGGCGGGAAAAACACCGTCAGCGGCACCGGGTTGATGTTCGCGTACTCCACGACCACCGTGGCGACGTTGCCGAGGCTCGCCGACGGGATCTGGATCGTGTGGAATCCTTCGGGAACGTTGGTATGCCGCTGTTCAAACCGTCCGGGGTCGTGCGGCGGACCCACCCGCCACAAGCCGGTCACGCTCTGGTCCCCGAGCAGCGAGGTCGAGAACTTGAAACGCAACAGCAGCGGACGCTCCGTCGAACGCCGTGCGGGAAGCCGAAAGGTCCACGCTCGTTTATGCCCGCTGGGCACGGCGTTCGCCTGGACCAGCAGGCTTTGCTTGATCAACTTGTACAGGTCCTCCCGGCGAATGCCTTCCGGCAGACCGCCCGCCGCAAGACGCTCTTCCCACAGTCGCCGCGCGGGTTCGTCCACGGATACGGGATCGGGCCGGGCCGGCCGTCGGGCGACCAGGATTTCCTCGCGCAGCGTTTCCCGTTCGTCGGCGCTGAGCTGAGAAGCACGGGTGGTCCACCGCAGCAGGCCGTACACGATGACGCCGGAAAGCGCGAGCAGGACGGCGTTCAGGGCCAGCAGCCCGAGCCATTTGCCCAGCCAGATTTGCAGGTGCGCGACGGGTTTGGTGACAACCAGCGTGATCTGGCGTTCCTGGATTTCTCCCGAGACCGCCGCGCAGCCCGCCCACAGCGTGGCAATCGAGAGAATGGCGGTGACCGCTCCCAGTGTGTAGCTGAGCAGAATCTGCGCGCGTCCCGCCAAAGTTCCGTCACCCTTGATGGTCAACGGGAGGCCGACCACGGCGAGCAACAACAAACCCAGCAGCACCACCACGAGCCGCGACCGCACGGCGGCCCGGATCGCAATGCCCCCGATGGCAAACACCTTATTCATTCTTCGTGGGCGACTGCCCCGTCGCTCCCAGCAGGTGGCGCAACTTGCGGTCGGCCTCCGCCTTTTGTTCCGGCGAGAGCGGCGCCGGCGCCGGCTCGGCGGGTCGAAGCTCGTCCGCCGCTTTCACCTTCTCTGGCTCGGGCGGGGCGGCCGGCGGCGGCTCTTTCGCGACGAGTTCCTGAAGCCGCGCCGCGGTGTCGAGCGGCTTCGCCCGGGTCAGATATTGCGCCACGCCTTCCGAAGGGCCGACTCCCGATTGTGCGACGGCGGACTTGCGGGCTTTTTCGACGACTTCGAGGAAAAACTGCTCCAGGTCGCGCCGGGGATGTTCGAGCGCGGGCTCGTTTCCGAGCAATTCGCGAAGCGTGGCGAGCACCCGTTTCAGGGCCTCGGGAGATGTTTCCGGCAGCGTGAGCCGGTAACGGCTGCGTTCCTCCAGCAATTCCCGGATCGGCCCGATCGCCTGGATGCGCCCGTTGTACAACACGGCGATCCGGTCGCACACGTCCTCGACGTCAGCCAACAGATGGGAGGAAAGCAAGACCGTCTTCCCGCGGCGCGCCAGGGTGAGGATCAGGTCTTTGACCTGTCGGCAGCCGAGCGGGTCCAGCCCCGAGGTCGGCTCGTCGAGCACGATCAGGTCGGGATCGTTGATCAACGCGTGGGCCAGTCCCACCCGCCGCGCCATGCCTTTGGAGAATTCGCCCACGGGTCGCCGCCGCGCGTGCTTGAGGCCGATCATGTCGAGCAGTTGCTCGATGCGCGCCCGGCGCTCCGGCGAACTCAGGTCGAACAGCTTCCCGAAAAAATCCAGCGTCTCCTGGGAGGTCAGGTAGGGGTAGAGGCAGGATTCCTCCGGCAGATAGCCCACACGCGCCTTGGTCTTGACGTCGCGCGGGGAACGGCCCAGCACCTGCAGTTGGCCGCTGGTGGGAAACAGCAACCCGAGGATCATCTGGATCGTCGTGGTCTTGCCCGAGCCGTTCGGACCGAGCAGGCCGAACACTTCCCCGGCGTACACCTCGAAACTGACATCGTCCACCGCGCGCACCTTCGGCCGCCGCCAGAAATCCCGAAACACCTTGCCCAGGTGCCGGGCCTCGATGACGGGGGGACGGGAGGCGGACGTGCTCATGAGGAAGCGCCGACGCGGGACGGCTCGGCGAGCGCCGCGTGCGACGGCCCGGCGGGCTCGGCCGCCGGCTCCTCGCTGTCGTCGCCGAACCGGATCAGGCGGGCGCTGTTGAAGACGACGATCAGCGAGCCGACGTTGTGCATCACCGCCGCGATGATGGGGTTCAACCAACCCAGGCCGGAGAGGGTCAGTCCCGCCAGGATGAACAACGCGCCGATGGCCAGGTTTTGATAAATGATCCGGCGCGCGCCCCGCGACAGGCGCACCAGGAACGGCAACCGGCCCAGGTCGTTGCTCATCAGGGCCACGCTGGCGCTGTGGATCGCCACGTCGCTGCCCGCCGCCCCCATCGCGATGCCGGTGTCGCCGGCGGCGAGCGCGGGGGCGTCGTTGACGCCGTCGCCGACCACCGCCACCTGGTAGCCGTCTTTCTTGATCGCGGCCACAAACTCCACCTTCTGTTGGGGCAGACACTCGGCTTGATACTCCTTGCAGCCGATGCTCTCGGCGACGCGCCGGGCGACGGACGCGCGGTCGCCCGTGAACATGGCAATGCGTTTAATGCGCAACGCCTGCAATTCCTGCACGCACCGCGCGGCTTCCTTGCGGACCTGGTCCTGGAGCCCGATCCAGCCAAGGTAGGCGCCGTCTCGGGCGACGAAGATCACGCTGAACCCTTCCGCCTCCCGCAGTTCAGCCTGCTCCAACGCCGGCGCGGCAACCCCGTTGGCCCGCAACCACGAGGCGCGTCCCGCCAGCACCGCCGCGCCGCCGACGTTGGCCCTGACGCCGCAGCCGGGTTCCTCGCGAAAATCCGTCGGCTCGGCGAGCGGCAGGTCGGTTTCGCGCGCCAGCTCGACCAGGGCGATGGCCGCCGGATGATTGCTGAATCGTTCCGCGCTCGCCGCGGCCAGCAGCAGATCCGATGGGCTCAGCCCCTCGCGGGGCGCGAGCCGGGTGACGCCCAGTTGGCCGGTGGTGAGCGTGCCGGTCTTGTCGAATACAAACGCGGTCAGCCGCGCGGCGGCTTCGAGGTCGCCGACGTTGCGCAGCAGGATTCCCACCCGGGCCGCCGCCGACAGCGCGGCGACGATGGCCGTGGGCGTGGCCAGGATCACGGCGCCGGGACAGGAAATGACCAGCAGGGCGATGACGCGCGTCCAGTCATTGGTGAAAAACCAGACGATTCCCGCGATCATCAGGATCACGGGCGTGTAATAACCCACGTAGCGGTCAATGATCCGCATGATCGGCAACCGGGTCTTCTCGGCGGCGAGGATCAGCTCGCGCACCCGGCCCAGGGTCGTGTCCTCGCCCACCCGCGTGACCGAGACCGTGATGGCGCCCGTGAGGTTTTGCGTGCCGGCGAACACCTCGTCGCCCTCCTGCTTGTCCCGCGGCAGGGATTCGCCGGTGATGGTGGCCTCGTTCAACGTCGTCCGTCCCGAAACGATCGTGCCGTCGGCCGGCACATTTTCGCCGGTCCGAATTCGGATGCGGTCGCCGGGCCGGAGTTGCTCGGCGGGCACTTCCACCTCGCGGCCGTCCTCGTGCAAACGGCGGGCGGTGGCGGGCGCGAGCCGGATCAGGCTTTCCAGCGATTCATGCGCGCCCTCGGCGGTGCGCGTCTCGATGACCAGGGAGATGAGCATGAAGAAGGCGACCACGCCGCCGGTGCGGAAATCGCCCTGGGCCAGCGAGGCGAGGACCGCCAGGGCGACGAGTTCGTTGAGGCGCACCTGGCCCTGGATCAGGTCGTGGAAGGCGGTGCGCAGAATGGGCGCGAGCAGCATCAACGCGCCGATGGCCGCGCTGACGTCGCCCACGAAGGGGTTGTCCGGATACACCACGTCGCACAGGAATGCGTTGCTGACGAAGGCCATGCCCAGGAAAATCCAGAACAACAGCCGGACGGCTTTGCGGCTGCCAGGAGGGTGGGTCGGGTTCATGTCCTTACTTTTTCTGCCAGGGCGACTTCGCTTCGGGACTGAGCAGCAGCCGCAGTTCCTGGGCGCCGGTCTGCTTCTCGGGCACGAGATACTTTTGTTCCACCCGGTCGAGCGTGCGCCGCACCGTGTCCTGCCGCAGCGTGCGGGCGATCACGGCGGGGTTTTCGCGGAACTGTTCGTACACCTTGTCGAAATAATCCGCGTCCGCGCTGACTTCGCTGACCAGCCGCCGCGCGTAGGCCTCCGCCTCGGACTTGATGCGGGCGGCTTGCCCCTGCGCTTCGTTGCGCAGGCGGGTGGCGTCGCCGCGCGCCGCGCTGATGCTGCGGCTGCGGTCTTGTTCGGCCTCGACCACCGAGGCGAACGCCGCGGCCACCTGCAAGGGGGGCGCGAGCGCGAGCAGGTCCACGCCCTGCACCTGGATGCCGGTCTGAAATTCGCGGCTCCGTTCGCGCACCTTCGCAGCGACCGCCGCGCGAAACGCCTCGAGCTCCGTGCGCAAGGCCTGGTCAATCTGGAAGCGGGCGCTGACGCTGACGATGGCGTGCTCGAGTTCGCGCCGCATCAACGTGTCCGCCTCGTGAAACATGAACAGGTAGGCCTCCGGGTTTTCGATGGTGTAACGCAACGCCCAGCGCGAGTGCAGCAGGTTGGCATCGCCCGTGAGCGTGTAGCCGTCCTTGCCCGGCTCGAGCGACGGCTTGGGCGCCGGCGCCGCGGGGCCGGGCGGCAACCCCTCGGGCACGCCGGCGCGCGCTTCGTGCCAGAATGCGCCGGTCTCGACGGTGCGCACGCGTTCGGTGGGCACTTTGATGACCTGCGCGAACGGCCGCGGCAGCGTCCAATGAATGCCCGGTCCCTTGACCCGTTCGGTGCCCAAGCCCGAGATGTTGCCGAAGAGCAGGACGAACGCCTTCTCGTGCTGGTCCACCTTGAACACGCCCGTGCCCAGGTAGAGAAGCAACAACAGCACGAGGACGAAGCGGAGCACGCGGAAACTGACGTTCAACGCGTCGGTCAGCGCGAGGTATCCTGAATCAATTTCTCGGTTGTCCGGGTTCACTTTTTCGGCTGCGAATCCTGGTTGCCGGGCAGCGCCTGGTCGCCCCGCAGGAGGTCGAACGGCTCGGTGTCGCAACTGAGCACGACGGTCGATTTCTCCCGCAGCGTCGTCTCGAGCACCTCCAGCTTGCGCAGAAACATGGCCAGCGAAGGATGTTTCTCGAAGGTCGCATAGTACTCGGCCGCCTTGGCGTCGCCGTCGGCCTTGATCCGTTTGGCGCCCGCCTCGGCGCGGGCCAGAATCTGGTCGCGCTCGCTGTCGGCCTGGGCGCGAATCTTGATCGCCTCCGCTTCGCCCTCGGAGCGGTACCGCTCGGCGATTTCCTTGCGTTCGGCGCGCATCCGTTCGAACACCTTCTCGGTGATGGTGGCGGGCAGGCCGATCTTGTGGATGCCGAGCAGCGTCACGGCCACGCCGTAGCGGTCGTCCGCCTCGGGCCGGGCGGCGGCGAGGATTTCCTGCTCGATTTGCTCGAAGCGCAGTTCCTGCGGATTTACGTTGACGAGGTTGGCGAAGGAATGCTGGCCGAGGACGGTGTTTTTGTAGTTGCGCAACAGGCCGTCCAGGTTGCGCTCGGCCTGGGCGATGCTGCCGACGCGTTCGAGGAACTTGATCGGCTCGGCAATGCGCCAGCCCGCGTACACGGCGACGAGGATGTTCTTGCCGTCCTGAGTGAGCGTCTCCTCGAAGGTGCCCTCCAACACATGAACCCGGCTGTCGAACCGATACACCTTCTGGATGGGCCAGGGCCAGCGCAGGTACAGGCCCGGTTGCTCGATCGCGCGCTCGGGTTTGCCGAAAGTGGTCACCACGGCGGACTCGCCCACCTCGACCGTGAACAGGACCTGGAACAATACGAGCAACACGGTGACCAACAAGCCCACCGTGAACAGAATGAGGTTGCGTTTCATGGTTTGGTTCCTTTCTCCGTCTCCGGGCCGAGATCGAACAGGTCCGGATGCAGCTTCTCCTCGAAGTTGAACAGGATGACCTCGGTGGACGGCGAGGCGGCGACGACGTACTTGCGGGCGCCGGCGAGCGCCAGCTCCAGGGTGTCCAGATACAGGCGCGAGCGGAAGACGCGCGGCGAACGCTCCTGCGTCTTCAAACGCGCCAGGAACTGCTCCGATTCCGCCGCCGAGATCTCCGTTCGGCGAACCTTGTACGCCTCTGCGGCATGGCCGACTTTTTCCGCTTCGGCATCCGCCAGGGGCATCACGCGTCTGGCATGCGCGCGCGCCTCCAGGATCTTCGCCTCCTTCTCCTCGGTGGCGCCCATCACGGACTCGAACGCCTCGCCGACCTGCACGGGCGGATGCGCGGCCTGGAGGCCGACAAACACGATGCGCACGCCGAGTCCGAGCCGATTGACCTCGTCCTGCATGCGCGCCTGCAGCGCGCGGGCGGTCTGGAGCCGTTCCCTCGTCATCACCTCAAACAGATCGCTGCTCGCTCCCTCCAGGCAGAGGCTGCGGTAGGCCACCTGGCGGAGCACCGCGGGGGGATCGGCATAGCGATAGGCGTAGTCGTACATGTTGGTGATCTGGTATTCGACGGGGACGTTGAAGGCGATCAGATTGACCGGCACCGCCGCCTCGCCTTCCGCGCCGCGGGTGGGCGCCTCCCGGCTGGCGACCAGGAAATGCTCCTCCTCATGGTAATGCGGCTTGGTCCAGAGGATGACCTCGGCTGAGTGTGGCTCAGCGTCGTGGGCAGCAGCCGGCGGGGCCGCGGGTTGACCCGGGGAATGCATGCGGTGGCCGATTTGCATCGTCAGAATGCGTTTGACCGGGTACCGGCGCACCGTCTCGAAGGGCCACGGCCATTTCAGATGCAGGCCGCTGTGCAACTGCCAATCGGCTTTCGGGCGGCCGAATCGTTCGAGGATGCCCGCTTCCTCCGGTCCCAGAAACACGAGGCACGAAAGCAGATAGAGGACGAGCAGTTGAAAGAGGATGAGCGGGAGCAACGCGCGCTCAAGAAAACGGTAAAACCACGTCTCCGACACCTTGAAGCCGAACTGGTAATCGAGCGCATGCGAAACGTTCCGCACCCACGTTGCCGGGTCGGTGAGCAGGCCCGCCAGTCGGCTTTCGTAAGCGCGGTTCGGCTCCCGGCGTTTGCGGGGACGATAACATTCGCCAATGAAGTTGAGGACACTCTCGACGCCGAGCACGCCCAGGAAACCGATGAGCAGCCGCGCGCTGACGCGGTCCGCCGCGGGATGCCCCGTTTCGGCGGCCACGGCGGAAACACTCACCGCGAGGCTGGCGAAGCAGGAAATGCCCAGCAGCACACCCGGCCCGCGCAACAAACGATGCTCCGCGTGACGGCTCAACCCGAGGAGATAGCGGCTGAGCAGGAAAAACCCGAATGCCTGCGCCGCCACGAATGCGGCGGCGAGCAGGTGTTCCACCGGTTCCGCCGCCACGGACGAGAGTCCCCGGTGGAGTCGCCACGCCCAGTATCCCTGGATCAGGCCCAGCAACGGAGCCATCGCGGGAACCAGAAATCGTTCGAACTGGTCGTGGGCCCGTACCTTGGGAAGCGCCGCCAGTTCGTCCGGCCGTTCCGCAAACAGCGTGGAGCCGGCCCCCTCGCGCTTCGCCAGCGCCTGATCCCGTTTCTCCTCCTCCGCCAGGCGCGCCAGCCGTTTGCGCGCGAAAACCAGCCCGCAGACGCCCAGCGTGATGACGAGGTAGGGCCAAAGCGCCGGCAACACGAGCAGATGCGTGCGTTGCGCGAGCACGACGTCCACCACGAGGGCCACGAGCGTCGCCGCCGCCGCGAGCGCCAGACTGTTCTCCGCCTGCCGTTGCATCAGGCCCTCACCTCCATATGCCGAAACGCGAGCAGCCCCAGTCCCAACACGCCCGCCAGATACAGTACCGCGTACACCGCGACCTGACCGACGTACCCCCAGGGGATCGTACCGCCGCCGCTGAGAGCGTCCACAACCCAGAAGTGCTGCCAGTTGGGAATCAACCCGTACAGCCCGGCAGCCAAGAGGTGCTCCTCCGCCGCGCGCCCGAACAGGTAGTCGGACATCAGCCCGATGAGGAACACGACGCTGCAAATCGAAAGCGTGGGCACGGTGTGCAGGCGCGTCGCCAGCGAGACCGCGACGCCCGTAAGCACCAGGATTGCCAGCGTCACCAGCAGGCTGGCCGGGAGGATGTTCCACGGCACCTTCGCCCCAAACGAAGTCAGGTGTCCCTGCTCATCGAGAAAACTCGTGAAGACGAACCCGGCGAGCACGGCAACCAGGAAGAAGCCGAAAGCGCTGGAGACGAATGGGCGCTGGGTGAAATAGTTCCGCAGGGCGGCCGCGACGTAGGAAAGCGCCATCGCCGCGAGCAGCGGTCCGCAGGCCCACCAATCCAGGGTGTATGGTTCGGTCGCCATGCGGGCGCTGAGCAAGGTCACCCCGGCCATGCCGGCCGAGAACAAAACCATCACGGCAGCCACGCCGGCAAACTTGGCGAGGAAAAACAGGGCGCGGTCCACCGGCTTGCTCAACACGGCGGACACGGTGCCGCGGCGAATCTCCTGGGTCAGCGACGAACAGGCCGCGTAGCTGCCCAGCACGAGTCCACCCACGAAATGCAGCGCCAGCGCGCTGTCGCGAATCAACTTTTGCGTCTCGCCCATGGTGTAGTTCACCAACGCGGGAAGCAGGGCGATGAAGAACATGCCGGAGGTGGCCAGAACCAGAGCCACCGGCTCCCGCGCGATCTCCAAGGCTGTCAGCCGGGCCACGGCCACAAATTGATTCGACGCAAGTCTCATCGTTCCCTTTCCATCTTCCCTGCGGCCAAACTCATTTACGCGGAGTCGCGGAGGGCTGCAACCCCCAAATTCGCGCGGGCAACTTTCCCCGGTGGAATTTCTCGTCCCCAGAAACGGTCTCCACAAATTGCTGGCGGGCGATCAACCCCTTCACCAACGAGAAATCCCTCCCCGTGCGGGCCACCAATTCCCGGACGGCTTTGGCCCGCAGGGGATGCACGGCGGTGATGCGCAGCGGACCGCGCTCCGCCTCACCGGTTGAGCCGAACTCGGCGCCCTCAGAGCCGATCAACAGCTCGATCCGCTGGGTCCGTGTTTGAAAAGGCTGGTACGTTCAGTTAAGCGCCGCTGCGGACGGTTGCTGTTGCGCCACACCGGCGCGTGAATGGCAAAGACTTTCACCGATGCCCCATCAGCCTTCGCCAGTTCCTGACGCACCTCCGCTCGCCCAATCGGCTGGCATTGGGAATCACCGCGATCGTGAGCCCCAAGGGACGCAGGCGCTGAATCATTTCGCCGAGATGGATATCCAGCGCCGGCTTGCCATCGGGCACAACCGTCAGGTAGTCGAACGCCTCTCATCCCCCGGAGGCGGCCCACCTACGCTCCGATCGCCTTGGTTGAAAGCGAATACGGCCAGGCGACCAGGCCGCCGTCCAGGAACTTCACGTTGGTGAATCCCGCGCCCTGCAGGATGCGCTGCGCCTCGTAACCGCGTTGGCTGACCTTGCAGAAGCAAATGATCTCCTTGTCGCGGGGCAGTTCGCCGATCCGCTTGCGCAATTGGCCCAACGGAATCCAGATCACGCGCGGATCGTCGAGTTTCGTCTGCTGGTACTCGCCCGGCGTGCGCACGTCGAGCAACGCAATCTGGTCGGGCAGGTCGAGCCTGGCCTTCAACTCGCGTGGCGCGAGCGCCACGGCAAGACCGTCGCGCTTGTTGCGCAGTACGTTCGCCGCGTGGGCCAACGGATCCACGGCGGACGAATACGGCGGCGCGTAGCCAAGGTCCAGGTCCGCCAGGTTGTCAATCGAGGCGCCGAGCGTCAACGCGGTCGCCATCACATCAATTCGTTTCACCCCGTCGCCGGATCCGACGACCTGCGCGCCGAGCAGTCGTCCATC
Source organism: uncultured Verrucomicrobiota bacterium (assembly GCA_964582645.1). Lineage (GTDB taxonomy): Bacteria > Verrucomicrobiota > Verrucomicrobiia > Palsa-1439 > CAZOTB01 > CAZOTB01. The sequence continues at coordinate 9,404 of CAZOTB010000054.1, read as the reverse complement.
CTTTGCATGGGCGACGAGTTTGAGCAACAGCGTTGCCTGGGTCGGGTAGTAGTGCGCGCGATCGGGACCGGGCACGAGGGCGGTTGCTACGGGATACCCGAGTTGCCGCGCCTGCGTCTCGGTCAAACCGGTGCGAGCGAGGTTGTAATCGAGCATTTTGAACACAGTGGTCCCGACGATGCCGGGGAAGGTGGAGTTGCCGCCGGTGACGTTGTCGCCGATGACGCGCCCGTGCTTGTTGGCGGTCGAACCGAGCGGGACGAACACCTTTTGGCCGGTGACAAGATGAGTGCTCTCGACGCAATCGCCGCCGGCATAGATCTCGGGATCACTGGTTTGCAGACGCTCGTTGACCGCAATGGCGCCCGTGGAGCCAATCGTCAATCCCGCTTCCCGGGCCAGTTCCACGCGGGGACGCACACCGATGGCGAGCAGAACCATTTGCGCCTCGATGGTCGCCGCCGTGGTGTGGACGCGGGCGACGTTCCCATCGCCGTCGCCTTCGAGCCGGGTGACCTTCTGGCCCAGCCGGATATCGAGTCCGCGCCCACGCAGATTCTTCTCAAGGAACGCAGCCACCTCCCAGTCGAGCATGGCAGGCAGCAACTGATCGAGCATCTCCACGATGGTGACGTGCAGCCCGCGGGCGAAGAGCGCCTCGGCGGTCTCCATGCCGATCAATCCGCCGCCAATGAGAACCGCGCGCTTGATGTTTCCGTGTTCGGTTGCCTCGCGGATTGCGCGCGCGTCGTTGGGATGGCTGAGTCGAAACACACGCTTCAGATTCGTGCCTTCGATGCGCGGTTCGAGGGGTGTGCCGCCCGTGGCAAGCACGAGTTTGTCGTACGGCAGTTCCCCGACCTTGCCGCTGGGGAGATGGACGGTTTTCACGATCTTGTGTTGACGGTCGATTGTCTCTGCGTGCGTTTCGGTGAGCACACGGATGTCTTTCACGTTCTGGAAGAACGCGGCGTCGCGGACCACACTCACGGGCGTGGACATCAGTTCGTCCAGATTGTGCACCTTCCCTTCGATGTAGTAGGGCATGCCACAGCCGGCGTATGAAACAAACTGCCCTCGCTCGACGATGGTGATCTCAGCGTTGGGATCGCGGCGACGGGCGCGCGCGGCTGCCTTCGGCCCGGTGGCCACGCCGCCGATGATGATGATTCGGTTACGATTCATAAGAGTTCTTCCTTTTCGCGCCGGGGCGAGCCACCGGCCGTAAGCGGTTACTTTTCGCGTGTCGCAGAGCGCGGCCGAGCCAGCCGAGTTTAGCCCGTTCGCCCTCCTGGAGGTCGGGGATGTACGGCTTGATGTCGAGCAGCGGCGAGCCGTCCAGCATGTCCACGTGCGATACCTCGAGAAATCGCCCGCGCACCCGTTTCAGGCGAACGACGGAAACCCCGATTGGATTGGGACGCCAGGGCGCGCGCGTGGCGAACACTCCGCGCGGCGTGCGATCCAGCAGCGGCTTCAACACCAACGGGGCGTGTCTGGCCTTGTGCAGATGATAGATCAAGAGCACGTGCGAGAAGCCGGCCAGGTCTTTCAACCCGGCTCGGTAGCGCTTGGCGACTTCGACCGTTGCAGTGACGCCGGGAAAACCGCAGGGACGGCGCGGGGCATCCTCGGCCGAATGATAGGGCGAATGAATGACCCCGATTGGCCGATAGCAGATCGCTCGGTTCATAGACTCAACTTCAATGACGCAATTCGGACACACACGCCGGGTCGCGCTGCAGTGACCCTGCCGCGACCAGCCGGCTAAGCTCCCACCGCGGTCAGTCGTTTCTATTACGGCTGCGGTGGGTTGAGCGATTCGATGAACGCCACAAGATCGCTCAATTGTCGCACGGTGAGCACGTCGCTGTAATCTCCCATGCGCGAAAGCTTGCCTTCCTTGATCAGATCCTCCTTGTACCCGCGCGCGAATTCATGCGAGGGAGCAAGGATCGACTGCGCCAGATATTCCCGGGTCGGCGGCTTCCTCGTGCGATCGCCGAGGATCACCGGCACCGGCGGTTGCGCGACCGGCGCCGGCGCCGAGACGCCCTCGACGCGATGGCAGTGATTGCAGCGCAAGTCCACGAAGGCTGCTTTGCCTCTCGCGGCGTCGCCGGCGGGCAATTGAATCCGTCCCTGTTCTTTCCCAAGCGTCGTGCAGCCAATCACCAGCACGACACACAAACAGCTACCGATCAACAAGACTTCTCGTGCTTTCATGATTTCGTTCCCTTTCCATGCGGTTGATTCTGTTCCTCGCTTTGACTACGCCTCACCCCTGTTCTTCCACGTTGGCAAACTTCCTCGATTAGGATGTCCTGACGGCGGAGGGGTTTCAGCAGCACTGTCAGTTCCTCGACCGTGAGCATTTTGCCCGAGCTGACGATTTTGCCGTACACAATCACGGCAGGCGTCAGTCGCACGCCGAGCTTCGCGTATTCGCTCAGCACGAACATATGCTTAGGTGTCGGCGACAAAGGTCAACTCAGCGCAGGCGTTACGCAGGTTTTGTTCAGTGGATTGACACTGGCCAGAGCCGGCTCCTGTCATCTGGACATTCAACCTCAAAAAAGCGTGAGCAATGACTGACATGCTGCGAAACCATAGGAAATTCGCCGATCTCTTCGCCGGTTTACTGACAAAATCACATTTTCCTGCCCACCCGCAGCTTGCTCACCTTCCGAAACGCACCCTCGAACAACTTCCGATGATGATAGTCCCGCGGAAGGTGCAACACGTTGCGTCCGCCTCGACGCACCAACCGCGCCGGCACTACCAGCAAATCGGTACGCAGCGTTTCCAACGTCGTATGCAAGTACTCGGACGGCAAACACAGTCGCTTGAACCAGTGCGCCAGATCGTAGGCGAACAACACCAACTGGAAAAAGGCCACGTTTGCCAGCCACTCCTCGGTCGGAATTTTCCCCAACGGCAGGTCGTACAGCAGTTCGCGGATGTCTTTCTCGATCGTAGCGCGCGGACAGTAAAACTGCCACACCCGCCACGGCGTCAACGCCAGATTGGTGACCAGCACGTGGTACGCGTAGCGTCGATCGCGGAACAGCCTCAGTTGTTTCGCCTCCACCGGATCGGCGGGCAGCGGACGGCGCACCACGATAAACCGATGCGGTTTCTTCCAGTGCGTCGGCGTGTAGTGAAACTCCGCCACCTCCCAGCCGTGTCGCAGTTTTTGAAAACGCGCCGCCTGCGCCCGTTGTTTGATCCCGCGATACTCGCGCGCCACGATCACGTAGCCAAGGCCCAGAGTTTCGGCCTCGCGGACGAGTTTGCCGGAAAAGTAGCCGGCATCGGCGCGCAGCCGAATCCGAGCGCGGGCAAATCCCGGCGGCACTTTCGCCAAACACCGCCGCAGAAAGTGCACGACGCCGGTGTTGCTCGCGGCGTTGCCCGGTCGCAACGAGCCGTGCCAGAACTCCTGCCGCTGCGCCTCGAAGCACAACAGTGGATGATACGAGCGGCGTCCGCGCTTCTTCGGGTTGTAGCCGACGCGCGCTCCCTGCTGGTGCCCGTAGAGTGTGAGCACCACCGCGTCCACATCGAAGATCAAACGACTCGGCGGGTGCGGCCGACCAAACAGTTCGCGGCGGAGTTGATCGTGCAAGCGAACCACCTGACGGATCTGGGCGGGCGAGAGTCGCTTGAGAAACCGGCGCAAGGTCGATTGATCCGGGAACTGCGACAGTCCCAGCAACGAGAGGAAAGCGCCATTGTACTGGAGCACGTCGGTTTTGTTGAGGCGACGCAGTCCCGCGATGACGGCGAACAACAACGCCAGGATCAAGTCGGCGGGGAGATAGTCGCCGCGCCGGCACGGCAGCGTGAGGGAGCGTTGGAGTCGGCGACGCAAATGGAGTCGCTGACAAAAACGCTGCATCAGCACCATGCCACCGAAGTGAGTCAGGTGAGGCTCGTCGAACGAGAACCCCAATGTTTGCAGTCCTTTTCGCATGGCCCGGAATGGTTTGGGGGTGATTTCGATAGCCTGCCAATAACCTACCTAAAAGGGAGGTTATTGGCAGAGCACTCAAAAGCGCCGATTGACTATATCCGGTCTGCATTTTTACGATGTTCGCACTACCAGTTCACGCTTTTTTGAGGTTCAAAGCTTGTTCCCGCTCACGGTGTTTGGTCGCCCGTTGGTGACTCGCCGGTCCTTGACTTGGTAAATGCGGTCGAACCCTTCGATCATGCGTTGATCATGCGTTACGCAGATGACGGCGCTACCTTTTTCGCGGGCGATCTGGCGGAACAAGGCCATCACACTTCGGCCGCGTCCAGTGTCGAGCGCGGCGGTCGGTTCGCCGGCGAGAACGACTTGCGGCGAGTTGGCCAACGCGCGGGCAATGGCAACTCGTTGCGGTTCGCCGCCGGAGAGTTTCTCCGGCAGAGGTGCTTGACGGTCGCCGACACCGAGAGAGTCGAGCAGTTCCTGCGCGATGCGCACGGCTTTCGCACCGGTGATGCCGCTGATCTGGAGAACCACGAGCACGTTCTCACGCGCGGTCAGGAAGGGTAGGAGGTTGTGCGACTGGAAAGCAGAGCCCATGTGCTCGCGCCGAAGCCGGGCTGGAGAACGTACTTCGCCTGGTACCACGCGGGACCGGCCTCCCCGGGTGCGATCTTGCCGTCCAGCCCGCCTTCGAATCGCTGCCCCCACGGGCGCAGACCGAGCTTGAACCCGGTGATGTACTCCGGTTTTCGATCCGCGCCCAAGTTGGTGAATGCCTGGAACCCAACCGGGCGATTGGGCGCGGTGTCGGCGGTGGGGATGGTGCTCAGACCCGAAGGCGTGGCGTGGCCGCGAGGCGCTGGCGCGACACAAGCCCACACAACAACCAAGGCGGTGAAACAGTGTTTCCTGAGTTTGTGCATCATGTGCTCTCTCGTGTCTCTGCCACGGGTTTGATGCCGAGTTCGATGGTTTGCGCCCATCGCAGAATCCAGCCCGTATCCCACTCCGAAATGCATCGTCTCGCTTCAGGCGGCAACCACTTTGACCTTCGTGTCGTAGAAACTGACGCTGCCTCCGACGGGATCGAGCAGACAGGTGTTCTTCAGGTGATCATCGAGTCGCATGGCGGCGTTGGCGTGGATGCCGCGCGCGCGACGCGGGTCGCCTTTGACCACCTGACCGTCAATCGTGAGGTCCGACGAGCCATTGGCCCAGTGCCCCATGCCGAGCGAGAAGGCAACGACGCCGGGGCGGATGCCCTCGGTGACCTTGAGTTTGCCGACCATCGGTTTCTTCGTGCCATTCCGGAGATCCCAGACGCCTTCGGGGTTGGACTTGGAAGAGAGTTTGACCTCCGCCCCGTCTTTGAGGCCGCGGCGCCTGGCGTCGGCGGTGTTGATGAGGACGAAGTTCTCCGGCTCGATCTGCAACAGCCAGTAGTCCACCACGGTGCGGCTCTTGGTCTGGAGGATGTCCCGGTAGGTGATCAGGTGGAGGTCGTAGCCGTCGGCCTCGTCGTTGTATTGTTTGCCCGCCACGTCGGCAATCGGCAGATAGCTCGCCACGGTCGGGTACTTCTTGCCGGTGATCGGTGATTTGGCCTTGCCGTATTTTTCGAGGTAGAGGTTGATCAGCTTGCCGTACTTGTTTTTGAACTTCTCCCCGTCGAATGCTTTGCCGTAATCCTGGAAGCGCCCGCCGCGGTTCATGACATAGACGACCTTCGGCCACCACTTGTCGCCGACGATCGCTTTCCAGCGCGCCGCGTCGAACACGGTCTTCGGCAGATGACGCCGGGCGCGCTCTAACAACGCGACTTCTTCGGCGCTGGCATCGGGCACTTCGTCGCCGGGTTTGTCGCCGGCGGCGATGTTGGCGACCATGCGCAGATAGAGATCGTCCATGCGCGCAAAATCCGCTCCCGGGCCGAGGCCGCCGGGGCCGAAACCGGGAAGCGCGAGTTTCTCGGCGAAACCCATGAGCATGGACTCGAGGCAGATGGGCACGTCCTGGCCGAAGACCTGGCAGGTTTCCGGGATCGGCGCGACCGCGGGGTTGCGCACGGGCTGCACCTTCTGCGGAATGGACGGATGGCTGCCGTGAAATTCCCAGCGTTCGAGGTACGTCAGGTCAGGAAAGATGTAATCCGCATACATGGACATCTCGCCGACGGTGATGTCGCTGGCGATGTGCAAGGGGATGGCGTCGAGATTGGTGAGCGCCTCGATGTTGGTCTGCCCGCCCGGCAACGAATACGGCGCGGCGGCCATGTAGCTGATGAGCGCCTTGCACGGATAGGGATACTTGTCGGCCATCGAGGGGATGATCTCCTCGTACACGTCGCTGGCGAACGGATACCAGTTCCGCTTGGCGGGGTAGCCGGCGAAGATGGTGGACTCTTCGTATTTCGCGTCGTGACGGATGATCGAGAGGCCGAACGGCGCGATCTTGGCGGGGTGCATCTTCGTCAGGTTGAACGGCTGGCCCT
>CAZOTB010000054.1:0-2927 GCA_964582645.1 uncultured Verrucomicrobiota bacterium | reverse complement strand
CATAGGTCGCCGCCTTGACCAGGCCGCCCTTCCAATCCCAGTTGCCGACGAGCGCATTGAGCGTGTAGGCGGCGAGCACGTTGTAGAACCCGTTGGTGTGCTGCGACACGCCGCGATGCGGGTCGCACACGGCGCGTTTGCCATGCGAAGTGAACTCCCTGGCGATCTCGACCAGCGTCGCTTCCGGCACGTCGCAGATCGCGCTCCACTCGGCGATGGATTTGGCGGCGGCGGACTCGTAGATGAGTTGCAGGCCGCTTTTGACCGGCTTGCCTTCGATCTTCGTGTCCACGAGCAACTCGCCGGTGACGGCATTTTTCTCGTCGTTGGGATCGAACGCGACCGGCTTGCCCTCCTTGAGCGCGACGAACGGGTCAAACTCCCATTCCTTGCCGTCGGCGGTCGTCCGCTTTTCCTTCGCGATGCCGAGGTCCGAGCCGCGCAGGAACGCGCCGTCGTCTTTGACGAGCCACGCGGCGTTGGTCCACGACTGCTCGCCGGCGGCGGTGGCGGCGGCTTTGTTGGCGGCAGCGAGGAATTTCTGATCGAACTTCTTGTTCTCGATGATCCAGCGGATGAGCGGCAGGATCAAGGCGGCTTCCATGCCCGGCTTGATGGGAATCCAGCGCTGCGCCTTGGACGCGATCTTCGAGTAACGCGGGTCCACGACGGTGAGCTTGAGTTTGCCCTCGACGAGCCGCTTCATCATTTTCTTGGCGTGATGCGTCGGGCCGTACCCGCCCTCGATGTAGGCCGAACCGATGGCGAGCAGGTACTCCACATGCGCCGTGTCGGCCTGCCAGTAAAACTTCTCGCCCTTGGTGAGTTTGCCCTCGACGAACTGGTCGCTCATCGCCTTGCCCGTAAAATACAGCGAACCCTGGCACACCGTGGTGTGGCCGTGCGCGTTGGCCGAGCCGAACGATTCGCCGATGAATCGGCGGATGAACTCGCCGCGGCCCGCTTTGAGTCGTCCCCAGAGGAGCACGACCTGGTTGTTCTTCGGGCCGAAGTCGGGATGCTCGGGGTCAATGAGCTTGTCGAGATGCTCGGCAAACTTCTTCTTGAAATCCTCGACGGCGGCCTTCTTTTCCTCCGGCGTTTTCTTGTGGCGGATTTCGTCCACGGCCTTGGCCATCGCGGCGGCGAGCTTCGGGTCTTTGAGCGCGAAGAAGTCTTTCAGCCCCTGCACAACGCGGTCCGCCTCGCCCGCGATGCCGGCGAAGAGTTTTCCGCCGTTGACAATTTCGCTGACGGCCCGATCGAACGGGATGCTCTGCCATTGGCCCGAACCGCGCGGCCCGGAACGCTTGAGGACTTTGACGATGCGATACGGGTCGTACACCGTCTGGATGCCGGCCTGGCCTTTCGGACAGAGCGTGCTGTCCAAAAGCGCGGCCTCTTGCATCGAGGTGCTGTAGGGGATGTTGGGCACGGCGGTCCACGGACTGTAGGCGTTGCCTTCGAGTTTGGCGGCGACACCGTTGAGAAGCTTGACCTTGAGACCGCAACCGGTGTTGCACTGCAGGCAGACCGTGCGAATGTGGTTCTCGGACTTCAGCAGGTCATACACCTGCGGCACGGTCTCGGCCGCTTCAGCGCGTGAAACCAGCCCAAGCCCCCAGTCCACTTGCGTAAGAAACGCCGCACTGCCACCCAGCAGCGCGGAGTTCTTTACGAACTGCCGGCGGCTGACACCGCTCTCCGAGGGCGCGTCGGAAACGTCTCGATTTGTGGCATTCATTTCAGGTTTCCTCCATCGTGGCATTTGGCGCACGACATTTCGGCATTCGCCGGCTCGTCGTGCAGGTAGATCACGCGCGGTCCGGTGCCCGCGTCCTGGTTCATCACAAACGTCTGTTTCTGCTGCGCGATCAACTCAGAAACAAGACTGCCCGGGTCGGCCTGGTCGCCGAAATGCATCGCCTGTCCGGTGCAGGTGGCGACGCACGCGGGCAGGCCGCCGGCTTCGATGCGCTGGATGCAGAAGTGACACTTGCGCGTCACCCCCACGGTGTCGGCGCGGTGGAGCTTCTGACCATACTCCGTGGCCTCCCGTTGCTCGTACGGCTGCACGGCGGGCGTGCCGTCGGTGTAGTTGCCGCCCTCGTCGTAATAGAGCGCGTGGCCATAGGGGCAGGCTTTCGTGGCGGCGTCGAATACCGGCTTGCCCTTCATCTTCGCGTAATCAATCGCCACGATCCCATCGGGGCGAATGCTCATCGAACCGGGGATGACCTGGTTGGCCGCCTTGACACAGGGCGGGTTGGCGCACTGGTAACAGTTGGTCGGCATGAAGAACCGGCGCAGGTTCGGATAGTCGCCATCGGTCTCGTCGAACACCGTGCGATAGGTGACACGGGGCGGCAGGTTGTTTTCGGCGATGCAGGCGACGGTGCAGGCGTTGCACCCAATGCATTTGCGGATATCAATCGCCATCGCCCAGCGGCGTTTGTCCACCGGGCGGGCGAGCGCCTGCTCGATTTCCTTCTGCATGCGCGCCAGCGCGTCGGAGCCATCTTTTGGAGCCGATGGCTTTGGTGTGTCCGCGACCGCCATTCGCGCCACCGCGCCGAGCGTCGCGCCGCCCGCAATCAGCGCCGCAGCCTTGAGGAACTCGCGGCGGCCGGATGGTTCGTGCTCGGCGATTGCCGAGGGGTCTTTCTTGGAGTGGTCATTTGGCATGGGTCACCTCAGAGCTTGAACACGGTGTTGGCCTGCACGCGGAGCAGGTCGAAGCCGTTCTTGCCGCGCGCGTAGAATAGATTGAAGTCGTCGAGGTAGAAGCGCGCAGTGCCACCCCCGCCGGGTTGCCGGGTCGGGTTGCCGAGATTGGGCGAAGTGCTTTGCGCCGAGGGCGAGGCGGAACCCGCGGGCTGACTGCCGGAGGCGACGTCACATACGCCGGGTCAATGCGGATTTCTTCC
>CAZOTB010000053.1:0-37436 GCA_964582645.1 uncultured Verrucomicrobiota bacterium | reverse complement strand
CGGTGATGCGCACGCCCGAAGCCGCGCAGGCGGAAGCGCAGAAGCTGCGCGAGGATTTCAAGGGCCTGGAGCATCTCCCCACCGACAAGCTCCCGCCCTTACCCGCCGAGCCGAAAACGCCAACCAACAAGCCTCGACGCAGCGCGCCAATTCCGCCGGCGAAAGGATCGTAAAGCGACCACTTGGCAGCAACCGGGTCAGATCTTTCAATTTTAACAAAACGCCAACTTCGAGTCCTCGGATAGGATCGCCATTCAGATTCTCCATTTTGCCGGCACCGAGCCGCCAGGTCGCCAGGGACGTCACAACAGAACCCTGGCGAGCGCAAAATGAATTTACTTGCAATGCGGTTCGATTCGGCAAACATACGCGCCCGAACCAGAAAGAATCAACGTGAGTCAACAGTACAACAAAGTCGTCAAGCGTCGGCGCCGCGAGGCCTATCTGAAACGAAAGAAGCTCGCCGCCCACACCAAGAAAACGGCGGCGGCGAGCAAGCCCGTTGCCGCGAAACCGCAGGCCGACGCACCGCCGCAAGCCGCCGCACCGGCGCAAGCCTGAGTCGCGCGCGGGCAACCATGCCCTCGTCCGCAATTCAACTGCGGAACCTGACCGAGGCGGACATCCCCTTCGCGATGCGGCTCAAGACCGCTGCGGGCTGGAACCAGACCGAAGCCGATTGGCGACGGTTTCTCGAATTGGAGCCGAGCGGTACTTTCCTTGCCGAGTTCGAAGGCCAACCGGCAGCGACCGTCACGGCACTGAACTATGAGCAGAAATTCGGTTGGATTGGAATGATGCTCGTCGCGCCCGAACGGCGCCGGTTGGGGATCGCATCGGCGCTGTTGCAGCATTCCGTCGCCTACCTGACCCAACGGGGCGTCGAAACCGCCAAGCTCGACGCCACGCCCGCGGGTAAGACGGTGTACGACCAGTTTGGCTTCCACGATGAATACCTCTTGGAGCGCAGGCTGCGACCTGCCTCTACGGTACCGCCCAAGGTCGCGGGATGCGCCCGGATTGTGCCGCGTGACTTGGATCGCGTTGCAGAATTCGACGCCACATGCTTCGGCGCAGACCGACGCCGGTTGCTCGCAACGCTCCTGCGCGATGCACCCGATTTGTGCTTCCAGACCGACGGCGGGTTCGTAATGGGACGTCGAGGTATGACCGCCACGCAGATTGGGCCATGGGTTGCTGAAAACGAATCAGTCGCCGAACGATTGCTCTGCGCCGTGCTTGATGCGATCGGGAATGCACCCGTCATTCTCGATGTTCCGATGTGCAATCGCCGGGCGGACTTTCTCTCCACCAAGTTCGGCTTTCAGAAGCAGCGGGAATTGATTCGTCAGCACCGCGGTCCGAATAGCCACCCCGGCGATCCATCTCAGGTGTTCGGGATCGCCGGCCCGGAACTCGGCTAACGTTATCCCGCCCTTTACCTAACTGCCTGTATTCGGCCTTGTTGCCGTGGTAGTTCGTCAAGCCTCTTGCGAAACCACCCCCCATGTGTTACCGCTCCCACCAAGATTTTACTGGTTCGACTGCGCTTCGCACGCAAGCGAAATGACATTTTAAGAACTGAAAGGCCAAGGAGAGAAACTGCGGCAGGCTCGCGCCGCGAACGCTGTGAAAGACAATCGCTCGTCGGAAGAAAAATCGGAAGAAAGCCCTAGTCGTCACCCGGATGCCATGCGGCGTCTGGGTGAATTCCTCGCACCGTACAAGAAGATCCTGATCCTGGCGGCGGTCGGGAACTTGTTCACGGTCTCGATCTGGACGCTGATGCCGATCGTGTCCAAGATCATCATTGACGACGCCATCCCGTCGCAGAACACCACCTTGGTCATTGCCATCGCGATCGTGGTCATCGCGGTGTACGCGCTCAAGAACGTCGTTTCATACTGCCACAACTTCCTGACCCAGTACGCCGGCACGCGCGTCGTGTTCGACATCCGCCGTCGCCTGTTCGACCATTTGCAGATGCTGCACCTGTCGTTCTACGAGAAAGAAAAGAGCGCCAGCCTGGTCAATCGCGTCATCAGCGACGTCGCCAGCATCAACGGCATGGTCCAGACCGCCGTCGGCGTCATCACCAACAGCCTGACCAGCGCGGTCATGTCCATCGCGATCATGACGTTCCTGAATTGGAAGTTGACGCTGCTGTGCTGCTCGGTGCTGCCGATCTACTATTTCGTGTACGATCATTACCGGAAGAAGATCTACGAGATGTCTCACGACGTGCGCGAGCGGCAGTCCGTCCTGGCCGGCAATCTCGGCGAGATCATCAGCGGCATCAAGGTCGTCCGCTCGTTCGCGCAGGAGGACAACGAGCGCCGCCGGTTCGTCCAGATGATCCACCGGAACATTTACCCCGAGATCCGGCTCGGCATGACCGGCAACCGGATGTGGCTGATCCTGGACTGGCTTTCGAGTCTCGGGCTGGCTTTGATCTACATCGTTGGCGGCGTCAGCGTCATCTACGGCGAGATGACGCTCGGCGATCTGGTGGCGTTCATCGCGTACCTCGGCATGCTGTACGGCCCCGTGCAGAACATCTCCGCGCTGACGCAGGTCGTGATCAATGCCCGTACCGGCTTCGAGCGCGTGCTCGATCTGCTCGACATTGATCCGAAGATCACAGAGAAACCGCGCGCGATCGAACTCAAGGACGTGAAGGGCGAGGTGGCGTTCGAAGACGTGAGTTTCTCGTACGAAGAAGCGCCAACGATCCGGGAGTTCACGCTGGACGTGAAACCCGGTGAGATCGTCGCGCTGGTCGGCCCCAGCGGCGCGGGGAAAACGACCATCATCAATTTGCTGACACGCTTCTACGAAGTCAGCTCGGGTCGCATCCTGATTGATGGCTACAACGTCAAGGACCTGAAACTGAAAAGCCTGCGGGGTTTGTTCGGCATTGTGCTCCAGGACAACCGGCTCTTCTCCGGCACGATCGAGGAAAACATCCGCTACGGAAACCCCGATGCGACAATGGCGCAGATCGTGGAAGCGGCGCGCCATGCCAACGCGTACGAGTTCATCACGCAGATGCCCGACGGATTCGGCAGCATCGTCGGCGAGGGCGGCGTGAGCCTCTCGGGCGGGCAACGGCAACGCATCGCCATCGCGCGTGCCATTCTCAAGAACCCGAAGATCCTCATTCTCGACGAAGCGACGAGCGCGCTCGATACGGAAAGCGAATCGTTGATCCAGGAATCACTCGAGTACCTGATGGAAGGCAAGACGGTGTTCGTGATCGCACATCGCCTGAGCACGATCCAGAAGGCCGACAAGATTGTGGTCATGGAGAAGGGCCGCATCATCGAGGTCGGCAAGCACCAAGAACTCCTGGCGCGGGGTGGATTGTACGCGCGGCTCTATCAGCCGAAGATCATCCCACTCGAGAAGCAGGAGAAGGCGGCGTAGCGCCATGAAAACGAACTCGATGGCTCTGGGTTCCCGCGCCCTGCGTGCGGACGCGTTCACGGCACCCGAGAAATTCGCCGAACGTGTGCGGACCTACCAGCGATTGATCCTGCTCATCTTCACGGCGTTCGTGCTCGTGATGACATTTGTGCTCGGGTTCGTCGAGATGGACGAGAAAATCCGCGCCGAGGGAGTGGTGGGTGCGCGCGACGACGAGATCGTCTTCGCCGCTGAGGACGGCGCAGTGGCGGTGGTCAAACGATTTGAAGGCGCCCAGGTGAAGAAGGGCGATTTGATCCTGTTGCTCGATACAACCGACCTCGAACGCCAGCTTTTGCAGTTGCAGAACCAACTCGCGGAGCTTCAAGCCGAGCATCAACTCAAGCTCACCAAGCTCGAAACGACGAAGAAGAATCCCTTGCCCAAGGAGTTTCTCGGCACCGACAGCGAGTTGGCGCGGGCCCAGAGCGCATACAACTACCAACTCGACCGGCTGAAGAAGCTGGAAGAACTGCGCAAGCAGGGCTACGCAAGCGACGACGCCATCCAGACGCAGCAACTCGCGACCAAAGTCGCCGAGGACGAACTGGCCAAGGCCAAGGAGAAGTCGAAAATCGTGGCCGAAGGTTACAGCGATCAGGTGATCAAGGACGCCGAGGCAGAGGCACAATTGATCCAGACAAAGATCGAGAATCTCAAGCGCGTCGCCTCGGACGTGGAGTCACAAATCGAACGCCGCCAGATCAAGGCGAACGCGGACGGCGTGATCACGTGGGTCGGCAAACGACACGTCGGCGAGCCGGTCAAACGTGGCGAACACCTGGTGCACATTTCCTCGAGCAGCGCGATCGAGGTGAAGCTGTTCGTGAAGCAGATCGGTGTGAATCGCATCGAGCCGACCCAGGAAGTGTTGATTCGATCGAGCGTTTATAACTGGCAGCGTCACGGCCTGGCGAAGGGCAGCGTGAAGTTCATCTCCCCCGAGCCGATGCTCGAAGGCGGCGGCAGCGCAATCCCGGGCGAGCACCGCTACCTCGTCGTCGCGAACGTGAACTCAGCTCCGCAGCCGCTCCCGCTCGGCTCGGTGGTCAGCGGTGAGATCGTCGTTCGTAGTGCGCCAATTTGGAAATTGCTTTTCGGAGTGGAGAAGTAGCCGCGAGCGGAAGCGAGTGGCCGCCTTCCACTCGCTTACGCTCGCGGCTCCATCACCCCACGAACTCCAGTTCCACCGGATTTGGAATCACACCTGCCTCGTAGCCACGACGCAGAAGCGTGCGGATTGCTTCCCGGCCTCGCTCGCCGTAATCGAGTGTCCAATCGTTCACGTACATCCCGACAAACCGATCGGCAAGCGCCGCATCCATGTCGCGGGCGTAGTTCAGTGCGTAGGCGATCGCATCGGCGCGATGATCGAGTCCGTACCGGATGCTCGCCTTCACGATGTCGGAGATTTGTTTCATGAGCGGCTTGCCGAGGTCCTTGCGCACGACGTTTCCGCCAAGCGGCAATGGCAGACCGATCGTCTCGAACCACCACTTGCCGAGGTCCACCATGAGACGCAGTCCCTCGCGCTGGTAGGTGAGCTGTCCCTCGTGAATGATCAGGCCCGCATCGGCTTTACCCTCCTTGACGATGCGGAAAATCTGATCGAACGGCACCACGATCCTCGAAAAGTTCCCGAGGTAGAGTCGCAGCGCGAGAAACGCCGTCGTCATCTCGCCCGGCACCGCGATGGCGGCGGTGGCGAGTTGTTCCTTCGACATCGCGGTCCGCGCCACGATCATCGGGCCATATTTGTCGCCCATGCTGCAACCGCTCGGCAGCAACGCGTACCGCTCCAACACGTAGGCGTAAGCGTGAAACGAAATCGCCGTCACGTCCAGCTCGCCGCGCGTGGCGCGCTCGTTGAGCGTCTGGATGTCCTGGAGGATGTGCTCAAACTCCAGCCCGCCCGTGTCCAGCTTGCCGGTCGCCAGGCCGTAGAACATGAAGGCGTCGTCGGGATCAGGGCTGTGGCCGAGCGTGAGTTTCATGGGTCAAATTGAGTTGAAAGAGAAAAACGTTGTCTGCTACACGGAACTAAGTCAGCCTGACCCTATGAAAGCGAATGGCAAGTTCAAGAACTTTGCGCGATTGCAGCCCAAACCGATCACGCGGCACACCACCGCGGACGAGTTGATCGAGAACACCTTCCACGCCTACAACGCTGCCCGGCTGCGCGAGGGATGCGAGCTGTTCGTGCGGAAGATGCTCCCGCGCGACGGTTACATCGGAATGAGCCTCACCGGTGCGCTCACCCCCGCGGGACTCGGTCGTTCCTGCCTGATCCCGCTCATCAAGGCGGGCTTCGTGGACTGGATCGTCAGCACGGGCGCGAACCTCTACCACGATCTCCATTACGCGCTCGATATGCGGCTGTATCGCGGCTCGCCGTTCCTCGACGACGTCGTGTTGCGCGAGAAGGGCATCATCCGCATTTACGACGTGCTGTTCGACTATCACGTGTTGCTCGATACGGACGCGTTCTGCCGGCAGGTCATTTCACAGCCTGAATTCCAGCGACCGATGGGCACGGATGAGTTTCATTACCGGCTCGGCAAATATGTGTTCGAACGCGAACGCCGGTTGGGCTTGAAAGACTGGTCGCTGCTTTCCGCCGCCTACCAGTGTGGCGTGCCCGTGTTCACCTCATCGCCCGGCGACAGCTCGATCGGGATGAACGTCGCCGCGATGTCGTTGCGCGATTGCGGGCTGCTGTTCGACGCGAACCGGGACGTGAACCAAACCGCTGCGATCGTGTATGAGGCCAAGCGAACCCATCACACCAGCAGCGTGTTCATCCTCGGCGGCGGTTCGCCCAAGAACTTCATGCTCCAGACCGAGCCGCAGATTCAAGAGGTCATGGGCGTCGCTGAGAAGGGACACGATTATTTTCTCCAGTTCACCGATGCCCGCCCGGACACCGGTGGTCTCAGCGGCGCGACGCCCGCCGAAGCGGTGAGCTGGGGCAAGGTGGATCCTGATAAGCTGCCGGACTCGGTGGTTTGTTACCTCGATACGACGGTGGCGCTACCGTTGATCACCGCGTATGCTGTTGCGCGAGCCAAGCCGCGAACACTCAAGCGCCTGTACGATCGTCGCGAGGAAATTCACGAAGTCCTCAAGCAGCAATATCTGAGAATCGGCACCGTCACGAAGATCAAGACGAGTCGCAAGCTCGCGAAACGGGCAAGCAGCGTGGGAGTGAAGTAGCGCACCGTTCAGAGTTCACGCCTCCGCGTGTCCGGATCATTCGCGCAGACACGCTGAAGCGTGAACTCTGAACGGCGTCACTTGGATTGCGTCCGCACAAACCGGCTCAACTCCGCGGTCATTTCGTATTTCACCATCGGCGTGATCAGGTAGATGCCCTTGAAGTGGGCGAGAATCTCCGTCGTCACCTCGCGCGCCACGGCCAGGCCTTCCTTGATTCCATCGGGGCCTTCCTTCCCGCGCATGCGGTCGCGGACCGGCTGCGGAATCTCGATGCCGGGCACTTCGTTGTGCAGGAACTCACAGTTGCGCGCGTTCAGCAGCGGCATCACGCCGACCAACACGGGCACACCAAAATGTTTCGTCGCGTGGAACGTCTCTTCCGCGCGCGCGCGGTCGAAGATCGGCTGCGTCATCACGTATTGCGCGCCCGCCTTGAGCTTGCGTTCGAGGCGCTTCACCTGCACATCAATGTTCTTCACGTTCGGGTTGAACGAACAGCCGGTCACGAATCGCGTCGCGCGTTTGAGCTGCCGGCCCGATTGCATGAAGCCCTGGTTAAACTTGGCAATCAGCTCGATCAGGCTGATTGAGTTCAGGTCATAGACGCTCGACGCCTCGGGCGCATCGCCGACCTTGGCGGGGTCGCCGGTGATCGCGAGCACGTGATCGAGTCCCAGCGCCGCCATACCCATCAGATCCGACTGCGTCCCGATCAGGTTGCGGTCCCGGCAGGAGACGTGAATGAGCGGGATGATGCCGACGCGTTCCTTGACCAACGCCCCCATTGCCACGTTGCTCATGCGAACGACCGCGAGCGAATTGTCCGCGAGCGTGATCGAGTCGGCGCCCGCGGCCTTCAACGCCTTCGAGCCTTCGATGATCTTCTCAAACTCCAGCGTCCGGGGCGGATCGAGTTCGGTCACGATCAACGTCCGCTTCTTGATGATGTCCAGGATCGTCTCCTGCGGTGGCGCCAGTTTCTCGGGCCGCGCGGCGGGGCGTTCGGTGATGGTGATGACTTTCGAGGTGACCGGCCGCGCCTCGCGCAAGCGTTGCGCGATCGCGCGGATGTGATCGGGCGTTGTCCCGCAACAACCGCCGATGATCCGCGCCCCCTGCGCGACCAACTGTAGCGACATCTCCGCGCAATACTCGGGCGTGCTGAGATACACGTAGCGCCCGTCAATCAACTCGGGGCGTCCCGCGTTCGGATTAACCAGGATACGCGTCTCTGGCGTTACCGGTACGCGTGTCAGCGCAGCCACCGCGCCGCGCGGGCCGACGAGGCAGTTGATCCCGACGACGTCCGCGCCCGCTTCCTGGAGTTGCGCGAATGCGTCCGCCACGAACACGCCGCCCTGCGTGAAGCCCTCGTCCGTGACAGAGAGCGAGCAGATGACCGGCTTGTCGGTGAGCGTCTGGTGTGCGCGCAGCGCCATCTTGAGATCCGCGACTTCAGTGAACGTCTCGAGCATGATCACGTCGCACCCGCCGTCGAGTAACGCGCCGATCTGTTCGCGAAAGAGTTCCTCTTTATTGAGGATCGCTGCTTCCTCCGAGTCAGCGGGAATCTGGATCGGCCCGACCGAACCGGCGACGAAGATTTCCTTGCCCGCCACCTCCCGGGCCAGCCGGGCGGCCTTCCAGTTGATCTCGTTGACGCGGTTGTCAAACCCGTGCCGGGCGAGCTTGTACCGGTTCGCGCCGAACGTGTTCGTCTCGATCATCTGCGCGCCCGCGGCGATGTATTCCTCGTGGATGCGGCGAATAAAATCGGGCTGGCTGACGCTGAGTTCGTCGTAGCAGACGTTGAGCGGGATGCCGCGCGAATAGATCAGTGTCCCCATCGCCCCGTCGCCGATGAGGATGCCGCTGCTGAGTTGATCGAGGAATTTGCTCACGCCGTCGGCATCTTAACGGTGCGAGAAAGGAACGCAAGATACCAAGTGTTCCGCTCTCACGCTCGAATTGAATCTAGCAAACGGGAAAAGGGGTGTGGGGCAAAGAAGGCAGGAGGGCGAAGTCGGTAGCCAGTGGTCATTGCTGGCCGTTGAACTGGGAGAACTCAGGCGCAATCTGCCGAACAAACTGCTCCGCTCGCTTCAGAATCTCGGCACCATTGGTGCAGGTCAGCACGTCCTTGGCAAGGGCGCGGGCGTCCACAAGGCTGAGCGTGCGGATGATCTTCTTGATCCGCGGTATTGTCACGGGACTGGCGCTGAGTTCGTCCACACCCAGACCGATCAACAACGGGACGAGTGATGGTTCGCCCGCCATCTCGCCGCACACTCCCACCCAGATGCCCTTCTGATGCCCGGCCTCGACGACTTGTTTGATGAGCCGCAGGATCGCAGGATGCGTCGGCTCGTACAGATAAGCGATCTTTTCGTTCACCCGATCCACCGCGAGCGAATACTGAATCAGATCGTTCGTGCCGATGCTGAAGAAATCCACTTCCTCGGCGATGATCTCCGCCGTCAGGACCGCCGAGGGCACTTCGATCATGACGCCGACGTCCACGTTTTCGTCGAACGGCTTGCCTTCCTTGCGCAATTCAGCTTTTGCCTCCTCGAGGACCTGGTTGGCGCGATGCACTTCGCTGACGCCCGAGATCATCGGGTACATGATCTTGAGGTTGCCATGGGCGCTGGCCCGCATGATGGCGCGAAGCTGCGTCTTGAACACATCCTGACGCGCCAGGCAGAACCGAATCGCGCGCCAGCCCATGAACGGGTTCAAATCGCGCGCGACCTGCAGGCTGGACACAAATTTGTCGCCGCCAAGGTCGAGCGTGCGGATGATCACCGGCGCGGGCGCAACTTTCTCGACCGCGGTCTTGTACTCCAGGAATTGCTCCTCCTCCGTGGGCACGTCCTGACGATTGATGTAGATGTACTCGGTGCGGAACAACCCGATCCCGTGGGCACCGTGTTCAATCACGGAGGCGACGTCTTCGGCCTGTTCGATGTTGGCGGAGAGCATGATCCGGTAGCCATCCGCCGTTTCGGCGGGCAGATCGCGCAACGTGGCTAGCTGTTCCTCGATCGAGTGGCGCTTGATCTCGATCTGGCCGTATTCCCAAAGCGTTTGTTCGCTCGGCTCGACGATCAATAACCCGCTGTAACCGTCGAGCAACACGTTCTGGCCGCTGGTCACCTTGCCGCTGGCATCGTGAAGGCCGACCACTGCGGGGATCTCGAGCGAGCGCGCGATGATCGCGGTGTGGGACGTCCGGCTCCCCACGTCGGTTGCGAACCCGATGACTTTGGTTCGATCCAGCGAGGCGGTGTCGGATGGCGCGAGATCGTACGCAACCACAACGCGCTCGCCGGGGAGGTGGGCCAGATCCATGTGATTTCTGCCGATGAGGTTGCGCAGGATGCGCTTCGCGACATCCTGCATGTCGGAGGCCCGTTCGCGGAGATAATCGTCCTCGGTCTTCCTCAACGCATCCGCAAATTGCTTGGACACCCGGTCGAATGCGTACTCGACGTTCACCAGATCCTTCTCCATGCGCTTCTTGATCTCTTCGATGAGAACCTGGTCCTCCACCATCAACAAGTGCGCGTCGAAGATGCTGGCGTCCTGTGACCCGATGGACGAGCTGATCTGCTTCTGGACTTCGAGCAACTGCTGGCGCGTCGCGATCAACGCCTGCTCGAGCTTTTCCTTCTCGGCGGGCAGTTGCTCGGGCGTGATGTTGCGGTGAGGGACTTCATCGCCCTCGCCGCCGTACATGAAAACCGTCCCGCGCGCGATACCGGGAGACACACCGATCCCGCGAAAGATGATTTCCTTTGTCTGTTGATTCTCCGCCATACGCCCTGCTCGATTGTGGCGGAGCCTAACGGAACGCACTGCAAAGAGCGAGGGTTATTTCAGACTGCGAATCGCTTGAGCGCTGTGCGGTCGAGTTCCACGCCCAGCCCGGGCGTTTGCGGCACTCGCAGATACACGCCATCCGTCTCGCGGGCGAACCGATGTGGCGAGGTGATGAGATCGTCCACACGGATCAATTCGCCGAACAGATCGCTGGGCAGCGTGCAATTGCGCATCGCCGCGCACGTGTGCAAATACACCGCTTCCAGGATGCCGAGGTCCACCTCGCTGCCATGCCAGACGGGGCAACCGGCCGCGTCGGCGATCTGGGCCATTTGCAGCACGCCGCCGACGCTGCCGCTGACATTGTAAATGTCCGCCGCGTCGGCTTTCACGCATGAGAGCATCTCGTGGATGGTCTGGCCGTAGGGCATGTGGGTGTGAAAGGCGATGGGGACATTGGCCTTCTCGCGGAGGAGCCGAAACCCGGCCAAATCCCAGCGCGGGATCGGATCTTCCAAACAGGTGACGTTGAACGGTTCGAGATCGCGCGCCATCTTCAACGCATTCGCGACGGTGTGGCAACGCATGTTCGGGTCAAAGATGATGGCGAACTCCTTTCCGCCAACTGACTCGATCACCTTCGCCCGCTCACGATGCGGGTCGCCCCAACTGTATTTCATCTTGATGCCGTGGTAGCCGAGCTTCACGGCTTGCTGCATGCGTTTACGCAAATCACGGGGCGACTGTCGCCCGCACCAGAAATCCACAAGCACATTGTCGCGGTACGCACCGCCCAAAAGTTGATGGACCGGCACGCCGAGCTTCTTTCCGACGAGGTCCAGCACCGCACATTCGAAGCCGTCGTACGCGCGGTTGTACGGCAACGGCAAGTGCCGCCAGTTCAGCTTCATCACGTTCTGCCCGGTCAAAGCGCGACAATTATCCTGCACCAAACGCTCGTCGGTGCCGCGATAGCCTTCACCCAGGCCGACGATCTTCTCGTCCGTGTGGACTTCGTAAACAAACTTGTGCTGCTTGTCGAAGTCCACGCCCGTCCACCCGCGCGGGTCGGTCGTGTCGTGATACTCGGCGCTGTGGATTGTGCCCGGACGCACCGGCACGAGGACTTTGTGGACGTCAATGCGCGTGATCTTCATCTACCATCGCTGAAATTCCTCGACGAACTCGCAGCATTTGTTCTCGATGAGATCGAGGAGTTTGCGACCCTTTTCAGCGGTTGCCCACTCGGGGTGCCCCATCGAGCCGGTCGCGGTCGCCTCTTTGAAGGTGCGAACCATCGTGACATTTGTCTTGGCGTAGTCGAGCGAGATGAAGTTGGATTTCACGAAAGTGATCTTGCTGCGCGCCTTCCGCATGTCCACGAGGTCGCGATGCAACGTCAGCATCATCGAAGTCTCGTACTCGCACGCGTGCGTGATACCCGGCGTCTTCATGAACTTCAATCCCCGCAATGCGTCCGCCGCGGTGATCCAGTAGGTCGCCAGCACATACTGCACGCCGCGGGCGCGCGGGTGATCCATGTGAAACCGGTACAACGCCTCGCTGGCGGGGAGATGATTGCCGCCGTGGCAGTTGAACAAGATCGCCTTCTTGTAGCCCGCGTGCGCAAAGCAATTGAGCATGTCCACCAGCACTTTGATGTACGTCTCGCTCTGGATGCTCATGGTTCCCGGGAAGTCGAGATGATGATGCGACGATCCGATCCAGAGCGTCGGCAGCAGCACCACCTTCTTCGGAAACCGACGCTCGATCCGCCCGGCCAACTCCGTCCCGATCGCGGTGTCGGTCATGACGGGCAGGTGATGTCCGTGTTGTTCCATCGCCGCGATCGGCGCGAACGCGATGGACTTGGGGGCGAGCTTCCTGGCCTCGGGCCACTTCAGGTTTTGCCATTTCATGGCTGGGGACAATACCGACCCGCCCTGCTTCCGACAATGGCGAAAGCTATCGCTCGATGCGCGTGATGGTGAGCAACTGCTCGCGGAACTTCACCTTGTCGCCCGGCTTCGCCTGCATCAGCGCTCTCGCAATCGGCGAAATCCAGCTCACCCAACCGCGCTCCACGTCCGTTTCGTCCACACCGACGATGCGGTAGATGGACTCTTCACCGCCGCCATCGCGCACGGTGACCGAGCAACCAAATCGCACGCGATCGGTTTCCAGCGTGGCTGTGTCCACGACCACTGCCGAGCGCAGGCTGTCATCGAGATATCGAATGCGGGCATCCAGTTTCTGCAACCTTCGTCGGGCCTCGGAGTCGGAGTTCGCCTCGGCGAGGCACGCAGGACGCACGGTTTGCGTCAGTCGTTCCAGTTCCGCGCGCACACGTTCCGCGCCGGCCGCGGTCATGTAGTTCTTCGCGCCCGGTGGCAGCGGTGGCGGCGGAACGAACGACAGGCCGTCATCCGGATCCTTGCCGTCTTCCTTTGTGAACGCCTTGCTCATGACTGCGGGAGCATCCACACAGCGACTTCGAGCGCGCGCAACTCGATGACCAGTTGGATGCGGCCATCGGGCAACACCTCTCCCGCGGCTTGCGATGCTCCATCCTGTCTGAAGAGCGTGCCGGGCTGGGGCTTCGTGCGGTTAAGCCGCGCTGGATCGACGGTAATGCGGACCCTTCGCGGCTTTTTCTCAACGTCGGCAATCGTTACTCCGATGCCGGCAAGCGAGGCATAGACGTACGCCAGCGCGTCCTCGACCTGAAGACCGATCTGATCCCGGAAACGGCCATGCGCGATGAACTCCGCGGTGCGCTGCCGTAACGCGGCGAGTTGTTTCACGCGCGCGCCAAACTCGGGATACGCCTCGAGCGACTTCTCCGCCCCTGCGGTAAAGAACCCGGCGAGGAAGCCCATCGTGAAGAGCCGATTGAGCACGCTCGGTTGATGATCCACGACCCATGCGCAGATCGTTTCCGGCAGGGTGTAGCGCATGATCTCCGGCGCGAGCCACGCCCAACCCCAGTTCCAACTCACGTCGAGATGCTGCGCGGTGAACATCTCGGCCAACTCGCCCAGCACGTAGGCGTCGGGGTCGCGCCGGCGCGTCATCGCCATTGCCTCGACGAACCATTCAAGCGCGGCTTCGTGCGTGTCGTCAGGAGAACGATGTCCGTGCGCGTCGGAGAGACACGGGTTGTAATCGAACGCCTGATCAATGAAGAGCGAGGTGAAGCCGAGTTCGAGCGATTGTTTCGTGATGGCGAGCGCGCGTTCACGAAACGCTTTCGGGCGTTGACAAAGCACGTATCCTTCCCGGCCCATGTATGCCACGCGCAACGGACCGTGGCCGGAGCTCCAGTTCGTCCATTCCTCAATCACGGGCGAACCGTAGATCGTGCGCTGCACCTGTTCCGCACCGATGCGCCGGTAGAGCGACGAGTTACCCCGGATGAGACGATAGTTGGGCATGGCCGACATGTTCGTTCCCGCGCGCTTCGCTTCTGTGAGGCCGGCGCGCAGGTCGTCGAGCGTCTGCGTCGGATCGAACTCCTCCCAGAGCTCGCCGTCGTCGGGGCGCAGATAGACACATTGGATCGCGTCCCAGATGCACAGGTCGTCCACGCCGTACTTGCGTCCCTCGGCGGCGAGACGCGGGATGTCGCGGAAGCGATTGCAGGGCACGCCGTCGAAGTTGCGAATCAGCACGACCTGGAAACCGATGCTCTGCCGCAAGCGTTCGGGCGGCTTCGGCGCTTTCCACCAGGTGTCGAGCCACGAGCGGAACCGGTCCGCCGTCGCGTGCCAGTCACTCTCATGGACACCGATGCCAATGGTGGGCGAGCGCCATGTCCCGCCCGGCCGTGCGAAAGGCAAATGCACCCATGCCCAACTCCATGAAAGCTGGTGGGGTTCGGGATCGAGGTTTTCGACCACCCTGCGGCCCACTGCGGGGCGTTGCTGGTAACAGATGTACGAGAGGCCGCGTCCGTCGCCCGAGACATCGAAGAACGGCAACAGCATCCGGTCGTTGTAGTTGAAGTAATGCCGGCGATGATGGCCGCCGATTGTATATGAAAATATCTCGGGACTGATGGGCCACGGTTCGGCGGGCATCACCCCGCAGAAGGCCTTGTCCTTCCCGCGTCCCGCGAAGCCGGTCCATCCGCCGACCCACGGGAAACGAATCTCGTGCAGCCGCTCCGTGCGGTGGTGGGTGATCTCCAGCGTGAACAAGGCCTCCGCACTATCGGGCGGAAGCTCGACCTGAACCGTCGCGGAAACTTTGACGCTGCCATCTTTCGCCAGCAGTTCCGGGTATCGGATCGTCAGCCGGTTGGACTCAACGTCGAACTCCGGCGTCGGCGCATCGTGCGAATCGGCGTGGCGCGATTGCCGGCGTCCATCGGGACACATCACCCGAAACAACCGGCCACGAGCGGGATCACCCAGATGCGTCCCCCCCGTGCGAAGACTCTCGATCTGGACGAGGCTGCCCGTGCCCGCGTCAAAGCTGAAGCGGACCAATGCGTTCTGGAGTTGGTGCAGTCTCACTACCCTTTCACCCCGGTCGTGCTGATCCCCTGGATGAAAGTTTTTTGCGCGCAGAAAAACAAGACGATGATGGGCGCAATCACGACGGCGCTGGCCGCCATGAGATGATGCCATTGTACGCCACCGGCCTGGCTCTGGTAGTTCTGCAACGCCAGCGCGAGCGTGAACGTGTGCTTGCGCGTGAGGAACAGCAGCGGACCGAGGAAGTCGTTCCATGCGCCAAGAAAATGAAACAGCGCGACGACCGCCAGAACGGGTTTGCTCAACGGCAGAATGATCCGCCAGAAAATCTGCCACTCGCTGCAGCCGTCAATGCGCGCGGCCTCGCTGAGTTCCTCGGGGATGGTGCGGAAGAACTGGCGCATCAGGAAAATGTTGAACGCCGCGCCGAAGAACGCCGGCACCCAGAGCGGCTGGAGCGTACCGATCCAGCCGAGCGATTTGAACACGCCGTAGAGCGGCACCATCAGCACCGGGAACGGAATCATCATCGTCGCGAGCGTGACCGCGAAGAGCGCATCGCGTCCTCGCCAACGGATTTTCGCGAAGCCGTAGGCGATGATTGCGTTGGAGAGGACCGCGCCGATCACGCCGAGGACGCAGACGAGCAGCGTGTTACGGAGGAAGACGACGAAGTTGACGGCGGTGTCCTGCCCGAGGCCGGTTTCGCGCTTCGCCACCGTGCCTTCTGCCTCCTCGATGCTGCGTCCGCCCATGGTCGCGAGCGCGATCCGGTAATTCTCCCAGCGCGGTTTGGTTTCGACCTCGATCTCGGATCGCGGGACGACACCGGTAGCCAGTTCGTGTGTTCGCATCTTGGTGGGCGAACGCTCGGTGACGTGCCAGGTCTCAGGCGAGTCGCTGACCTTGTGATCGAGCGTGACTTCCATGCGCTTGCCGTTGATCGTGGCGTAGTATGCGCGCGGAACCCACGTCGGCGGGAGGGACATTGTCTGCTCGATCGGCTTAAGCGAGGTCGCCAGAAGCCAGAGAAGCGGGAAGAGGAACACAGCCGAGAAAGCGACGAGAAGCACGTAGATGACGAAGCGACCTATGGAAGTGCGGGGTTGCATGGTTAGCCAATCGTCCTCGTCCTCGAACTCGTCGTCGTACTCGATTCTTCCCGCTCGAAGATTTCGACGACGAGGACGACGACGAGGACGAGGACGATGTTATGCTGCATAATGAATCTTCTTCTCCGTCAGTTTCGTGGCGACCAGCGTCAGCACCACGATGATCACGAACAACACCCACGCCATGGCGCTCGCGTAGCCCATGCGCAGGTCGTAGAAGGCGGTCGTGAAGAGGTACAACGCGTAGAACAACGTCGAGCGCGCGGGATTTCCCTCCGGGCCGCCCATGACGAACACCTGCGTGAACACCTGCAACGTGCCGATGATTCCCATGATGAGGTTGAAATAAATCACGGGCGAAATCATCGGGAGCGTGATGTGCCAGAACCGCCGCCATGTGCCCGCGCCATCAATCTCGGCAGCTTCGTACAGTTCCTTCGGCACGTTCTGCAAGCCGGCGAGGTAGATCACTATCGAGTTGCCGACGCCCCAGACGCTCATCAACGCCAGCGCGGGTTTGGCCCAGGCGGGATCGCCGAGCCACGCGGGCGGGGCGGCGTGGAAGAGCGCGAAGAGCGGCGCGAGAAACCAGTTCAACAGACCGAACTTTCCGTTGAACACCCACATCCACAGCATCGTGCTCGCGACCAAGGGAACAATGGACGGCAGATAGAAGATCGTGCGAAACGCCGGCATGCCGCGCACTCCTGTGTTGAGCATCAACGCCAGCGCCAACGCCACGATCATGCCGGTCGGCAGCGCCATGACGGTGAAGACCAATGTGTTTCGCAGCGACTTCCAGAACACCACGTCGCCCGCCATGCGTTGGTAGTTCTCGATGCCGCTCCACACGGGCGATTGCAGAATGGAATAGTCGCAGAAGCTGTAGAACAACGACGCCAACACCGGGTACGCGGTAAACACGCCCAGACCGAGGAACCACGGCGCGCAGAAGAGCAGGCCGTTGCGGAGGTTGCGCTTTTCGCCGGTGGTCATGGCGTGTGGTTCGCGGTTCGCGGTTCGCGGTTCGCGGTTTGTATTGCCGGCAACTGAGAACTGAGAACTGAGAACCGAGCACGGTTCTCTTCGCGTCGCTCCAGACTCCGCCGGTGCCAGCCCCAGCTTCTGCTGATGCGCCGCTGACAAAATGCGATCGCCTCCTCCGACGGCTTGATGAGCAATCGCGCGTTCTCGAACACACTGTCCAGCTCGCGCCGGTACTCCTGCCAGATGCCGATCTTCGGGATCGAGATCGCGTTCGGGCTCGCGGCGAGCTCGCGAAAGAGCGCGATGTGCCGATGCGGGTGATGCTGCTCGAAGTACGGGCTCCACTCGCGCAACGGCGAGTTCTTCTTTTGCAGGTAGCAGATCAATTCCATCCCGCGCAGTTCCTCCTCGCTCTGTGCTTTCGGATTCATCGAGCTGATGAACTTGATGAACTCCCACGCTTCCTTGGGATGCTTCGAGCCGCGCGGAATCGTGAGCATGTCGCAGTCGGCCACGGTGAAATTCTCCTGGCCCGGCTTGGCCGCGGGCCATGGTGCGACTCCGTACTCGAGCCCGGGCGCGAACTGTGTGATGAAGTTATCCATCCACACACCCTGCAGCACCATTGCGACCTTGCCGGACATGAATGGATTCTGCGGTGAAGCGAACCCGCCAAATCCGCTCGCGAACGTTCGCACCTGGTCGAGTCCGTACTTTTTCGTATAGCCCTCGACCCAGCGGTAGGCTTCGAGATTCACGGGAATTGTCCCGAAAGTGATGTCGCGGCCGTTCCAGTAGCCGCCGCCGAACCACTGCGGAAATGCCCACGACCACCAGCCCGGCTCCTGCGGCAAAAACCCGATCTGCGTGATCGCGCCCGACTTCGGGTCGCGCTTGGTGAGTTTCTCCGCGAACTCGTCCAACTCGGCCAATGTGCGCGGCGGACGCTCGGGATCGAGTCCCGCTTCGCGAAAGAGTTGCTTGTTCCAGTGCAACGCCGTTACCGCCGGTGTGCTCGGCAAACCCCAGATTTTGCCGCCGTATCGGCACATGTCGGCATAGATCGGGTAGTAGCGTTCCAGCCAACTCTCGGGCGTCCGGCCCTCCCCGCGGATGAAATCATCAAGGGGAGTCAGTGCGTCGCGGTCGGCAAACGAATACAGGTTCATGATCCACAAACCCGCCACGTCCGGTGGGTCGCCGCCCGCGGTAGCCACGAGCGTCTTGCGGTCCACGCTCGAGGCAGAAAGGAACTCGACGGTGATGCGGTTTTGCGAGCGGTTGAACTGATCCACCGTCTTTTGCATCGCCGACGCTTCCGCGCCCGACCATTTTTCCCAATAGACGATGTGGACCCGTCCGTCGTTGGGTTGCAAGCAGCCCGTGAGGACGCAGGTGGCGAAAAGCAGCGAGAAACAAATCCGAAATCCGAAATCCGAAATCCGAAACAAATCCGAAATCCGAATCGGCAATGCGCGAAACGAAGGACATCGCGCGGCTTCGGGCTGGTCGTTTTCCGCGATTCGCTTCTTTGTCATTTGATATGGTTACGGATTTCGGATTTCGGATTTCGGATTTCTTCGACATGCATTGGATTGAACTTCCGTTGCGCGAAGAGATACCAGCACACCGACGGTACGAAGCCTTTCGTGTCGCCGCCATCCCAAGCCGGATCGTTGGTAAAGCAAGGGATGGTCAATGTGCCGGGCGTGGTCTGGCTCGGCACCATCGCCTTCTCCAGCTCGCGAATCAGGTGTTTGCCCTGCACCGTCCCGTCGCAAACGCGGTAGGCGCACGCCATCTCGCCTGTGCCTTCGAGCCAGATCCGATCCTTGTCCGCGAAATCGGCGTAACCATCCACCAACGCACCATTCGCGAACATCATTTTCATACGACGTAGATTCTTGTTCGCAAACGTCATCGCCGGCCATCCCTCGCAGCCAAGCGCCAGCACGCCCCACGCAGAAGTATCGAGCGCCGGAGCGTCACTGGTAGAGCCCATGCAAAACCGGCCCTCCTTCTCAATCCACATCTGCGTCCAAAGCCAGCGCCCCACCTTTTCGCGCGCTTGCGGCCGGGAAGGCAGCGCAGCGAATGCGTCGAGGTTGCCTTCGGTGGACTTGTGCCGCATGAAGCCGCTCTTGTTGTGTCCCGCCCAGATGCCGCCGTCTCCGTCTTGCAAACTCACGAGCCAATCCGCGATGTCGTCCGCCAGCGCGCGGTAGCGGTCCGACTTCGTGCGCGCAGCGTAATGGTTGAGCGCGATCAAAAGCCAGCAATTATCGCCCATCCAGCGGTCCGAGTCGCGGAGCGTTTCGCCCGTCTTCGCGTCATAGAACTGATGAAAGCCGCCCGGCGTTGTCTTCAACTCCTTGCGTTTAGCCAAGAAAAAATCCAAAACCCGTTCACAGCGGGCGCCGTCGCCGCGTTCCAGAAAAATCATCGCCGCCATTGCGTTCGGATAGAGCCCGGCGAACGACTCGCCGTCCTGATTGCCGAGGATGCCGTGCGGTCCCTGTTGAGCGCAGAGCCAACGATAAGCCTTCTCAGTGCGCGACTTTTCTGCCGGTGGGTGGGTCGTGGTGCAACCGCCTGTGACCAACACCACCGCCAGCCAGAAAAGCGGGTGCGCAAGACGGCCCGACGCACCGACGGGGTTGTTACTCGATTTTTGATCCGATCGGATCAAAAATCGAGTAGCCTCCAAAACGGCCATAAATGCGGCTTCCCACATAGACTGAAGGCTGTTCACGTCACATTCAGTAATTCGTCTTGAGGTTCTTGTCGCGCAACTCGCCTTTGCGAATCGAGCCGAGATGACCGTCGGCAAACAGAAGGTTCGCCCGGCCCGCATGACGATAGCGAAGGTCGCCGACGCCGCTCGTGATACCATCCATGTCGAGTCCGACGGGGACAACGTTCTCGGTGTTGGCGGTGAGACCGTCGGCCAAAATACCCGCGGTGTCCACGAGCGTGGCGAGCGCGCGGCCATCGGGGAACTGCATCGCATCGGCGACGAGCAGGATTTCGGTCGGTCGCAACAACGTGCCGTACTTCCGCGGCGTGTCACCATACGCGGAGTGCACCATCACGCGCGGGTGAGCCGAATAATTCGCCGTCAGCGAGGACGGCTTGATGGTGCGCGAGGGGCATTCGACAACCCGGCTGCGCTGATTTTCCTGGCCGTACACGAGTGCCGTCGCGCCGAGATATGAAGAGAGCAAAAAAGTGAAATCGCTCGGACCGGTGTAACCGGGCGGGTAGATGCCGAATTCTTCTCCGTACATCGCGATTGCCAGGCCGAGCTGTTTGAGATTGTTGGCGCAGGCGGCGGTCTTCGCATTCTCGCGGGCGCGTCCGAGAGCCGGCAACAACATCGCGGCCAGTATCGCGATGATGGCGATGATGACCAAGAGCTCGACGAGCGTGAATGCGCGTCTGGATTTCATCTCACTCCAGTGTCAGTTGTCCCAATCGAACCGCGTCTCCCTCGGAGTTCCAACTCCAGTTGAGCTTGATCGCAGCGCCGTCCTCAGTGCCGATGCTCTTCACGGCGGGAGAAACCTGCAATACTTTACCACGATCGGGCTTTGTGCCGAGCAATTCCCAAGGGATTGTCGCGCGTGCGACGTAACCGTTGCCGGAGCGCTGGGTGGTCGCCTTGTACGTGTTGCGTTGGCCAAACCATTCCCAGGTCTTGTCGGTCACTGCGAAGCCAAATTGGAAATCAGCCTTGTTGCCCCAACGCAGTCCATCGTTCTGCGGATCGAGAAACAATTCGACCGAGTCCTGCTCGAAGAGCTTGCTCGGCTCGACGCTGTTTATGACCGTGAGGTCTTGCACTTCGATTGTGAAATAGAGTGCGTGCTCATCCCATTCGAACGCGAACCGGGCACGCGCCTCGTTCTCGTTCGTAACGGTGCCGCCTTCCAGTGATGCTGCGTCGAGGGTCTGCCAGTTCGCCTTCTGCCAAGCGTCGAAACGGGTGGCGACCGCGCGTTTCTGCCGGACGAGGCGGATGTCCTTCGGCTGTTCGCTCAGAATGCACAACGCGGTATCAGGCCCGAACGCAGGTTGCCGGTAGTCCGCGATGAGTTGCCGTCCCCCCCGGACGAGCGGGTCGGCTTGGAAGTGCTTCCGCACGCAATCATCGCGGAGATGGTTCGCGAGGCTGAGGAAAAGCATGGATTGGTCGAGGATGAGGAAATTGGTGGCAACGTTGCCGGTCTTGATGTCCACGGCGTCGTAGAAGCCAAAGCGCGGATGACGTGCACCGAGTTCTTCGAGAGCGCGGAGGTTCGCGACGACCTCGCGCGGAAAATCCTGGATCGCCAGCGAGGACGCGTGCGGCGTGACGATCTCATCGCGCAGGTTGCCCCAGCCGAGGTACTCGCCGCTCGGAGAATCGCTCGCGGACCAACCCCACGCGGGCAACTCGCTGGCGGTAGCATGAATGATCTGCGCGCAGGCGAAATTCGCCGCCGATTGCCCCATCATCGTCGCGCGCTCGTCGAGCCAGAGCCCGTTGATGTACTGCATGAACAATCCACCGCCCTGCCAACCGGGGACAAGGTAACGCACGTAATGCCGCTCCTCGGTGCCGCGATCGAGTGCGCTCCACGATTCGGCCGGGACTTTCCCCGACGCGATGCCGAGGACGTACGCGAGCCGCGAGTCGGCGCCGAGCAACGAGAGATGCCAGTTGGGATTGAACTTGCCGGTCTGGGTGTTGAATCCGCCGAGCAGCAGCTTTCTATTTGGATCATAGAACGCGCCCCAATCCATCGCGGCGACCCATTTGCGGCAATCGTCGCGGAACGTTGGAAACGCTTCTCCCACGGTGATCAACCCGCCGGCAAGGTTGCCGGAATCGAGGATCGAAACCCACGGATCGTGCGTTGCCGGCTGGAGTGTCTTGACGGAATTCCAGCACTGCTGGAAGCCGTGCCACGTCTTGAGCTTCTTCACCGCGTCGAGCGTCTTGCCGATCCGTCGTTCTGCGTCGGGGCGACTGATGAATCCCATCTCCTTCGCGGCGATGATGTCGGTGAGATACAGCCCGATGTTGCTGACGGACGTGAACTCGCCGCGTTTCCAGTTGTCATACGGCATGCCGGTCGTTGGTTCGATCATCCGGTCAATGCAACGCCAGGTGTCGAGCGCGAGCCGCCGCAGGTATTTCAGGTCGGCAGTCGTGGCGGGCGCGGTGCTGCGAAAGCCGGCCACCTCCATCGCGCGCCGGATCTCCGGGTTGCGCATGAAGTACTTCCAGACGAACCCGCTGCGATGGTTCTCGGCCATCAACAGCGTGATGCCGGCATCAATCCCGATCACGTCGCTCGCCACCCAGCCGGTCTGGGGATTGAACGCGTCCGCGAAACCGTACCGCTTCCACACTTTGTCTCCGAATGTCTCGCGCATGTGACGCAACGCAGCAATGCATTCGCGCGGCGCAAACGGAATCGAGCCGCCGGGTGCGCATGGCACGACTGTTCCGTCAATCGGCGGCTGTGCAGTCGCAGGCGGGCCGCCCCACGACTTGTAGCCGTCGGGGCCGTCGGAGGAAGTGATGCCCCAGAGGTTCGGGCCGTATTTCGGAAAGGTGCCGGCGAGGTCCAGGCAGAATTGCCGATGGGCGAGCGTGGCGAGCTTCGAGTTGTTGAAATAGTTCGCGTACGCGTCGCGCTTGTGGCGGAAGTCTATCCACGCGTGCGAGTATTGGTGCGTGAACAACGGCGGGCATTGCAGAAAGGTCCGGCCTGCGTACGTGAGCACGGGCGAGCGTTGCCATGCGTGCCAGCATTCGGCCGGGAGGGGATGCGTTGGCGAACCCAATCCCATCAGGTACATCACCGGATGCTCGCTGAAATCCGCCCAGCGTGCGCCGAGGAAACCGCCTTCGGGCGTCCAACCCATCGAGAGCGTCTTGCCGCCGTTGAGCATCCACGGCCAGTCCACGCGCTCGTAGATCGCAGTCGCAAGCCGCTCGACCTCGGTGCCTTTGTAATATTGCCGGACGGTGAGAACGCCCGCCATGAGCAGCGCGGTGTCAATCGAGGACACCTCACACTTCCAGGCGCGCTCGCCAGTCTTCATGTCCACGAAGTGATAGTAGAAGCCGTGTTCGTGCGGGAGTTTGTCATGAAGGAAGCGCACCGTCGTGAGTACGCGCTCGTAAGCTTGCCGGCGCGAAATCCATCCACGTTGCTGCGCGATGCAGATGCCGGTGAGCCCGAAGCCGACCGACGCGATGCTGGCCGTTTGGAACTGTTCGCTGCCGTCCGCTTTCGCGCGGTCGGCAATCAGGCCGTTGGCGGGGTTGGCCTGCTCCCAGAAGAACTGGAAGCTGCGTCGCTGGAGTTCATCAAGGAACCGGTCATCGCTCGCGTTTGCATGTGCAGGGGGCGCGGCCAATACGCCCAGCAGCAGCGGCAACAGAACGCGCCGGATCATGAACACTCGGGCGATGCCAACCCGCCGTTGCTTTGTCCCCACCGCCACCAGGGGCAATCGCCGTAGGGATCCTTGGCGGCGTCACCGGGAATTTGGTATTGCTCGCGGCGCTTCCATTCCACGTGTCCATCGAGGAAGCCGAGGTTCTGCCCCGAGCCGTGTCGAGTCAGCGCTTCCCAATCGAGGTCCACGGCCACCGGCACCCAGCCGGGTTCGCGGAAGGCTCCCGTGCGCGCGGCGAGGATGTTCTGGTTGTCGTTGAGTTTGAAGTCGGTGCAGTAGCTCTGACCGTTGATGTTGGTGCAGTAGTAGCTGAGCCAGATCGGATCCCAGCTTTCACGCCGGGCGGACGGACATTTGAAGGCGTTGCGATCTGGGACGTAGCGGGAAAGCAATCCGAACTGCGCGAAGTGGCCGCTCCAAACGAGATACGGCAGGCGATCGTCGTTGTCGTGTGCATACAGAATCACGCCGAGCGCGATCTGGTGAAGATTGGAGGTGCAGGCGCTCTGTCGTGCCTTTCCACGAGCAGTGCCGAGCGCCGGGAGCAGCATGGCGGCGAGGATTGCGATGATGGCGACCACCACCAGCAGCTCGATCAAGCTAAAAGCACGTGAATGGTGAATGGTGAATGGTGAATGGATGGGCCCGCGTTGCATTTCGACCCTATTTGTTCTGTTGGAGCATGACCTCATCCACGAGAAACGCTCCGCTGCCGGCTTCGCCCTTGCCGTCAAATTGCGTGATCACGAAATGCGCCGTGACAGCATTGGCAGGTGGGCGGGCGGCCATCTCCACCCTGGTCCATTGCGATACAGAAAGCGACTCACCCCACTCTGGTCCCCACACGCGCTCGATTTCGGATCCGCCGGCGTCTTTCCACTCCACGGACATCTGGCCGCGAGCCAGGCCTTTCAACGGACTGGCGCTGTCGTTGCGCACAAACGCCTTGAATTCGTAGCTCACGCCCAGGCTTGCCGGGAACGCCTGGAAAAGGCCTTGGTACGAATCAGCCTTGCGCTGGACACTCATGCGCACGGCTTGCTTCCCTTCGTGGACTGTCTTCGCGGTGAGTACGATCTTCTTGCTGCCTTCGATGCTGGAGAACCACTGCCAGTCCGACGGGATCGTTTCGCTCTGCGTCTCGGGGGCGATGGCAGGCGCCTCAAATCCGCCGTTACGCATCAACTCGTCCGCCGCGGCGACCGGGAGCGCGCCGACAAGTACACCCAGTGCGATAGTCGAAGGTGTCGTCATGCCTGTCCGTTCGCGTTCCGGCGACGCAGCCCGCCGAGCATGGCTGCCCCGCAGGCGATCAGGCCGATGGTCGCAGGTTCGGGAATGAACTGGAAGTTGTCGCCAAACACCGAGCCGCCGCCGACATCGCTGTCGCTTTCGACATGGAATGTAGCGTGATGCGAGCCTGCCGGCGAGTTGAACGTGGCGTGGATCGGCACCCACACGTCGGCGGGAGAGGTTCCGTTGTGGTTGGCGGTGTAATCATTGCGCAGCGACACGTTGTTGATGTCGAACCACTCGACGTGCATGAACATGCGCGTGCTGATCGTGCTGTTGGCGATCACGTCCTCGGTCGAGCTGTGATAGAACCAGCCGCTCAGATCGTAGTCCGTATTCGGATACACCGGAATGTTGGCCTGCGAGATGTCGCCGTCACCCCCGAACTGTTTCACGCCATAGAACCCGTCGTGCATCGCCGCCGCCGTGAACCCGAACGAGTTTGTATCTTCGCGGAACGTGTCGCCCGCGTGCAGCGTCCAGAACGTCGCGTCGGTGTTGCTTGTGCCCGATTCCAGGCTGTGGTTCTGCAACAGGTTGCCGGCGTGCGCCGACGCCATCGCCGCCGCAGCGATCAGCACGCCCATCGAGACTCGTGATATGACTTTCATACGTTTCTACTCCCTAGTTGTTTCTTGCGTTGTTTGCTTTGCAGCCGCACGAGGTGCGGACGATGAGTTTCGTCTCGACCACCCGTGACGGTTGAACCTGATGGCTCGAAATCTGAAGCAGTGCCGCCTCCGCCGCGATCTTGCCCAGCTCGCGCATCGGCACGCGGACAGTTGTAAGCCCCACATGGCGCGCGGATTCAATGTCATCGAATCCGACCAGCGCCACGTCATCAGGGACATTCATGCCGCGCTCCTGCAACACGCCCAGCGCACCGAGCGCCATGGCGTCATTGGTGGAAAGAATCGCTTCGGGGAGGGGGTTGCCTCGATCGAGCCATTCTTGCATCAGAGCGCGACCACTCTCTTCCGTAAACAGGCCCTGCCATACGGTGACGTCGTCGGTAGAAAGTCCCGCTGCTTCCAATGCCAGACGACAACCTTCCATTCGCTGCTGTGCGTCATAGGTGTCGCGTGGCCCGGCGAGGATTGCCAGCCGGCGATATCCGTGACCGAGCAGGTGCTCCATGGCGGCTTGCGCGCTGGCTCGATTCTCCATGCTCACTGCGAACAAGCCGGAGTTCGGGACGGGACGATCAATCAGTAGGATCGGAATCCCGTGCACCGCAGCATCGAGGATGAACTCGTCTCCGAGCGCGATGTTCATCAGGATCAATGCATCCACGCGGCGCTCTTGAAGCAACCGCGCCACGAACCGTTCCTCATCGCTCCGTCCGTGCGAGAACGCGGTCATCAGGTGAAAGTGATGTTCGTCGGCCACCGAATCTATGCCGCGCAACACCTCGCTGAAGAACCCGCTCGCGATTTCTGGGAACACGACGCCGATCAGCTCCGTCCGCTGCCGGGCCAACGTCCGTGCGGCGTGGCTGGGCCGGTACCCCAATGACTGCATCGCTTCGAGTACGCGGGACCGGGTTTCGTCGGTGACGAGCGGACTTTGATTGATGACACGCGACACGGTGGCGGTGGACACCTTCGCCATCCTGCAAACATCGTGTAAGGTCGAGTGCATCTTGTAAGCGGTTACAATACAGCAAAAACGACGATTTGTTGCAAGAAGTATTTTTGAACCGGCGAGGAGTTGAGCCGCAAATCTCGAATCGAAGCCCGAATCTGCGGCCGATCGAGGCTTACTTCGCAGGTTCCGGCTGAGGGGTGGGTGCTGGCGTCGTCTGCGGCAAAATCATCAGAGGCGTCGAGGTGGTCGGTGCTGGTGGCGCAGCCGGCTTGTACTTGCGGCTCAAGATCGCCTTGCGGACAGCAGCTTCGCGCGCCCATTGACTGTTGGGCATGGAAGCGATGGTGTTATCGAGCCGCTGATAGGCCTGAGGGAAGTCGCCCTGCGCTTCCAGACACCGGGCAACGGCCAGATTGGCTTCGCCTGCGTGGAAGGAATCCTTGTAGGTGCTGAGCAACGATTCGTACGCGGCGACGGCTTTCGCAAAATCATCCTTGGTTTTCGCCTGCGCTTCGAGACAAGCGGCCACGCCGTACTGGGCCGAGTCGGCAAGAGTGTCGTGCGGATATTTCTCCAGGAACTTCTCGTAGGTGGCCTGCGCCTCGCCGTATTTTGCCTGCTCGAAGTACGAATCCGCCGCCAGCAACAACGCGCCCGGAGCGACCTTCGTCCCGGCATAGAGGGTTGCCACCTGCTCCCACTCCGTGGTTGTCTTGGCCTTGGCCATCGCCTGGGACGCGGCGGCTTCGGTGCTTGCCTCCTTCCAGCGAAGGAAGATTACCACCGATGCCACGACGATGACCACGAGGCACACGCCGACCACGGTGCTGCGATTTTGCTCGAACCATACGTGCAGTTTCTCCTCGATATGGAGCGGTTGCGTCGAGCCCTGCGCCTCTGTTTTCGTTGTCTCAGCCATGACTTTTCCTAAAATGCCCGCACATCTTGCGTTGATTCCCGCAAAACGCAAGCAAGTTTCTAGGTCACTGGAGCACCTTGGAGGAACGCGTTTTGGCGTGTCCGTGATCTTACCAAGGCAGGGCGGAGTGAGCCACGCCCTCCCAACGCGGAGACTAACCCGAATCCTGCTCGCTTGACGCACCGACGCCAGCGGCTAGAGTAGCGGCCTCTCGATCTCAGACGATGAACAATCACGACGACATTCGCATCGGCACGCTGGCGGGCAAGGGACGCGAGACGCCCCACTATCTTCGCCAGATCATCCCGCACGGTTTCGAAAGCTTCCAGATCAACTTCTGGAAAACCATCGGCGACGTGAATCTGAAACAGCTCGCCCGTGAAGTGAAACAGGTGCTTGACCAAACCGGCAACACCGCCGTCATCAGTTCGCTCGGTATTTTCGGCAACCCGCTCGAAGACAGGAAGAACGCGGCGGACTGGAAGCGGTGCATTGATGCCTGTGAACTGTTCGGCTGCGATCTCGTGTGCGGCTTCGCGGGACGCATCGTCAACAAGCCTGTGCCGGACTCGATGAAACAGTTCAAGAAAGTGTTCGGCCCGCTCGCGCGTCATGCCGAGGGCAAGGGAGTGCGGCTGGCGTTCGAGAACTGCGACATGGGCGGCACCTGGGAGTACGGCGATTGGAACATCGCGCACGCGCCCACGGCGTGGGAGATGATGTTTCACGAGGTACCGAGCAAGAACATCGGTCTCGAATGGGAGCCGTGTCATCAGATGGTCAGCCTGATTGATCCGTTGCCCCAACTCCGCAAATGGGTCGGGAAGGTGTTTCACGTCCACGGCAAGGACGCGACGGTGCAATGGGACGTCGTCCGTGAGTTTGGGATCCGGAGCGGCAAGACGTTCGTGCATCATCGCACGCCCGGCTTCGGCGACACCAACTGGACGGACATCATCACCATCTTGCGCATGGGCGGGTTCAAGGGCGCGATTGATATCGAGGGTTGGCACGACCCCGTCTATCGCGGTGATTTGGAATTGACCGGGCAGGTGCACGGGCTGAATTATCTGAAACAATGCCGGGGCGGAGTGTTCGTTCCCAATCCGAGGTAATCATTTATGAAAGCTCTT
Organism: uncultured Verrucomicrobiota bacterium; assembly: GCA_964582645.1. Classification (GTDB taxonomy): domain Bacteria; phylum Verrucomicrobiota; class Verrucomicrobiia; order Palsa-1439; family CAZOTB01; genus CAZOTB01. Next base: position 8,968 of record CAZOTB010000053.1, on the reverse strand, counting down.
ATCGCATCGGTCGTCGTCATCGCTTTCACTCTAGCTTCGAACGCCGCGCTGAAAACCGAGGTTGTCGAATACAAACACGGCGACGTGGAGCTCGAAGGCTACGTCGCCTGGGACGACTCAGCGAAAGGCCCGCGCCCGGGTGTGCTGGTCGTCCATGAATGGATGGGGCTCGGTTCGCACGCGAAGAAGAACGCCGAGCGTCTGGCGCAGCTCGGCTACATCGCGTTCGCCGTGGATATGTACGGCAAAGGTGTGCGTCCCAAGGACACCAAGGAGGCCGGCGCCGAAGCCGGCAAGTACAAGGGCAACCGGCCGCTCATGCGCACGCGGATCGCGGCTGCCCTCGACTGGCTGAAGAAGAACCCGAACGTGGACACGAAGCGCATCGCCGCCATCGGCTATTGCTTTGGCGGGACGACCGTGCTGGAACTGGCACGCAGCGGTGCCGACATCGCAGGCGTGGTCAGCTTTCACGGCGGCCTCGATTCACCCACCCCCGCCGACGCGAAAAACATCAAGTGCAAGGTCCTCGTGCTCCACGGCGCGGACGATCCTTACGTTCCTGCCGCCGAAGTGGCCGGCTTCGAGGATGAGATGCGCAAAGCGGGCGTGGATTGGACGCTGATTTCGTATGGCGGCGCCGTCCACAGCTTCACGAACCCCGACGCGGGCACGGATAACTCGAAAGGCGCCGCCTACAACGAGCGGGCTGACCGGCGCTCGTGGGAGGCGATGAAGACGTTCTTCGCGGAAATTCTACACTGAGAGGTTGTGAATCCATGAATCAAAAACTGATAGCGGTGGCGTTGTTGTGGTTGCGGGTCTTGATGGGAATCGGGATCGCAACGCACGGCTACCCCAAAGTGTTCGGCGGCGACATTGACAAGCTTGCGTCGGGCGTCGCCAAGCTCGGGTTTCCCGCGCCCGAGCTGTTTGCCTGGGCCGCCGCGTTGTCCGAGTTCGTGGGCGGCATTCTGGTGGCGCTGGGATTTGTCACGCGGCCGGCAGCGGCTCTCATTTTCATCACCATGACCGTGGCGGCGTTTGGCGCGCACGCGTCCGATCCCTTCAAGGTCAAAGAGCTGGCGCTGGCTTACTGGACCATTTCCGGCGCGCTGATTCTGACCGGAGCGGGACCGTTCGCCCTCGACCATTACGTTCGCTGGGGAAAGAAGACGGCAGAGAAGAAGTGAGCCTGATTCGTCCGGCCACTGACGAAGTCGTTCGCCGCGCTGCCGACATTCTGCGCCGGGGCGGACTGGTGGCGTTTCCATCAGAAACCGTCTATGGCCTCGGCGCCGACGCCACCAATCCCACGGCGGTCGCGCGCATCTTCGAGGTGAAAGAACGTCCGCACTTCGATCCGCTCATCATTCATCTTGCCTCGACGGATTGGCTGAAACGCTATATCGCTGCGGTGCCGTCCGAGGCGGCGTGGCTCGCGGGAAGATACTGGCCGGGGCCGCTGACGCTCGTGCTGCCGAAACGCGACCTCATTCCCGATATCGTCACGGCGGGATTGCCGACGGTGGCGGTACGGGTGCCGTCGCATCCGGTGGCGCACGCAATGATCGAGCGGGCAGGTGTTCCCATCGCCGCGCCGAGCGCAAACCGGTTCGGTCAGATCAGCCCGACGACGGCGCAAGCGGTGGCGGATGAGTTGGGCGAGCGGATTGATCTCATCCTCGACGACGGCTCTACCCGGCACGGCGTCGAGTCCACGATCGTCGAGTTTGCGGAAGGCGGCCCGCGCCTGCTCCGTCCGGGCCCGGTCTCCCGGGAGGAGTTGAGTGAATCTCTCGGCCGGGAAATTCTGCTGGCGACGCATGTTCCGGCAACTCCCAGCGCGCCGGGACAACTGCCGCGTCATTACGCGCCGACCACGCCGCTGCGGTTGGTGAATCAAGCCGGGGAGTTCACGCCCCAGGTTTGGAAGAAGGTTGGCCTGCTGGCGTTCCGCAGCGCGCCCCATGGCGACCAGTTTGCAGCAGTGGAAATCCTCAGCCCGCGCGGCGACCTGCGTCACGCCGCGGCCAATCTATTCAGCGCGCTGCGTCGTCTCGATGCGGTTGGTCTGGATCTGATCGTTGCCGAGACCGTCCCCGCGACCGGCATCGGCCTGGCGATCATGGATCGGTTGCGGAAGGCTGCGACGATTCACGACTGAAGCCACGCCGGCGTTGCTCAGGTGGCCGGCAAGTGCTCCAAGTCATCGCGGTCCTTGTGCCGGGCGGCGCATTCCTTGAGTTTGCGAAGCCAACGCAAGGATACGAAGTTGAGTTCGCCCAGCGCAATCCTATCAGCGAAAATCTCTTCCACCGGCGTCTCGGGGAAGCCGGGGATGTAGTCGTATATGTCGAGGAAACCCATGTCGGTGTGCAACATCATCAGATGCTCTGCCCGTACATAAGCCGGCGAGACGGGCACAAGCCGTTCCAACCTCGTCTGTGGATCAATGTCGTTGCTAATCCAGCAGGCATGAATTTCTTGCAGCACTCGGAGCAGTGCCGCTTCCGAACCAGCGGTGCGTTGAAAAATAATGTCAGCGTCTTCCGTCGTACGCACATAGCCATGGAAGTTCACCGCATGGCCCCCAATGATCACGAACGGCACGCCCGCGCGTGCGATTCGTTCGAAGACGTGCAGGGGAGGTATCGCTTCAGGAGGAGGCATGTCTCCGCCGTTGACGCAGATTGCGCTCCCAGAACCGGCGATAGCCGTCAGGCGATGCGGTGAGAATGGCGAATGCGCGCCGCTGGAGTTCGGTAAACCGCTCCATTCGATCGCGGTGCGAGGACAGCGAGGAGTCAACTGGATTGCGTGCGGGGTTCTGAGATTGTCTTTTCCGCGTTGTCACGACAGTCGGATGATAGTCTCTCCAGAGGAGATTGGCAACCACGGTAGCCGATGCTGCGCCTTACGTCAGTCGTTTCTGGAATCGGAGGACGCAGAGGGTGAACAACGCCAGACCCATCACGGCAAGAATTGTCAGGTGCAACCAGAACTCCGCCAGCGTCGCGCCGCGCAGGATGATGGCGCGCATCAGATCAATGAAATACGTCGCGGGTAATACCGTGCTGATGGCCTGGAAAATCCACGGCATCGTCTCGCGCGGAAAGAGGAAGCCCGAGAAAAAGATCGAGGGCATCAACACGGCGGCAGCCATCTGGAAGGCCTGGTTCTGGTTTTGCGCGCGCGTCGAGAGCAGCAGGCCGAGATTCGAGAGAGCGAAGATGTAGAGCAACACCGACAGGAACAACGTGAGCAGGCTGCCGTGGATCGGCACGAGGAAAACCCAGCGCAAGATCACGAGGAGCAGGCACGCCATCGTGAACGCGATGCACAGGTACGGCAGCATTTTGCCGAGCATCAATCCCCAGCGCGACAACGGACTGACCATGAGTTGTTCGATGGTGCCGCGTTCGCGTTCGCGCACGATGGACATCGCCGTGGCGAACACGGCGGCGATTTGCAGCGCCACGCCGATCACTCCCGGCACAAAGAAGTTCGGCGCGCGCAACTCAGGGTTGTAGAGAACCTGCGGGCGCACCTCGATGGGCACATCGCGACGGCCCGTCTCGCCCAGGAGGATGGTGATGGACTGACGAAAGGTCACGCCAAGCGCTGTGTTCAACGCCTGCAGCGCCGTGGTCGAGTTCGAGCCGTCAATGAGCACCTGCACCTTGGCCGAACGCCCGGCGCGCAGTTCGCGGGTGAACTCCGGCGGGATGTGCACCCCGGCGTAGGCCTTGCCCTTGCGGATGGCGGCGTCGAGCGCGGCCAGGCTGTGGACCTCCTCGACGAGGCGGAAGTTCTGTGTGTGGACCAACCGCTCGACGAACTGCCGGCTTTCGTTGGTGCGGTCTTCGTCGAGCACGACCATCCCCATGTGTTTCACGTCGTTGTCCAGCGCGAATCCGAACGCGATGATCTGCAGCAACGGCGGAAAGAACATGAAAAACAACGTCGTGCGGTCGCGAAAGATGACGATGAATTCCTTGTAGAGGATTGCGCCGAAACCGCGGAAGAGAGAGTTCATGGAGAAACCATACCACGGAGGCACGGAGACACGGAGGATTCGGGCCGGGGCTGAATCATAGAACGAATCGTCGGATTCCTTGTTTGAGGACCGGCACGTTGAAGTTGATGAGCAAACCCACCCGGCTCTTCGTGAGCCGCATGTAGGTCAGGACTTGCGCTTCGTGCACGGGCAGCAACTCCGCCACGGATTTGACCTCGACTACGATTTTGCCAGCTACCCAGACGTCGAGTCGCAGGTCATCCCCAACCTGAATGTCCTTGTACACGAGCGGCAGTCGCACCTGGCTCACAAACTCCATCTTGCGTATCCCTAGTTCGGCACACAGACTTCGTTCGTATATCTCCTCGTACAGTCCCGGTCCCCAATACTTGTGAACTTCGATGGCTGCGCCAATGATTTCTCGGGTCAGTTCAGGGTACACCAACTTTGTATCATCCATTTCTGTTGTCTCCTCTCCGTGCCTCCGTGCCTCCGTGGTTGTCTTGTTTCTCCGTCAACGCAACAAACACATCCTCCAGTGACGCCGCGATCGGGCGGATGTCGGCATGTGAGATACCGACCTCGGCCAGACGGTCCCGGATGCGCTGTTCCGACATTCCCTGGTCCACAAGCAAGTGCATGGATTGGCCGAAGACCGTCGCGCCGCGCACGCCCTCCAATCGCCGCACCGCTTGCAGACCGACCGTCACGTGGTCGCAGGTCACGTCGAGACGCTTCGCATCGGGCGGATTCACTTCCTGCATCAGCTTCAAATCATCCGGCACGCCGCACACGATCAGTTTGCCCAGATAGATGTACCCGACGTGTGAGCAACGCTCCGCTTCGTCCATGTAATGCGTGGTCACGAACAACGTCATGCCCCGGCTGGAGAACTCGAACAGCAAATCCCAGAGTTCACGCCGCGCCACGGGGTCAATGCCCGCCGTGGGTTCGTCGAGAAACAACACGGTGGGACTGTGGACCAGCGCGCAACACATCGCCAGCCGCTGCCGCCAGCCGCCCGACAACTGGCCCGCGCGCCGATTCAGATACGGCTCGAGATGGGCGAGAGCAATAAGCTCGTCGCGCCTTTTCAACAACGCCGCGCCGGTCAGGCCGTACAGCTTTCCATAGAAAAGCAGGTTCTCACTCACCGTGAGTTCGTCGTAGAGCGAGAACTTCTGCGACATATAGCCGATGGTGCCTTTGATCTTCTCGATCTCGCCCACGACGTCGAACCCGGCAATGTGGGCCTCGCCGCCGCTCGGTTCGAGGATGCCGCAGAGCATGCGGATGACGGTGGTCTTGCCGGAACCATTCGGGCCGAGGAAACCGAAGATGGAGCGCTTGCCGATGGAGAAGCTGACGCCATCCACGGCCGTGAACGTGCCGAAGCGCTTCGTGAGATTCCGGCATTCGATCATGACATCGGAGGGCATGGGAGATCAGCGGAAGAGTGGGAGGATGGAAGGATGGAACCATGGGATGGCTGCGCTGCCGAACACATAGGCTTCCACCCATCCATTCTTCCAGCATTCCATTGCTTCACCTCGGCGGTGCCGGCACGTTCGGGAAAAACACCTCGGCGGAAATACCGGGTCGGGCCTTGCTCGCATCCGCCATCAAACGCACCTTGACGCCGAAGACCTGTCGCATCCGTTCGTCGGCGGTCTGTACGTTGCGCGGGGTGAACTCGGCCTGCCGGTGGATTTGTTCCACTACGCCGGCAAAGGACTTGTCGGGCGACGACTCCAGCCGCACGGTCGCTTCTTCGCCGAGTTGGATGTGGGCAAGCCACAATTCCGGCACATAGACACGCACCCAGAGTTGCTGTGGCAGGATCAGCGTGGCGACGGGCCGATTCGGGGGCAACACATCGCCGACTTTCACGTGGAGCACTTCGAGGATGCAGTTGGTGGGCGACGCGATCCGCATCTCGCGCAGTTGTGATTCGATCGTCGCCAGTTGTGCCCGCGCCTGCTCGATCTGCTCCTTGCGGGTGCCGGCCAAGAGGAGGTCATATCGGGCTTTCGCCGCCGCAACGTTCTGCGCGAGCGAGCGCTCCCGGCTCGTGGCGCGGTCGAGATCGGTCTCGGAAACCGTTCTCTGCTCGAACAACTCCTTCATCCGCTTCGCATCGGAGCGAGCGAACTCGAGGTCGGCCTGGAGCGCCTCCCACTCGTGTTTGGCCGCCTCGATTTCCTCTTTGCGCGGTCCCTGTTCCAATTCCGCCAGGCGGGCAGCGGCCTGCGCGCGCTGCGATTCCAACTCGGCCGCTTCAAGTTCGACAACGACCTGTCCGTTGGTCAACGGATCCCCTTCCTGCGCGAGCACGCGCTCGACGCGTCCGCCATAGCGCGAGGCGATGTTCACTTCGTCGGTCTCGATCGTGCCGGTGACGGAACGAGTGGCAGGTTTGTCGCGCGAGACCATCCACACAGCGACGACGATGCAGAGGAGGATAGGGACCGCAATCGCAAGGAATCGTTTCACGCTGATCTGTCCGGGAGCGTAGCAACGATTGCCACGCGCACAAACAAAAAACCCGCCCACAAAGGTCGCGGGCGGGTTTGGATCGAACTGGCGACGCGCTATTTCGGCTTTCCGCCGCCTTTGCTGTTGCTCACCGTGAGGGTGGCGGTGTTGCTCGGACCGGAGACGTTCCCGACCGCGTCGCGCGCGGTCACGGTGTACGAATAGGTCTGGCCGCTGGTGACTGCGCCGTCGAGGTAGCTCGTGCTGCTCGTCTGCGCGATCTGGACGCCGCCACGCAGGACGTTGTACCCGGCGACTCCATTGCTATCGGACGACGCGCCCCAGGTGAGCTGCACCTTGCCGCGCTTGTTCGATGCGGTCAGATTGGACGGCGCGGTGGGCGGCGTGGCATCCACGACAAACGTTGCGTTGGCGGACGCGTTGTGGGTCGGCGTCACGCCGTCGGAGACGCTGGCCGAAATGGTGTAGTTGCCGCTTGGCGCGCTCGAAGGCGAGGTGACCGCCAGGGTCGCCGTGGCGCTTTGCCCCGGCGAGAGCGTCCAGCCGAACGCCGACGGCGCGGCGGTCCAGCCGGCAGGCACGCTGGGCGTGAGATTGAACGTGCTCGCCGCGCAACCGGCCGAGTCACCGTTGACCACGCTGACGGTGTAGTTCAACACGACGCCGGGCCGCGCGGTCTGGCTTGCAGGTGAGAGCGAGAGTGTGGGCGAGAGCGTGGCGCAACCGAAGTTCACCTCGACCGTGGCGTAGTCGCCGCCGTGGCTGACCTGGGTGACGCTGAACCCGTTCGCGGCGTCCTGAAAGGTGCCGCCATCGTTCAATGCGGTCATGAAATACGTCTGCACGGCGCCGCTGCTGTAGCGGTGGACGTTGACCTTGTCGGCGTATGTCGAACTCAGGCTGGCATCGAACCCGATCGGACGGCGGTAGGCAAAGTAGTAGTTCTCACCCGTGCCCGGACGCGGGATCTTCAGCAGTTGCGGCGCGACGGCCCCGCTCGGATAGACTTCGAGCGGCGCGAGATTGTACGAGCCGTTGTTGGTCGCCGTCACGATCTGCGACGCGGGCAACCAGCCCATCTGTTCCTTGTGGGGACCGTTGACCTGCCGCAACCCGACGCCTCCGTAGCCCATGAAGTCGGACGTGTCGCAATACTCGCAGCCGCTGTTGTTCGAGGCGTGATGCATGGTGATGTTGTGACCGAGTTCGTGCGCATAAACATCGGGTAGATCGCAGTAGGCGATCCACGCTTTGCTCGGGTTGCCGCCGATGGTGCCGAGTCCCGCCCAGCCGCAGGTCGAACCACGCGGGAAGACATAGATGCGCCGCGCGTACTGGCTGAGGTTGACGCCTGCAGACGTGGCGGCGGATTCGGCGGCCGAAGCCCAGCCGTTGTAGTTGCAGGAGTTGGTGCTGATGTAGTTGATCGTGTACGGGCCGAATACGTCGCCCGTGAACCAGATGTTGCCGAACGATGTCTCCTGATAGAGGTCGTCCACCGAACGATTATTCGGCGAGGTGAACATCAGGTCGCGCACGTACTGCTGTGAACACTCGAGCGCCTTGTCTGCAAAGTTGATCAGCAACACGATCGTCTTCTGTTCACCGCCGACCACCGCCGCGGCTTCCTGCAGGGTCTGGACGCTCTCGCCGTTGGCCGCCAGCAACGAACCGCCCGAACCGCCCGCGCGCAGTTTGCCGCGCGCCTTGACGATCGCGCCAGAGCGCATTCCCGGACGCGGTTTGTCGCGGAAGTGGATTTGGTAGTGCTTGCCGCTCGCGGATTCTTCAACCCAGTAGGCCACGTCCGAGCATCCCTGATCGAAGTCGTCCACCTGGATTACGTACAACGTGCCGGTGATTTCCGAGTCGTCTCCGTCCTCGCCCTCGTGCGACGCCACCGCGTCGAATCCCGATACGGCGATGCCCAACCCGAGCGTGATGCTCAACCCACGTGAAACAATCTCTGCCTTCATCTACTCTCTCCTTGGTATGGACGGTCTGCCAGGGGATGCAGACCCATCCGAACAACGAACTCATCCGCCGCGTTCAGGGCAGGCGGATGAAAAACTCTTTGCCCAGCGCCGCAAGCTTGACGCGCTTCGGCTCGATCGCCACGACTTTCACCTCGCCCAGGTCGTCGCCGGGCGCGGCGGTGATGCCGTTAATCAATGCGAGCGGTTTCTTGTCCGACCACATGATGCCGTCGAGCTTGACCTTCGGGGCATCGGGCAAATCAATCGCCTGCAAGTACACCTTGCCGTCCACGAGCCCGGCCGGGGGCGTCGGCACTGTGGCGGGCGAGATGACAGTCGGCTCGGTCTTGGCCGGGGGTGTCTCCACGGCCGCCGGTGTGGCCGGCGCGGCTACAGAGACGCTGGGCGGTTTCGCCTCCTGCTTTGCCTGAACCACGGGCGCAACCGGCAGCGGTGCCGGCAGCGACACGCGGGG
>CAZOTB010000052.1:27124-37679 GCA_964582645.1 uncultured Verrucomicrobiota bacterium | reverse complement strand
AACGGCCACGCTCTATCACGAGTTGGGGATCGCCACGCTGGAACAACTGCGCGACACGCTCAAGGCGATGGAAGTGACCGAGAAGAGTTGATTGCGGCGGGCGAAGCTCCAAGCTCCCAGTTCCAAGCCCCAAACACGAAGTTCCATGCTCCTCGAACAACTCGACACTCAATTGAAAGAGGCCATGCGCGCGAAGGACATGGTCAAAGTCAACGCGCTCCGCATGTTGAGGTCCGCCATCGGCTATCACCTGCTCGAAAAGGGCGGCAAGGACAAGCCGGCAACCGATGCCGAGGTGATCGCCGTCGCCCAGAAGCAAATCAAGCAACGGCGTGATTCGATCGAGAGCTACGAAAAGGGCGGCCGGGCCGATCTCGCCGAGAAGGAAAAGATCGAGCTGGCAGTGTTGGAATCGTATCTCCCGAAGCAGTTGTCCCAGGAGGAATTGACCGCCATCGTAAAAGCGACCATCGCCGAGGTGGGCGCGACGTCGAAGGCCCAGATGGGTACGGTGATGAAGGCGTTGATGCCGAAGGTGGCCGGGAAAGCGGACGGCAAGTTGGTCAGTCAGGCGGTGCAGCAGAACCTGGCCTGATGGGTTGAGTGGCCGAACCGCAAGTTCGGCAAGGCTGGCGGGCTCTGACCAAACGGGGGGCCTGATGCCACTGTTTGTTTAATCAGGCTGCCAGAAGCCCACCAAGCCTGCCAGATCCTGCTCCGACTCACAGCAACCGCGTTTCCCCGTTGCGCGGTTTCTGATCTATCGCTCTTCCCAGGAAACCACATTCCAGCCGCGGAACGGACCCATCTTCCGAAGAGCCTCGTCGTAGTGGAAGTTCATGTGACCGTTCAGGGTGATCAGGTTGCCCACGATGGCGCCCACGACATCGCCGGTGGTGCCGCCGCCGTCGAGCGACACGTTGCTGCGCGGCGCATACACCACGCCGACAAAGTTGCCGTTGCCGGAGATGGACACATTTTGCGACCCTACCACATAGAGCTGGAAGTTTTCGGCGCGGTTGGTGTGGTTCACCAGGCCGTTGCCCGCGATGAGCACGGCGCCGCTAACGTAAATCTCCACCTTGGCGCCCTCCGCCACCGCGATGGAAGCGAGACCGCTGACGCTGATGTCTCCAGACACGTAGATACGAGTATAGCCGCCGGCGAACGTGAGCACCTTCGAACCAGACAAAGAGATCGAGGGCGTGACGTAGTCCACGGGCATCCCCGCGCCGCCACTCAGCGTGGTGCTGTTGACGATCGCGCCGAGGCTGATGCCGCTGGAGAACGGCGCCACCCCGGCAGGCAGGTCCACATAGACCGAGTGACTGATTCGGTCGGGGTTGATCACGCCACTGGTGTGGTTCGAGATCGTTCCCACGAACCCGCCAGGACCGATGCTGACGGTGCCACCGGGGCCGGTCGCGACGCGGCCGTAGATGTCGGCGTTGCCGGCGCTGATGCTGTTGGTGAGACCCGAGTTGGTGGCAGCGTCACCGTTGTCCTTGCGCTTGGCAGAATTGTAGGTGCCGTAGCCCTTGGAAGCGTCCCAGTTGGACGCCGTCGGGTCGCTCGAATCGAAGCTGTCGAGCTTCAGGTTGTTGCCGTTCATGTCAATGCGGTTCTGTGCCAACAAACCCCAGTGAAACGTGGGACGTCGCTTCAACTGCGCGCGCACGGTCCGGTTCAGCGCGCTGCCCGAGTAGTCGGCGACCGTGGTGGCCGACGCGACGATAAGCGGGTACTCGTTGGTGGCCCCGTACACCGTGATCGAATAACTGCCCACGGGGTCGGAGCTCGCGTTCGGGGTGACGTTGGTGACGGTCTTGGTGTAGTTCGTGCCGTTGCTCTGCGTCCAACCTGCGCCGGTCCAGTTGCTCTGGCCGTAGTTGAGCATGCAGATGGCCTCTTCGATGCCGGCCTCTGCGAGATTGATGGCACTGGCGTAGTTATGGGAGCGGTGGGTGATCTTGTATTCCTGAACGAGAACGTTGAGGAACGAGCCTGTAACAGTGCATAGAATCAGGGAAAGTACCATGCTGGTGACGAGAGTGGCGCCTTGTTCTGACTTGCGGTGCTTCTTTGCGACTTGCATACAACTTTTTCAGGCAGCCTCGTGTGGCACAAGTAAGAGCTCATTGCTGAGCACTGCCAAATCTCCTTGTCGAATCCTATTGCAGTCGAGGTGCCATGCTGTGGTCGTCTTTGTAAGTGCCTTATTTGCAAGCCCCAGAAATCTTGACTTTGCGGCTAGGTTGCCCGGCCGTTTCCAAAAATGTCCGGCACGGCACGGAGTCAGCAAGGTGAGAGTCCTCCATGGATCGTCAGGGAGACAGGACAAAACAGTCACCGGCTAGGATGGCGGCCACTACAACCGCCCTTGCAGGCATTCCTCGAAGGCCGACCGTGAAATCGATCGGCGTTCGGTGAACGCCTTCCAGTGCGCCTGTGAGGAAACTTGGCCCGAGTGGTGCAACGACACGGATCAGGCGCAGCGGTTAGTTGTCGCCTGCTTCGGGCTTGTTGGCTGGTGCTATTCCAAGCCATCTGAGAGCGTCTTCGAGATTGTCGAAGGCTTTGACAAACATGCCCCGGTTCACCGCGACGGTTTCGCCGAACCTCTCTGGGTCAAGCATTGGCGCTGGAACGACATAGGCGAACTGTATGCGAGGCGACACACCGCGATCTGCGAAACTCATCACCGCCTTTGCCGCGAATTCACCGTAGTAAAAGCGTTCTATGGTGTTTGGATCTCCCGTAAGTTCCCGGCCATCGAAGAGTACTTTCTTAACCTTGTGCTGCGCAACGGCCTCAAGCATTTCCAGAAAGGTTCGCATCGCCTCCTCCAACGAAAACGCCCCCAGGACACCTACATAAAGGACTCCTGCTTCAACTCGTGTTTCCAGTTTCATGCCCATCTTCTCATCAACCACTCCGGTCAGACATTACGGCTGGTGGTGAAGGCAGCGCGGAATAAGAAACAGCTTGGCCGCCAAAGTCGTTGGAGGTGGACCGGCTGCATGAAGCAGAAGCATAGGTAGATCGCGTTGGATGTCCATGCAGAACGCAAAGAAGTGCTGGAATGAACCGCCGAGGATGAACGTGGAGGAAGGTCGCGCAAAAGATCTTGTGGCCGCGCATCTGTGAAACATCGCTGCTTTGTCGGATTTTCCGCAAGTAGTTGATGGTCTCGCCGATGCCAGTGGCTGCGAAATACGCCAAAACTGCAACGGACTGCAATTACATGCGGCTTTTGGATTACGTCCGGGTTGCATGCCAAATCGCGTGCAACCAGCCGGCAACGATGCGGCCCGATTCGGTCGGCACACCACAGCATCAACAACGATGCACGCCGGGACTCGTTGCAGCAGAGGCATCCATGCCGGCTGCCACAATGTGGATTGATGCTTCCGCAAAAACGACGGCCTCAAATGGGTCGAGACGATTCCACGGAAATATCATGCTCGTTTCCCGTCTGATTCGGAGTTCGTGATGCGCTGAATGGGGTTCACCGAATGATGGTCTGATGCCGTTCCCGATACACGCTCGGGGTGGCACCGAATTGCTTGCGGAAGGTGCGGTAGAAATGGCCGAGGCCTTGAAAGCCGCATTCGAGGGAGATATCCACGATCTTGCGTGTCGTGGCGCGCAACTGGACCGCGGCGTGTTCGAGACGCGCCTCATTGACCGCATCGGTCGCGGTAATCCCGAGGCGGGCCCTCAACTCGCGCGTCAGATGCTCCGGACTGCGCCCGGCGAGCCGGGCCAGCCCCCGCGTTCCCAGCACGAAATGCTGCTCGATCTCCAACCGCGAGTTGGACGCCCTGGCAAGATGCAGCGACCAATCCTTCAACCAGCGGACCCGGTTCGGAGTCATCGCGTATTGGGCGGGCATTTTCGATCGGGTCCAAAAAAAGCGTGGCTCGCTCGGGAAGTAACGCTTCCTCAGAAATGCGAGCGTGTCGAGCGGGAAGGCGATGTTGACGAGCAGAAACCCATCCTCGGTCTCGGCGTCGTACCCGTGGCAGTCTCGTTCCCGGATCAAGACCAGCGAACCGGTGGGCAGTTGCAGCCTGTCCCCATTGATCCGGTGGATGGCGTTCCCTTCCTCGATCCAGAACACTTCGGCAAATCCCGAATGCGTGTGGACTGCACCGGGGTGCAGGCCGGTCATGTGCCAGCGTTGCACGTAGAAATGCCGGAAACCGATCTGCCAATTCGTGATGGCGTGGTGCGCGTGTCGGTCAAACCGTATGCCATCCGCACGCTGCGGTTGACCCATCAAAACCAAGGAGAATGAAACCATGAAGCCGATGAACCATGTCTTCCCGTCCGTTCGGTGTGCCGACTTTAGTCGGAATCTGCGATCAACGAATTTCAAGCCGACTAAAGTCGGTACACCGAACGGCGCTCTGTGGATTCCCTGCTTGCTGCTGCTTGCCAGCGTGAGCCTTGCCGCGCCGGAACCATTTCCCCGTCCGGACCCGCCCAAAGCGGAAGTGCGCGGCGCGGCGGGGAATCAAATCGTGTACTACTGGCAGTTCGTCCGCGACGCGCGCGGGCACAGCGCCTATTCCGATCCGGTGATTGTCTCCAACGCGCCGAACGTGTTGAGCGAACAAAACACGGTTGTGCTCACGCCGTCGCCGGTGACAAACGCCACGGAGTACGGCATCCTCACCACGCGCATCGAAACGCCGCGCGAGTTGAAAGTGGAAATCGGCGCGAAGGGCGACAAGACGTTCTATTACTGGACGCAAACCCGCAATGGGCGCACGGTGTGGTCGCCGGTGGCCGGGCCGGTCAAGGTCGAAGGCTGCGCGGACAAACCCGAGAACAAACTTACCTGGTCGCCAACGGGCGCGGAGTTCTACTATTTCTATCGCACCGAGACGCCGGCAACGCCGATGGGTTGGCGCAACTGTGTGATCCTCACCGCCAAGCCCGCGAAGGAGGACTCTTCGTGGAGCGATAAAGGTCTCTCGCCCGATTCGCGGATCATTCGTCCTGCGGGGACAGCCTCACAGAAGCCGGAGGGCCAGGGACGGTATCTCGTCGGCACATCGAAGGGCGAGGCCATCGTGGACCAGGGACAGGAATTGCAGACCGTTTTTATCTACGACATGAATACAACCGACCCCGCTTACCGGCAGTTCAAGCCCGAGGTGCGGGCGTATGAACCGAGCGGGGATCAGGGCGCATATCAGTTCGACAGCGAAAATCGGATGCTGAGCCCGAAGTACAGTTGGGATCACATCAACACCATCGCCATCCACCAGCGCAACATCGCCGGGGGACTCAACAGCTATCAGTACGAACCCGGCGTCCACTTCGAAACCGCCAAGAACACGTACAATGCGATCGACGTGCAACAGTTCAACTACGCCGCCGGCCAGCACTCGGCCTACCTCGGCCACATGCACAATTTCGGCGTCGGTGACAACCTGCTGATCCACGCCGCCATGAATCAGTACGGCCAAAACCGCGACGCGGGCGACGAAGGCACGGAGTTTTTCTCGCTCCACATGACGCGCCGGTTGGCCGTCAACCACGCCAAGGTTGCGACCGATGGCGGAGCGGGGGATTTGTTCCTTCGTACCGAAGGCGACCTCGGGCAGATCGCCGCAGGGCGCGGGATCGTGAACCTGACGCAGGCGTACCGGGCCGGCCGCGCGCGCGTCGAAGCCGGTGCGATCGCCGTCGGCACAAACACGCAATGGACAGCCGAAATGGAAGGCTGGTTCATCAGTTTCGACGCCGACACCGTCACCGCGAACGGCGGCCCGGTGCGCCAGTGGTATCGCGTCCGCGAGTATCTCAGTCCGACGAAGCTGCGTTTGCTGGCGTACACGTATTTTCGCATGGACGAGTACAAGGGCAACGCGCGCGCCGACGGGCCATACCTGTTGTGTCCGTACACCGAGATGGCCGACGGCGACGCGGTCACCAACGACGGCCTGCGCGTCGCGCCGCTGCAATGCGCGTGGAAAAAAGGGGACGAGATCGAAGTGATTGCCGGCCCGCACAGCACTGTTCGTCTCGGGTGTATGGAGATTCAGGGAGATTTTCTGCCGCAGGACCACGTGGCCGGGCTGGCCATGTTTTATGGCGGTAAGAGGCCGAGCAATGAAGGCGCGCTCCAGGCCTACGGATGGAGCAGCGCTTTGGAGGTTCACCGATGCGGCGTGGGCATGGCGCTCTACTACCGCACGGAAGTGGGCATGCTGGCCCACAAAGAGACGCCGGTGTTGATCCAGTGCATCCGTGACGATCCATACCGCTTCCAGCTTTCCCAGGACGCCAACGGGTTCGTGATCGAAGATCATGGCAATCGGCGCTGGGTGTCGCTGGGCGCGAATGGCGTCACGATCCACGGCAAGGGAACGCTCAAGGGCAGTGAGCGCACGCGCGGCGTGAGCAAGTTCAGTGGCGACGGGCAGGCAACGCAGTTCAAGATTCAGTTCACCGATGCTTACGCGGCAAAGCCATTCGTCGTGGCGTCGGCCAACCTGCCCATCGGCATGGGCGTGACCGAGACGACGAAGGAAGGTTGCACGGTTACCTTTGCCTCGCCGCCTGCTGCCGGGAAGGACAACATCGAAGTCACCTGGATGGTGCAGGAATGAATCGGCGTTCCTTCGGTTGCATGAACCGGTCACTGTTCGGTGTACCGACTTTAGTCTGCTGCCGGCTTCCACGCTCCCAGATTCCGACTAAAGTCGGTACACCCCACGCCCGGAAAGGACTTTCAAGACACGCTCCGAGCGACTCATCCTCTCAGCTTCGGCTTGACTCGCGCGGCGTGCCAGTACCGCAAGCTCTCGACGACCCGCCGCCTTGGTTTCACACGGTAGTAGATAATGTAAGGCCGGGCGTGGAGCATTCGCACCCGGGGACGCTTGCGGTAGGGCGTGCCGATGTGCGGATACTCCGCGAGAACCTGAACGCGATCCACCAATTCGTTGCCGAGTTTCTCTGCCTTCGTCGGATCGCTCTGTGCCACGTAAGCGACGATCTCCGCCAGATTGGTCAGCGCTTGCGGCGAGAAGATGATTGCGAAGCCCATGTCGGAATCAGTTTCCGAACCGCTTCGAGGGGAACGCCTTTGCCGGCATCCAGATCGCGCATCGCCTCGTCCAGCGACGCCAGGAGCCGGCGTTCTTCCGCCGCGCTCATTGTCACGGGTGCAAGCTGTGAGTTCAACCAATGCGCCAGCGGAGTCTGCTCCCTTGGGCTGAGTTCGGTGACGGCCTTCTTGACCTCGATGAGCGTCTTCACGGGGCACATTCTAGTCGGATTGCTGAGGAAATCAGTATGACAAAGCTACTCCGTCTGCTGAGCACGTGTTACCAAAATGGGTTCGGTGTACCGACTTCAGTCGGCTGCCGGCCCAAATGCCCACAGATTCCGACTAAAGTCGGTACACCGAACGCACGGCTGGTGATCCAGGCGCTGATCGCGTGCTTTGCCTTGCTCAACGCTGGGACGTTAGCCGCCGAGCGCCTTCCCGATCCAAGAACCGCCGGCAAAAACGGCGGGCCGGTGGCCCTCCTGTTTCTCAGCAACCATCCCGAGATGGACACGGAGTACGCCAACGAACTTTCCGCGGCGGGCTTTTCCCACGCGCTCGCCAACTACTACGAGCCGCTCACCGAGGCGTTCATCCGCAAGTTCAACGGCGTGGTGATTGACAAGTTCCCGCACGACAACGCCGAGAACCACGTGTTCGGCCAAAAGATGATTCCGTTCCGGCAGAACATGGATCACGTGTGGCGGTTCGCGGAAGCCGGCGGCGGCGTGCTGGTCTATGCCAACCTCGCCGATTGCGGCGGCGCACTCTACGGGGGATGGAATCGCGAGATGAACCGCTGGGGTGTGCGCAAGCTCCAGATGTGCGTCCGCGACCCGGCCACGGCCTTCAACAAGTTCCGCGTCTATGGCGACAACTATTACTGCTGGACTGAAAACCTGACGAAACACCCCGTGACCGAAGGGCTGCGACGCATCTACTACCCGTCGGTCAATGGCCGGTGGGATGACTGCTATTCAGCGCCGCCTTTGGTGTGTGACGGGAAATGGACCGGCCTGGTCAAGGGAATGCCCAGTGCCACCGTGATCACGGAAGTGGATAAACAGGAAATCGAGGAGCGCGAGCACAAGAACGACACCACGCTGGCCGCCGTGCGTTCCGTGGGCAAGGGACGACTGGGCGTCCTGTCCATCAACCCGGTGTACACGCACCAGCTCGGTTACTCGGTGAACGGAAGAAACTCCGAGTGCAACTGGGGCGCGATTGACGGGATCATCCTCAAGAAGGGCGACGGCCAGGTTGCCAGCGACACCGGCGCGCTGGTGATGAACCTCTATTCGTGGCTGGCGGCCAACTCGAAGGCGAACGGGCTTGGCGGCTACAAGACGGGCGAGCCGATCGAGAAAGCGCCCGTCATGGTCAGCGAAGAAGCCAGAAACTTCCAGGCGCAATTCGACGTGGACAACGTCAAGATGCCGCCGTCGTGGCGACATCGTCCCGAACTGGTGAAGGTGGACAACGATACCTACGTGGTCGAGATCAGCGATCCGTTGATCAAGGGTGAGATCAAGTTTTTCAAGGCGCTCGTAAGTGTTCACTCGGCGGCCAGCGACGGAAAGGGCAGCGTGGCGGAGTACGCGGCGGCGGCGAAAAAGGCCGGTTACGCCATGATCGCGTTCACGGAGAGCTTCGAGCATCTCACGCCCGCCAAATGGGACAAGCTGTTGGCGGATTGTCGCGCCCACTCGACCGACGATTTCGTCTGCCTGCCGGGCATAGACATTCAAGACCCGACCGGCAACCACTTCATCCTGGCCGGGATTGACAGTCTGCCCCGACCCGGTTGGCTGACTGCCGACGGCAAACGGCTGATGATGACCGCCTACATCAATCTGTTGTTGCACGGCCACACGGTCATCGCGCATCGGTCGCTCGCCGGGCCGCTGCCGTACGAGCGACTGAAACATTTCCAGGGGTTGACGGTGTTCACCTACCGCGATGGGAAATTGGTCGAGGACGCGACCAAGCCGTATGTGTGGCAGATCATCAACGGGTCAACACCGCACCCGATTGTTGTGCATGAAGTGTTCAGCCCCGGCGAAGTGGCGGCCGCGATGAAGACGGGCTATCAGCAGATCCTGCCGGCGGACACGGTGGCCAATGCCGTCGGTTATTTCTGTGCCGGTATCGGGACTTACTACGACGCGCCCAGCCGTCATATTCTCAGTGAGGGACCGGTGCTGTACGATTTCACGGTGAACGCGAAGGACGCCGGGCCTGCCGAAAAAAACCGCGACCAGTTCCGCGTTTCGATCGGGGTGCGCAGCGAGTCGCCGCTCAAGACGGTGACGCTCTACGACGGCTTCGAGGTGGCGCGGCGATGGCTGCCCCAGGGCAGGGAATTCCACGCCACTGCCGATTTTCGCCACACCCACCAGCGGGGGCTTTACCTGGTGGTCGAGGACGCGGCGGGCAAACGCGCCCTGAGTTCCTCGATCCGCAACATCGCCCGGCGGTATCACACCCGATGCACCGACCGGCAGAACTGGCTCGGCGACGCCGGCTTTATTTACACCGGCACCGGCCTGCCGCCACGCTGGGGCGTGACCGACATCCGAATGCCAATCAAGGGCACAAAGGAAGCGTCCACGCTTTTCCCCGACGAGCCGGGGATGAACATGGCGGCGAAACTGAACTTCCCGTTCACCTGCAACGACATCGTGCTGACGGAAGCGGTCATCAACGAGAAATACACCGTCGCGCTCTTCGACAAGCCGCCGTACCGGGTCGGCTTCGACGCCACGCCCAGCCAGGCCAGCGAGCCTTCGACGGTCTATGACGCCAAGCTGCGCTACTATAACTTCACGTCCGGCAAAAAGCCGCGACCGACGGTCTCGCTCGTCGAATTCGATGTCACGCTCAAACGCGACGTCGAGCCGCTGGACCCGGCCGCGCCCTTCCCGGCATTCGGCGGGCTGTCGTTTGGGACGAATCAGACATGGCTGAAAGATGGCAAGCTCGTCACCGGCGAGATCAACAAGGACACGGAGGTGCGCATTCCCGTCGGCGGCATGGCGGGCGGATATGTGGCGTTGTCCGACGGGCTGATGATTCGCAAGGGCCAGTTCGGCATCGCGCCGGCGCCGGGCAATCCCGCGACGATCAAGGCCGGCACGCGCTACCACGCGCGCTATCTCATTCCCACCGCGCCCAACACCCAGGACAACACCAACTACTCGTTCGACGATCACCCCGAACAATGGCTGGCCGCGATGGGGTTGGCCGGGCCGACGCCCTACAAGCTGAACTTCACGCGCGGCAAACTCGAAAGCACGACGTATTACGCGATGGTCGTTCCCGATCGCTTCGGCGTGGCGGGCGAAGTCATGACGACAGCGGAGATTCCATTCCACGTACCGCTACGGATCAGCGGCTTGAATTCGCGCTGGCCCGCCGGCATCTGGCGCGAAGGCGGCGCAGTGGCGTTCACCGGGGTATTCGAGTCCACCGCCTGGCCGCGGCTCG
>CAZOTB010000052.1:1842-27114 GCA_964582645.1 uncultured Verrucomicrobiota bacterium | reverse complement strand
GATGTTTCGCAGAAGGGGAAATTCTACGCCGGCAACCTGGTGGTTTCGGACAACAAAGACCTGATGCTGGAAATCACGAGGTGGAACAAGGACGCGATCAAGATCGAGGCTCACAATCCAACGGACGCCGCGATCACCGCTGCCATTTCCACGGCTGCGGAGATTACCGGCTACAAACCGTTCCAGATGAAAGTGACCATCCCCGCGGGGAGTTCGGCGGTGCTGGAATGAGTTGCGTTCGGTGTACCGACTTCAGGCGGCTGTCGGCTGAATGGCCCAGAGATTCCGACCAAAGTCGGTACACCGAACGCGCGGTTTGGTGTACCGACTTTAGTCGGCTGCTGGCTGAAGGGTTCACAGATTCCGACTGAAGTCGGTACACCAAACTTGCTGTCGTTCGGTGTACCGCCTTCAGGCGGAATCCTCGAAACAATATTCATGTACAACTGGCGCAAGATGACGGCGGACGAGCGAGCGGAAGTGTTGGACTCCCGCAAGCGCGAGCGTCTGCCGTGGCACAGTCCGCACCACCGCGCGAGCGAGAGCGGACTGTATCACGTCACCGCCGCCAACTTCGAGCACCGGCCCATTCTGGGAATGTCGGTCGAGCGCCTCGCGCGGTTCGAAAGCAAGTTGCTGCAAACACTCGAAGCGGCGGCCGCCAAAACCCATGCCTGGTGTGTGTTGCCAAACCATTACCATCTCCTGCTCCATGCTCAGGACATCTTCGGTGTTCTTGCATTCCTCGGCAAACTCCACGGTCGCACTTCCCACGCGTGGAATGGCGAAGAAAACTCGCGCGGACGGCAGTGTTGGTGCAAGGCTGTCGAGCGGAGCATTCGTTCGGAGCGCCACTATTGGGCGACCCTCAATTACGTGCATCACAATCCCGTTCGCCACGGTTACGTCCAGCGTTGGCAGGACTGGCCGTTTTCCAGCGCGGCTCGCTTCTTGGATGAAGTCGGGCGCGGGGAAGCGGAGCGCATCTGGCGCGAGTATCCCATACTGGACTACGGAAAGGACTGGGATGATCCGAACCTGTAAACACGCGTTCGGTGTACCGACTTTAGTCGGAATCTGTTGGCACTTCCTCGAAAAAAGCCGACCAAAGTCGGCACACCGAACGACTGGAATGCTCCATACCCGGGACCAGCCGTTTGGTGTACCGACTTTAGTCGGCGCTTGGCTGCGGCCAGAGAACGGCTTCCGACTGAAGTCGGTACACCGAACATTTCCTCCATGAACGTCACCCTCACACCCACCCGCGACCGGCACGTCTTGCACTACGGCGTCGGCTACAACTGGTTTGACCACCTCGGCATGGGCGGCTTCTTTGCGCGCTCACGCGCCTACCGGCTCGATGAACCGGTGTTTCCCCCGCTCGCTGATCAGAAGAGTTGGAGCGCGATCATCGAGGAGTTGGATCGCCTGCGGCCCGGGTTCATCCGGTTCGGACTGCCGCCTGACCCTCATCTGGACGCCGCCGGACGGATCGTGAAGGACACGCCCCATCTCGAACGCCTCGATCGGGTCGCGCGCTGGGCAGCCCAACACGGCTGCACCATCCTGCTCGACACATTCCTGCTGCCGACCCGCTTCGAGATGCCGGTCCCGCCCGCGTTGCTGGAAAATCCCGACAGCTTCGTCCAAATGGCCGCGCTGGACAACCGGGCGTTCGCGCGCGAGTTCGTCGCGCCGCTGCTCGATCACATTTGCCGGGAACGCCGGCTCGAAGCGGTGCGCCTGTTCAACCCGGTCAACGAGCCGATGCTTTACGGCGTGTACCAGACGCCCGGCAACCAGCCCGACGCGCTGGTTCATTACGTCGAGATGTACCGGGAGATGCGCGCCGCGCTGGATGAAGCGGGCCTGCCGTCCTCGCGCCTGGGACTGGCCGGTGTGGATTGCGTGCAGCCGGAACACTTCCCTGCGCTGGAGATGGTGGCAAAGGGAATTGATATCAACCCGTTCCTCGAGGCGTACACGATCCATTATTACGGTCTGCGCTTCGATTCCCTCCCGCCGCGTCCCGAACACTGCCTCAGTTCACCGCTCGAAGAAGTGATGGACAAGCACACCGCGAAACTCGTCCGCTACTGTCGCGCCCGGGGCAAACGCCTGCTCGCGGCGGAAATCGGCACATTCTATTATGGCTGGCGCAACGGCGATCCCGCAGGCGCATGTTCGCTCGACGCGGTCTTGACGGTGGCCGAGGGTGTGATCCGCGGCCTGAAGGCCGGGCTGGACGCATTCGCTTTCTGGTGTCTTTGGAATCCGAACACGGTGGACGGTCATTGGCGGATCATCGGCGTCGAAAACGGCGAGGTCATTCGCTCTGAGTATTCTCATCCCGTTTATGGCGCTCTCTCCCGACATGTCCGGCCCGGCGCGACGGTGATCCCGCTCCAAGCGGAGACGCAACCGCGCTCGGTTTGTCCGCTGCACGCCGTCGCGCTGGAGAATGCGGCCGGCGAGCACGTCGTGTTCATGGTCAACGATCATCCCGAGGAATCAGCCCGTTTCGAAATCAATCTGCCGAGCGGCTGGGAAAAACTGCCTGCTCGCTGTTTTACCGTGAACGCCGACCAGCGTGGAGAGGAAACATCCTCTACTGCAAGCCGGCACAACGAGCTTCCACCGAAGACATTTCGTGCGTATTACGGGCCTTGAAACCACCGCCATGCCATGACCCGTCAAACGCGTAAAATGTCTGTGGTTGTTTTTCGATTACGCGCAAATGCGTTCGGTGTACCGACTTTAGTCGGAATCCGTTTGCCGGCCGCAGCGAAGAGCCGACTGAAGTCGGCACACCGAACGCCGCCCCGTGCATTGGAACGGAGTTCCTTATGAACAAGCGAACCGAGGTCGCTCTACAAAATGGTTGCCAGATCGAGTTGCTCGTGACGGAGCAGAACGAGTTCGTCGGCATCGGCGAGGTGCGCGTCGGCGATGTCGCGCTTCGCAGCGCGGCTCGTCCGATGGTCGTGCGCTTCGACACACCCGAGGGTGTTTTGTATTCGCGATTGCTGGTCACGAATAGTGCCGAGGGACGGATCGAGATGACGGCGGTCGGCTTGCCCTGGGGCAAAGCCGAATATGCCGACCAGTACAACCAGCCGCAGATGTCGCTGACGCTTCCCACGTCGGCCATCGAAGATCACCTGACGCTCACTCTTGCGCCGCAATCGTTGGAGCTGGGTGGCCGAGCCTGGTCCGGCTTTTCCTACGCGCTCGAGTTTCGCAGCGCGTCCCGCCACATTCACCGGCTGTGGACGCACGGCACGTGGGAGATCGGCGGGACGATCACCGGCAACACGGTGCTGCACCAGGGCCAGTGCAACATGCCCGTCTATCGCGGCGCGAAGGAATCGCTGTTCACGACCGCCTGCCTCAAGACGCTGCAGCAGCACGGGAATCCGCAGGGCATGTCGTACCAACTCGCGCCGCGCGGCGGGTTGCTCCAGGCGTTCGATTTTCAATTCTCGACCGCGGGCGCGTTGCTGATGTTCTGGCCGCAGTTCGCCAGCATCTTGAGCGTGGTCGAATCTCCTGCCGGCAGCGAGGTTCTCCATATCCTGGACGAGCATCATTTTCCGCTGGCAACTTCTGCCGCCCCGCCCGCCAAGTGGGTGTTGTTCTGTCCCGGACCGCTCACCGAGCACGAAGCGCGCGATCTCTGGTGGACGGCGCACGAGCACGTCTATGGCGGCATCCGCAAATCCTTCCGCGTGCAAGCGACGCTGGTGCTGCCCGAAGTCAACATGCGCTACTCGACGCGCGTCCATGAAGGCCGTCTGCGCATGACCGTCTGTGGCGAGGAAGTGGACAGCCACGACGTGCCGTACGCGGTGGCCGACAAACTTCTCCCCCTTCTCGTCCGGCAGGGCATCCGGCGATTTTTTCCCGAAGTGATGTCCCAGAGCGATGTCACCGAACATGGGATGAAACGCAAACTCGACGACGGGATGCACGGCGAGTTGCATTGCTCCAGCGTGTGCTCGACGCATCGGTTTCTTCCCGCCGAGTTTTGGGGCGGCATGAAAGCCTGGCGTTACATGGCCGACAAGGCGCGCGCGCTCGGCATCGAGATTGGCGCATGGTTCGCCCCGCACCTCTCGCCGCGCGCGCCGATTTTTCAGGAGCACCCCGAGTATCGCATGATCGCCGCGAACACCGAAATGGACGGTGGCGGCTACGGGTTCACCTCGATCATCGCCGCCGACTGGAATACCGGCATCCGTGAATGGGTGCGGAACGACTTCCAGCGCTGGAAGGAGGAAGGCGGCCTCGATTACATCTTCACCGATTCATGGGCGAACATGGGTTTGCTCCAGCAGAATTTCAGCGCCGCGATGCGGACGAACTTCGAGGCATTGGGACGCTTCTACGCCGATTTGCAGCAGATTGGAATCAAGTCTCACTCTTTCGAGGGCATCTCCCCGTTTGGCATGTCGCGCTTTGGCATCGCCGACCTTCGCGGCACACTGCTCGGTGCACGAGAGGGGATCGTCGGCCAGAACGATTTCGGCTGGTGGGTCGGCGAAGAGGACATGGCGTTCGGCATCTGCCTGATGGTGAACGATCGCAAACGCACGCCGCAGGAGTTGGAGCGCATCCTGTTTCGCCTGATGGCCAACCGTGCCTTTGCCGGCTTCGACAACCAATACGATGGACTCTACAACCTGCCCGACTGGTGGGTTCGGCTGAACCACATCTACTGGCAAGCGTTTCCGCTCATGAACACAAGACGCATGATGCCGTCGGGCATGCTCTGGCAGGGCAAAGCGGCTTCGGTGCTTTGGGTGTATCACGACACGCTCCAAGAAGCGATCCTATCCTCAGACCGAATGAAGATGCTGCGGATCGAGCCTCAAGGGCTAGCGCCTTTGGATTGCGAAGGCGGTTTGAAGCTGGAATCCGGCAGCGTGTACGTAATCCAACCTGGATGAATGCATCCTTGTAGTGGCACGCCAACCGATTGAGGTAATTTGGTCATGAGTGACAAGAAGTGACGCGCGCGGTGAGCCGGTTCTTCTTGTGTTGCTTCTCGATGTTCTCATCGCCGCCGCCGAGTTTGATGGCCAGTTCGTCCTCTCGCAGGTTGTACACGAGCGCGACCGGAGTGTCGGCATTGTCGCGGCACTCCCGACTCGAGGAGTCAATCTGGGCACGCCAGGCGGTGCGATGGGGGGTTGCTCATCCGGTTTGCCCGCCATGGTACGAAAGCCACCACGGCGAACAAGGGGAAGTTTGACTTGTGCGTCGCGCGGCGTTCGCCTATGGAACTCGGTCCATGCAACGCCCAAATCTGGTTCTGATCCACACCCACGACACCGGGCGTCATCTCGGCTGCTACGGCGCCGGGGTGCCAACGCCGAATTTGTCGCGTCTGGCTGCGGAGGGAGTGTTGTTCCGTCAGGCGTTCTGCGCGTCGCCGAGTTGCTCGGCCAGCCGGGCAAGCCTGATGACGGGACTGTACCCACATCAGAACGGGATGATGGGACTCTGCCACCGCGGGTTTCGGTTGAACGATCCCCGGCAACATCTCTCGCACTTGCTGCGGAACACGGGCTATTTCACCAAGCTCATCGGCGTCCAGCATGAAATCCAGCCCGACGACATCGGTTTGCTCGGCTATGACGAGGTGCTCGACAATTCCAAACTCACGATGCACAGCGCCGAGCGGGGCAAGATCGCCGCGCAGTGGCTGCGCTCTGCTCCGAAGCGACCATTTTTTCTCAACGTCGGGTGCGGCGAAACGCATCGCAAGTTTCTCCCTGCCGAGCCTCCGGACGATCCGCGATTCGTGGCGCCGCTGCCGTGGCTGCCGGATGACCCGCGGGTGCGCGCCGACATCGCCGAATTGCACACCGCGGTGCGGCACGTGGACGAATGCGTCGGCATCATCCTCAGCGCGCTCCGAGAGCAAAAGCTGCTCGACGAGACGCTCGTCATTTTCACCACCGACCACGGCCTGCCGTTCCCGCGCGCGAAGTCCACGTTGTTCGATGCCGGCATTGGTGTCGCGTTGTTGATGCGAGGACCGGGTGGGTTTGCAGGCGGTCGCGTGGTGGACCGGATCGTGTCGCAGGTGGATCTGTTGCCGACCATTCTTGAACTCGCGGGGCTCGCAGCGCCGCCCTATGCACAAGGCAAGAGTCTGCTTCCACTCGTTCAGAAGCATGCAAACAAAGTCCGCGACCAACTCTTCGCGGAGATCACCTACCACGCTGCCTACGATCCGTGCCGCTGCATCCGCACCGAGCGCCACAAGCTGATCCAATTCTTCGAGGATCGTCCGCACTTCGTGCTCGCCAACATTGATGACAGTCCCACGAAAGAAGTGTTGCACGAGGCCGGTTTGCCGAGGGGAAATCGCCCGCGGACCTTGCTGTTCGATCTCGTGGCAGACCCGCAGGAGTTCGAGAATCTCGCTGACGATCCAGCCCACGCCGCGATCCGGGCCGGTCTCGATGGGCGCTTGCGCACCTGGATGCAGGCCACCGACGACCCATTGCTTCGCGGGCCGGTGCCATTGCCGTCCGGCGGCATTCTCACCCCACACACGGCCTACAGCCCGACGGAAAGAGGGTAGCTGCGACTATTTTGTTGCCGCAGGGACGCGCTCCGCTTAAGTAGAAGGCCGTTTTTCATGGAACTGCCACCAGAGCTAGTGAAGCGTATTGACGAAGTGATCACGCATTATCCGCAGAAGCGGAGCGCGGTGATGATGTTGCTCCACATGATCCAGGAGCACGCTGGCCACATCTCGAAGGAGGCCATCGAGTGGGTGGCCGCAAAATTGGAGATTCAACCGATCCACGTGTACGAAGTGGTCACGTTCTATCCGATGTACCGGATGGAGCCGGTGGGGAAGTATCACATCAAGGTGTGCCGCACGTTGTCCTGCGCGCTCGGCGGCGGGAAGGAGCTTTGCCAGAACCTGCAGAAGAAGCTCGGCGTGGGACTGCGCGAGACGACGAAGGACGGAAAATTCACCATCGAGGAGGTCGAGTGTCTCGCGGGGTGCGGCACGGCGCCGGTGATGATGGTGAACGATGAATTTCATGAAGCAGTGACGCCGGAAAAGTGCGAGGAGATTTTGAGGGGGTGCGCGTAACGTGAAACGTCAAACGTGACCCGCTCACGAACGTTGCGCTTCACGTATCACGTATCACGTATCACGTTTCACGTTTCACGCATCACGCTTCACGGTATGAAGCTCGATCTCGAAAAGAAAATCGCCGGTTTGCTCATCCCCGTGTTCGCCATTCGCACCGAGGACGACCTCGGCATCGGCGACACCGGCGGCGTGCGGCAGATGGTGGACTGGTGCGCGCGGCACCGGTTCCGTGTGCTGCAACTGCTGCCCATCAACGAGACAGGCGAGGACAACAGCCCGTATAACGCCATCAGTGCCATCGCGCTCGATCCGACCACGATAGCGATTTCCCCCGAGCGACTTCCCGAACTGAACCGGGCCGATTTCGATTCCATCGTGGCCGGCAGCGACCTTGGGACGCTTCGCGCCGGGCCGGTGAAGTATCGAGTGGTCAAACCGCTCAAGCAGAAGTTGCTCTGGGCGGCATTCCAGAATTTCCAGCGCGGCGCGCGCGTAAACCCAAGTGTCCGGGTAAGACAGTTCCGCTGCTTTGGGAACGAGAACGCGAAATGGTTGGACGATTACTGCCTCTTTCGGACCCTCGTCGAGGAAAACGGCGGCAAGGCGGCTTGGGAATCCTGGCCGTCCGAACACCAGGACCCGAAACGGGCCCGTGCGTGGGTCGCGGGTCAGCCCGACGCGCGACGACGAGAACTGGTCGAGCGCAAGGAATTCTTCGCCTACATCCAGTGGATTGCCCACACGCAATGGGCGGAGGCGCATCGCCACGCGGAGTCACGCGGCGTGGCGTTGATGGGCGACATCCCGTTCGGGGTCAGCCGCAACAGCGCCGACGTGTGGGCGCACCGCGATTTGTTCGACCTGCAATGGTCCGGGGGCGCGCCGCCGGAGAAGGTGTTCAAGCTCGACGAGTTCACGATGAAGTGGGGACAGAACTGGGGCGTGCCGTTGTACAAATGGGACGCGCACCGCAAACAACACTTCGCGTGGTGGACGCTCCGCGTGCGGCAGACGAGCAACATCTTTCACGCGTTCCGCATTGATCACGTGCTGGGGTTCTACCGCATCTACGCGTTCCCGTGGAAGCCGGAGGACAACTGGCAGTACGAGAAGCTGACGCGGGAGGAGGCGGCGGAGAAAACGGGCGGTCTGCTCCCGAGATTCTGGCCGGGACCGGACGACGCCCCAGAGCAAAAGAAAATCAATTGCGATCAGGGTGAAGGCATTCTGCGCGTGATCCTCGACGCGGCGGGCGAGACGACGGTGATCGCCGAAGACCTGGGCGTGGTGCCGGATTATGTGCCGGTCAATCTCACCAAGCTCGGCATTCCCGGGTTCAAGATTCCGCACTTCGAGCGGAACAAGGATTACACGTGGAAAGACGCCACCGGTTATCAACGACTGTCCGTCGTGACCCCAGCGACCCACGACCACGAACCGCTCGCCGCACAATGGCGCACGCTTTGGAACGAGCACGAGGACGCCAAGGCGAAACAGGATCACCACCGCGCGCACGTGAGCTGGCTGGAACTGCAGCGGTTTGTGTGGTGGTGCGGCTGGGATGGGAACCACATCCCGCGGGAGTTCATGCCGGAGTTGCACGAAGCGTATTGCCGTCGGGTCTTCCAATCGAACTCGTGGCTCGCCATCCTGATGATCACCGACGTGTTCGCACAGACTGCCCGCTTCAACGTCCCCGGCCCGATGGCGGAATCCAACTGGGCGGAACGTCTGGAGATTCCGGTCTCGATACTCGACAGCGACTCGCACGCACAGGCCCGGGTGCGGCTCATTGAAGATTTAATCCGCGGAGCAGGACGGTCCTGATTTGTCGGTAGAACGGTTGACACTTGGCAAATTGTTGGCAATGGTTTTCGCCCGCGATTGCTGACACCCCAGTAGGCAATTTTTCCCGTTGACTACTCTCTGTGCCGGTAACTAATGACGTTCGCCATGAGCGAGCTTCGTCAGCGTATTGTCCGTTTCATCCGCGATTTCATCGCCGAGCACAGCTATCCACCGAGTGTCCGCGAGATCATGCGACATTTCGGGTTCAAGAGTCCGCGCGCCGTTTCGTTTCACCTGGAGAAGTTGGAGGCCGAGGGGTACCTCGAACGAGATAGCACCGCGCGCGGATTGCGCCTCAGACATTTCCTTCCGTCCGACGCTGTTCCAGTGCCGATCTACGGGATGATCCCGGCAGGTCTCCCGGAGCAGCAAACGCAATCTTCGCACGGTCAGCTGCTCGCAAGTGCGAACCTGCTCTCCGTCGCTTCCAACCAGCCCTATGCGTTGCGGGTGAAAGGAGACAGCATGATCGGCGCGCGGATTTTCGATGGCGACATCGCGATCGTGGATCGGCGTCCCGCGAAGAACAACGATCTCGTCGTGGCCTTGGTGGACGGCGACAACACGCTCAAGCGGTTGGTGCAGGAAGGTCGAAAAGCGTTCCTCCGTGCCGAAAACCCGGCCTTCCCCGATGTATTGCCTGTGTCGGAACTGGCCATCCAAGGCGTCGTCGTTGGTATCTACCGGCCGATGCCGTAGCGACGTGTCAGGAAACTCCGGAGCCGGCCCGGATTATTCCTTCTTCGCCGCCTGGAGACGGATCACGCCGAGATCGAGCAGAGCGGGCGTGGCTTGCGTGATGGTGAAGCTGCAATCCTCATCCTCGTTTACGGGAAACTCAGCCGACGAGTAGATACGGATCCGATAGCTGCCGAGCGGCAGCCCGCGCCAGATGCCGGTGCGATATTCACGGCGTTCGTAAAATCGTTGAAGCCTGCCCGGCTGCTCCAATGTGTAGGAGAGTTTCACTTCGGCGTTGCTGGTCACACCCACCACCTGAAGCTTCACGTCCGCTCCCGGCTGCAATCCAGCGGTGACCTCGGCAGGTTGCTCGGTCAACTCGATCAGTTCCGACTCCCACAGAGCTGCGCCGGGAATGACCAACTGCACAGAATAGCGGCCGCGCTGGAGCGAGGAAAACACCACCTTGTTCGTGAGAGGCAGTTCGATGTCACCGGATGCGCGTTCCCATTGGCCACCGAATGCTTCCGCTCGGAGTCGCACGATGCAACAAGCTTCAGGCGGTTGTCGATTGGGTTTGCTGGGAGCGATGTGGACGGTGAGGGTCGAGGTGTTCACCGTCACCTCCGTGCGCGCCGCGAGATTGGTGGGACTTTTCGCGCTAGCCATGAACCACAGTCCGTCGAGCGAATTCACCGGCGGAGTGAAGAACAGAACCGACTGAACCGGATGCTTCGTGTCCACGAAATAATCGCGATGCAGTTTCATACAGCCTTCCCTGTCTGTGCCCGTGATGCTCGTTGGACTCAGGGGGCGGAGCGCGCCACGATACGCCACTCGCTCGGATGGCCAATCTAATCGCCAATTTGTCGGCGTTTGTGGCAGCGGTTTGCCATCCGTGATCAAACAGAATTCTACGGGCGGCGGCAGGGGCGGCAACTCTTCGATCTCGCCCATCGCCTTGAGGGCCGTGGCCGCGTTCTGTTGCACCTGGGTAAACGGCGACGCGAGCAACGTCTTCAGCGTTTCCTTCGTTTCCGGAAGGCAGAGTCCAGCCAGCAGGCTCGATACAAGTTCCAATCTGGTTCGTTCTGCAGCAGGATTGACCTCGTCGCAGAGAATCCGCACCAAGCGACGTTGCACCTCCGCAGGGATCGGATCGGACGCTCCGCGCGACGAAGGCGGGGCGGAGTTCTTGCTGTCGGGGCCGCTCGGTGTAATGAACGACGCGACCGCACGCAAATACTCGGATTGAGTGGCGTCGTTGGAGAAGCGTGGCATGCCTGCCAGGAAACGGGCCGCCCAAGCCGAGCCGCTTTGCCCAAGCAGGCGCACGTACACATCGGAATAGCCATCGGCTGCCGCGCCGGCGTAGAGAATCTCCCAATCAAGGCCATACCGTTCGATGAGCTGACTCCGCCAGTTCAGCGCTGGCGTTGCGTGACCGGGCCACGAAGATTCGATGTCATTCGCGGCGAGCATCGTTCCCAGGGCAAGTTCGATGCGGCCTTGACGGATCGAGCACAACACAAGTGCGCGTGCAAGCGCAGTGGAACGCAAACGGAGCCGGGCTCTGGATCGGTCCACGGGAGCCGGCATTCGGAGGTCGGACTGCCGGGCAATGGATACCGGGTTCGTTGATGTGGCGGACGAAGGGCGCCCCTCGATCTGCGCGGGCGCAGGCTCCGTCTCGACAGAGCCAGCCTGGCGGAGAATGCGTCGCCGAAGACTGGTGGGAGGAGGCGCTTCGGGAACGCCTTCACGTCGGACGGCGAAGAACCAACTCTCGCGAAACCGGATCAGGTTCTCGAAGGCATTCTCGGGCGGATCGTGGAACGCCCGGGCCAACGATTCGCGGAACAGTTTCGAGTTGCGCTGGATGCTCAACCACTGATTGCTCTCAACCCGTCGGAACTCGGTTTCGATTTTCAGTGTCAGGGCACGATACGCGCGCCAGGCCTCGATGACTTCCGGATCGGCCTTCGGAGCTTCGGCCATTTCGATCTCGTTTGTGGCGAGAACCACAGCCGGCGTCCGCTGCGTCTTGGCCAGGGCCGCCAGTTCGAGTTGGATGCCGAACTCGCACAATGGCTCGAAGAGTCGCTCCCGCAGCGACGACTCGATGGGGATGGTCTCGTACAGCGCCACCAGCTTTTCGTAGTCACTGCGGCCGCCTTGTTGGCTGATTTGCGCAATCGCGTCCAGGTACGAGCCAGTGAGAGCTTCGACTGCGTTCGTGCCCTGTCGGTCCCTCTCCAGTTGGGACACGCGTTGCCAAAGCTCGTCCAAGGGCAGTGCCTTTTCTGGCGATAGCTGCGACGCCGGTCGCGGAACCACGGATTGTGGCTGCTGATTCGTTCTGGCTGGTGACGCTGTTCCACCTGAAGCAGGCTTACCCGCTGGCCTCAGTGTCGGGCCGTCAATCACTGGGTTGGTGTTCGAGGACTGCGCAGCGGCATCCACTGCCAGAAGGATACCGGCCAGAAGGACATGAAGCGTTCGGCTCATAGCGATAACGCACCTGATCGCTGGGACAACCGTATGGCTGTTCCGGTTCCAACGAAGGTTATCGTCGCACCTGTGAGAGCGGGAAAGCAAGCTGGAAGCTTGCTCCCCCTTCAGGGACTGGCCTTCGCGCTCTTCCGACGCCCGTTGGCGAGATACCGGTTCACGGCGTTGAGATAAGCACGGGCGCTGGCTTCGATCACGTCAGTGCTGGCGCCTTTGCCGGACAGCAGTTCCCCGTCGAAGTCCACTTTGATGCTGACTTCACCCATGGCGTCCTTGCCCTGCGTGACGGCGCGCAACTGATAGTCCATCAGCTTGCCGCGCTTGCCGGTGATGCGATCAATCGTCTTGAGCGCGGCGTCCACGGGACCGTCGCCGGTGCCGGCATCGGTCACGATCTCGCCCGCTTTCTTCAGCTTCACGGTCGCGGTCGGCACCGTGGCGGTGCCGCTGGTGACGCTGAGGTATTCCAGCGAGTAGGTTTCAGGGACTTCGGTGATCTCGCTCTCGACCAACGCGGTCAGGTCGTCGTCATAGACGAACTTCTTCTTGTCGCCGATCTTCTTGAACTCGCCGAAGATTTCCTCGATCTCGGCGTTGCTCATTTTGAATCCGAGATGCTTGAGACGTCGGGAGAGTGCGTTACGGCCGCTGTGTTTGGTCAACGGCAACTCGGTCTCGCCCCAGCCGATCTCGACCGGGTCCATGATTTCGTAGGTCTCGCGCTTCTTGATGATGCCGTCCTGGTGAATGCCCGCGCTGTGGGCGAACGCATTCTCGCCGACGATCGCCTTGTTGCGCTGGACGATCATCCCGCTCATGCGGCTGACCAGCCGGCTGGTCTTGACGATCTCGCGCGTGTTCCACCCGGTCGTGTACGGCAACGAATCGTGCCGGGTCTTCAGCGCCATCACGAATTCCTCGAGCGAGGCGTTGCCGGCTCGCTCGCCGATGCCGTTGATGGTGCCTTCGACCTGCCGCGCGCCGTTGCGGACCGCGGCCAGCGAGTTCGCCACAGCCAGGCCGAGATCGTTGTGGCAATGGACGCTGATCACGGCCTTCTCGATGTTCTTCACGTGGTCGAAGAGATACTTGATCAACGCGCCGTATTCCTCCGGCACGGCGTAGCCCACCGTGTCGGGAATGTTCACCGTGGTCGCCCCCGCCGCGATGGCGGCCTCGACAACCCGAGCCAGATAATCGGGCTCGGTACGCGAGGCGTCCTCGGGCGAGAACTCGACGTCGTCCACGTATTTCTTGGCGCGCTTCACGCCCTCGACGGCGAGGCGCAGGATTTCGTCCTGGGCTTTGTGGAATTTGAACTCGCGATGGATCTTCGACGTGGCCAGGAACACGTGAATACGTCGTTTTCTGGCGTGTTTGACGGCAGCCGCAGCCGCGTCAATGTCTTTGGGAACGCAACGCGCCAAACCGGCAATGGTCGGGCCTCTGATTTCCTTTGCGATCTGCGTGACGGCGTCGAAGTCGCCCTCGCTGATCACGGGGAAGCCGGCTTCGATCACGTCCACGCCGAGCCGCGCCAGTTGCCGGGCGATTTCGAGTTTCTCGCGGATGTTCATGCTGGCGCCGGGGCATTGTTCGCCGTCGCGCAGCGTGGTGTCGAAGATGATGATTCTGTTTGAGTCTTTCATTGTGCCTTTCAGCTCGGGCGCACAGCCGTGCGCCCCTACCGCGGGATTTGTACGGGCTGGGAAGCCCTCCCGCGAAAAGCTTCTAGCCCAACTTTAAGTGACGACAAAACGAGATGGATAGAGTGGTGGCGTGTCGGGTGGCCAACCCTAGCAGCAGCACATCGAGTGGTCGGAACTGAGTTTTCACTTCTTGAAAGCCAGCACGGCACCGCCGGCCATGAACGCCACCGGCACAATCACGGCGAACAACATATGATCCTTGATCCAATCGCCGAACAGCTTCTCTTCCATGAATGGATTGGTGAGCGTGGTGCTCTCCTTGCCGCCGAAAGGATTGGTCAGCTTGGCGGAGTTCTCGGAAACGTACCGATGCCGCGCAAAGGCAAAGCTGCCAATCGCCAGCAACACGGCGACGACCAGGATCGCGATTTGTTTTCCCTTCATCTCGAACCTCTCAATACGCGGCCTGCGAGCCGGAGATGTCGCGCTTCTTCATCCACGGCATCAATGCGCGTAATTCGGCGCCGGTCTTCTCGATGGGATGCTCAAAGCTCTGCCGCATCAGCGCGTTATAGACAGGGCGGTTTGCCTGATTCTCCAACACCCATTCGCGAGCAAACGTGCCGTCCTGAATGTCCTTCAGCATTTTCTTCATCGTTGCCCGGGTGTGATCGTCCACGATCTTCGGCCCGCGGGTGATGTCGCCATACTTCGCCGTCTCGCTGATGCTGAACCGCATCCCGGCAATCCCGGCTTCGTTGATCAAATCCACGATCAGCTTCAATTCGTGCAGACACTCGAAATACGCCATCTCGGGACTGTACCCGGCCTCGACCAACGTCTCGAAGCCTGCCTGGATCAACGCGCTGGTGCCGCCGCACAACACGGCTTGCTCGCCGAACAAATCCGTCTCGGTCTCCTCGCGGAAACTGGTCTCGATCACGCCTGCTCGTGTGCCGCCGATGCCTTTGGCCCAGGCGAGCGCGACTTCCTTGGCCTTTCCGCTCGGATTCTGGTGCACGGCGATGAGTGACGGAACCCCTTTGCCCTCCTGATACATGCGGCGGACAATGTGGCCGGGTCCTTTGGGCGCGACCATGATGACGTCCACGTCCTTCGGCGGAACGATCTGTCCGTAATGAATCGTGAAGCCGTGCGCAAACAGCAGCGTCTTGCCCTTCTTCAGGTTCGGACGGATTTCGCTTTCATAGACCGCCTTCTGTTTCATGTCGGGCAAACCGATCATGATGACATCGCCGCGCTTGGTCGCCTCGGTGTTGTCGAACACTTCGAGGCCGAGCTTCTTCGCCGCGTCCCGCGAGGCGCTGCCTTCGTAGAGGCCAACGATCACGTTGACGCCGCTCTCCTTGAGGTTGAGCGCGTGTGCGTGTCCCTGCGACCCGAAGCCGATGACGGCGCAGGTCTTTCCCTTGAGATGTTTTAAGTCACCGTCTTTGTCTGTGTAGATTTTGGCGGCCATGGTTTCGTTCTTGGTTAATGGTTAATGGTTATTGGTTGTCGGTCGTTCGGATTGGCGCTCTCACTAATAACCAATAACGAATAACCGATAACCATCTTCACTTCCTCGACATCGCGACCCGGCCCGTCCGGGTCAAGTCCTGAATGCCGAACTTCTCCATGAGATCGAGAAACGCCTCGATCTTGGCGGCGGCGCCCGTGATTTCGATCAGGAGCGTCTTTGGCTGCACATCCACGATTTTCGCGCGGAAAATGTCGCAGATTTGCATGACCTCGGCTCGCGCCTCCTTGTCCGTTCCCACTTTGCAGAGCACCAACTCCCGGTCCACATACTCGCCATCGCGGAAGTCCTGCACCTTGATCACGTCCACCAGCTTGTTGAGCTGTTTGGTGACCTGTTCCAGCACGGCGTCGTCGCCCACGACCACCACGGTCATGCGCGAGAGCGTCGCGTCCTTGGTCGGGGCAACGTTGAGCGTGTCAATGTTGAAGCCGCGCCCGCTGAACAATCCCGCGATGCGCGCGAGCACGCCGAATTTGTTTTCGACCAGTATCGAGATCGTATGTCTCATGGTATAAGAGCGCACAGTTGTAGGCGATAGGCATTGGCCTAGCAACCGCAAAATCGTTATTGGTTACTGGTTATTGGTTGTTCGTGAGCAACAAAAAAACCCGCTGCCGGTCGGTCAGCGGGTCGCGAATTTGTTGAAAACACTCCTACCCACTGCCTCGGCGCACGCCCAAGCGTACCAGCGCAAGTAGAGTGAGCAGCACTATGTTCATCGCGGCGCGCAACCTAGCATCGTCAGATGGAAGCGTCAAGCTTCTGACTGTAATCGTTTGGAGGGGAAATCGCACCATGACACAGTCACCGACCTGGCCTGAACCAGGCCGAACGCTCGCGGGAGCGTCATCCATGCTTGTAGTGGATTGCAGACTCGATGTTCGTGATCGTCAGCGGATCACAAACATCAAAGTGGTGGCGGGGCTTCCGCCCTGTGTAAGGTTTTTTCCTCGCCAACCCGCGCGCGATCGCGCACATCCTCGCTCACCCCAAGATGGAGATGGATGAAGCCAATTGCCTTTGATTCCGTTCAAGCGCGGGCGCGCAAGGAGGCGTATTTCCAATTTGCGCGCAGTCAGGCACGCCGGGTATTCAAGCCCGACGGCACGTACCAACCGGCCACCGAGGAGGATCCGCGGATACCGTACTGGATGTATCCGGCCTTGGTGTCGTCGCCAGACCCGATCGAACACGAGTTTGCCAACGTGATCTACGGTGCCGCGCGGATGTGGAATGACTGGGATGTGTTCACGACCTCCTCCGTGGCCGCGGATCTCGCGCGCGAGCGCAGGCACATGACGCCCGAGTTGATCCAGCGCTCGGAGGAGCATCTCGCCCGGTTCCTGGTTCGGGATGACGGGCGCTCACCGTGCAGCGGGGCGAATGATTACGTGTTCCACGGCTACAACGACAACATGCCGGCGATGTCGGTGCGCGCCCTGATTCTGGGTGGCGAGGCGCTGGGACGGAAAGATTTGACGGATCACGGGCGCTTTTTCCTTGAAGGACTCTGCGCTCCTTTCGAACGAAGGGGATTGCTCAGCGAGTATTCGAGCGGCACGTACAGCGCGATCACGTTGACGGCGTTGATGGAGGTCGCGGAGTGTTCGGTCCATCGGGAAGCGCGCGAGATGGCGCAGGCGTGCAGCAACCGGATCCTGCTCGATATTTTCGGCCACTGGCATCAACACGTTGGCGGCATCGGGGGCGCACAGTCGCGTGCTTACACCGCTGACAAGCAACAATGGCTCTCCGTTATGAACGCGCTCATGTGGTATCTGACCGCCAGCCCGCTTTGCGTCAATCCGATCGAAGCGTTGAGCAACCCGAACGCGTTTGCGGGTTACATTCATCACGGACGCAATTTCGCGTTCAACCTCGCGCAGTTCGCCGAGGGTATGGCGCCGTCGTACGTGGTGTGCAGCGATGCGGATTCGGGGAAGTTGAGACCACCGACCGTGTTCGCGGGCGTCGCCGAGTTCTGTGCCGCGCCGCGCCCGTATCCGTATGAGATCCACGCGACGACCGATTCGGGGCAGGCCGGCTTGTTTGGCGGCGTGAAGGAAATCCAGACCCGGTCATTTCATCAACCGTTGTACGGCGTGGGCTCGGCATCGGTGTCATGGTTCGATCAGGCGGGACAGCAATTGGCGTTGCACGCGGTGTTGTCGGCCCGCTCCAATCCTCAATCGTGGCAGGATCGTGTGGGCATCCGGCACGCGACTCTCGCCGGCACGATTGACCACGGGGACATGGAGAAGTGCAACGATCAGGAAGCGGTCGAGGTCGGCCACGTGACCGATGTGGGTCATTACCATGTGTTGCAGAAACGGGGTTCCGCGTTGGTCTTGGGAGCGCTCGCCCCGGCAGCGATCGGCAAAGAGATCAGCCAATTGAAGTTCAGCCTGCTGTTCAACACTTTCATCCATCAGCCCGACGAGACGGCAGAGGAAGGCAAATGGCAGTTCTTCCGATTCGGCGACGTGTACGTCGGGGTGCGGATGAGCGCGATGGTCGAGGAACAACGCCAGACCCCGCGCCGCGTGGTGAAGAACCGGTATCTGCGCGTTGAAGTGCCGCTCATTGAAGGCCGCACGGTGAAGGTCACACACGAATTTCGCGAGCGGTGTGATTTCGGGTATGCGTTCGAGATTGCCAGCCGGGCGGAATGCGGTTCGTTCGCCGAGTTCTGCCGGCAGTGTCTCGCCTGCACCTGGGAATTCTACCATTGCTTCTACCGAACGAGCCGTTACTGCGGTCGGCATGGCGAACTGCAGATCATTGATTCCGTCGCCGCCGGCACGGTGCGGTTCATGTCGGTGGACGGCGTGGTGGAACCGAAGATCAAGTTCGCCGCCACGGGGCTCGACCCGAAGCTCACGCAACTGTTCCCGGACGGTCGTCGCATTCGGCAGCGTCGCCTGGTGTACCGGCCCGACTTCATCGGTTCGCCGTTCTACAAAGTCCGCCAGCACATCTTGGAGACGGATCTGCCCGCAACGGCCTGAACCGCGGCAGTGTCAGCAAACCTTGCGTACCACAGCCACGCACTTCTTCAGAGCCGGGACCGGATTGTTCACGTCCCCTTCGTACTCGATGATGAAGCTCCCGTTGAACTTCGCCTTCTTGAGCACAGCAATGAGCTTCTTGAGGTCCAAATTGCCGGTGCCGACCACGACATCCTTGTGTTTGCCCGCGCGGTTGAAGATGAAATCTTTGATGTGCACCCCGTAGAGTCGCTCGCCGAATTCCTCGGCCATCGCGACGGGATCTTCGCCCGCCTGCAACGCCCATGCAGTGTCGAGACACAGCCCGATGCGCTTGCTGGTGTTCTTGAACACATGCCGCAGTGCAGTCCGCGACCCGAGCCAGTCGTAGCCGCCGTGATTGTGGATGCCGAGGTTGATATCGTACTTGTCGGCGAGACGTTCCGCAGTGCGATAACTTTTCGGGACTGAATCAATCGCAAACGTGGCGGAGATTGTCTTCGCGCCCGCACGCTTGGCGAACTCGAACCGCTTGCGTTCGGCGGCGGGATTATTGCGGAAACCCTCCACGCCGATGGCGGTGATGCGGACGCCGTGGTTCTGATAGGTCTCGAGCACCGCGGCCGACTTGCGCTCGTCATTGAAATCCACGTGCACCGCACACAATTCGAGCACGTTCACGCCGCAACTCTTGAGCAGCGTTGCGACCTTGGCGTTGTCTTTGAATCCTCGAAAACAGTAGCTCTGGATACCCAATTCCCTCTGATAGTTCATGTCAGCAATTTCTCCTTCTTTGGTCTGACTCGATTTATGATCCGATCGGATCAAAAATCGAGTCGGTTTCACGGATGCGCGGCTTTCGCGACATCGTTCAGTCTTTCGATCTGCACCCGATACTTCTCCCGCAGTTCCTGTCTGCGAGAGTTCTGATAGGTAACGAAATCGTCCCCGGCTGGCAAGACTTCCGAGAGCAACGCGGCGGCATCGAGCGAGGATTTGAGGATGCCACGCGCGGCAACGCCTTTGCCCTCGGTCTGCGAGATTGTCGCCGCGACGTTCTCGAGTCGCACCGCTGCGAGTTCCGTTTGCAGCCACAACCGCATGGGGCGTACATGCACCTCGTGGCCGGCTCCGGGTACCGCATAGAGGTCCTTGCGCCCCGAGCCGAGCACTTTGCCGCTGCGACCTTCGCTGCCGAGCAACGACACCTCCTTCTCCCCGACGAGATGGAGAATGCGCGCGGCGTTCTTCGTCGGACAATATCGAGTCGAGTGCAGGACCAGCAACGGCACGTTCGAGGACCACCGGCTCGCCAGTTCGCACGCGATGGGGCCTCCTGCCGATCCGCCGCTGACGATCACGAGCTTCGAATCGGTGTGGAAACGCGATTCGAGTTCCACTTTGAGCGCGTTCAGCGAATCCAGGACCTCCTCCTCGTTGGCCTTCCCCGGCTCGCGAAACCACGGCAATTGTGGCACCGCCAGGATAAAATCGAGTTCGTCAGAGATCGGGGCGAGCGCCTTCTGGTAATACTCCGCTGCGTCACCGTAGCCGCCGAAGAAGACAAGCGTCGCGAGCGGCCCGTGCG
The DNA here is from genome assembly GCA_964582645.1 of uncultured Verrucomicrobiota bacterium. Lineage (GTDB taxonomy): Bacteria > Verrucomicrobiota > Verrucomicrobiia > Palsa-1439 > CAZOTB01 > CAZOTB01. The sequence continues at coordinate 7,184 of CAZOTB010000052.1, read as the reverse complement.
GTTGCACAGCATCAGCGGGAACGTGCAAGGCATAGTTTACGCCGCTGCGAACGATATTAGTGTCGCCCGTTGAGAGGGGAGGATCGGCTAACGCCGACATTACTAGGAAAGGCACGACCGTCGTGAGCGCCAACGCGGCTTGTGTTTGGAGTACAAGCTTTAGCTTGTCCCCGGCCGCGCATCGCAGACAAGCTGAAGCTTGTACTCCAAACGTGAGCAGTCGGAGCTTCAACCCAAACTCTCCAGGAAACCCACCGGTATCTCCGCCGCGAATACGTTTACGACACCGTCGGGGTCGGCATTGTAGATCACATGTTTCGAATCTGCCGTGAAATATGGGTTGGCCTGGCGCCCAGAATCACCGCCGCCGCTGCATTTGCAGTCGCTCACGAGGACGCGATGCTTGCCGGTCTCGACGTTGACGATGACGATCGGGACGGGACTGAATTCGAGACCACTTTCGAGTGACTCGCTCACAACGTAGCGTCCGCAGCGCGAGGAAGAAATGTGGTAGAAGAGGTGTTCGCGGGCGGGAATAAGCCGTGGCGGCGTGCCGTCGGCAGAGTAGATGTATAGCTCGCCGTCGGGATGCTCGGGTTTATGTTTGATGTTCTCGTGATCGAAAGCGAGAAGCGCTGCGAACTTGCCCGTGTTGCCGAGCCAGCAGGCATGATGCACGTTGCGGAACGCCTCCCGCGCGTTCTTTCCATCTTTGTCTGCGAGCAGGCCGATGCCGTGACGGGTGTTTCCCTCCCAGATCGTCTTTGCGATCAGGAGGTCGTGGCCGGAAACAGGATTAAAAGAACCGCCGCAGCGACTCGGTTCAGGTTGATCGAGCAGCATCTTCCAACTCTTGTCGTGAAGATCCACGCGCACGAGGTTGTATCGTTCGGGGGATTTCTCCAGCAGCGTCGTGTAGAGAAAGTAGCGCTCGTCGGCGGAAATGGACATCGGTTGCCAGCAGAAGGGCAAAGCGGCAAGCTCGAGAACGGGTTTTGTTTCAAGAGTATCAAGCGAAGCACGCATCAACTGCTGGCCGCGAAGATAATAAACGCAACCGCCCCAGGCGGGACTGATCGGAACGCTTCGGATATCGCGGTCAATCAGCGCCGTCCATTTGGTCTTCAGATCGTGGCACAGCAATGCCTTCGCGGGGTCGAGGAAGCCATCAATGTATCGTTGCGAGGCGAACCGCACGCCATCCGCCGTGGCGCGCGGAGAATCGCAATAGATGTTCTCGGTGCGGACCGACGAGCCGGAGAGCCGCGTGATCTGCGCGCCGGTGACGCGGTCGGGCGGAAAATCGCGCGCTTCCTTTCCCCATGTTCCTCCGATGTAGGTTGAGCCCATGTCAAAAGCGAACCATGCCCGGGTGAATTTTGTCCAGCAAACTCCTGATACTTGCGGAAGTCAGAGCGCCGTCGGCGACGAGTTCACGGATATTTGAAGTTCCAAACTCGTTTTCCCGTTTGCGACCAATGCTGAACCGAGCCGACGTGGCCATCGTAGTACAGCACGTTGATGCGATTGCCGGGATGGCGGAAGGCATAGATAAAATGGTACCGGGGCGTGAACAACCAGGACGGATCATCAATCAGGTCAGCAAAAAACGGCGTAACCCATCCTTGGTCCCAGACCCAGCAATCCACCATGAAACTGACCTCAGCAGCACTATAGACCCGGTACTGCGGCCCCCAGCCGAGCGTGTTTCCGTCCACGGTCTTCTCACCGAGGATGGGATCGGTCGGCGTGTATCCGCCCCAACTGGCCGTGGCGAGGTTCATTCCGTAACTCGACGCGCACCATGGGCTGTCGTACATCCCTTTATAGAACGTCGTGGGGGCAGGAATGTCGTAGAGAGTCGAGCCGGTCTCGGCGGGGCATTCCAGCACAGGATAGCGGATACCGGTCGTCCCCGGGGCGGCGTTTGCGTGCACCTTGCCCGCGCCGAGTCCGTACTGACTGCCCATGAACACGAAGTAATACCACGCGGGCGCCACGCGGCCGTTGTTGTCGTTCGCGTACATGGCGAACGCGGTGTAAAGCTGCTTTAAGTTGCTCACACACACGGCAGCCTTGGAAGCGTTGCGCGCGTTCCGCAATGCAGGCAACAACATCGCCGCGAGGATCGCGATGATGGCGACGACGACGAGAAGCTCAATCAGCGTAAATCCGAATCTCGAAATCCGAAATCCGAAACAATGGCCAAGAACCGAAACGTGGAAATTCCACAAACAAGCATCCTCAGTGGCGTCCGGAGTTTGCCCCTTTCTGTCCTTCGGATTTGTTTCGGATTTCGGATTTCGGATTTCGGATTTGGCGTTCATGTGCCCCGCCGACGCAACAGTACACCACCTAGCGCCAGCATCACGATCGCACCCGGTTCGGGAATGTCGAGCCATCGCTCGGTGAGATAGGTGGACAGTTGCTCCTGGTCAGCGCCCGTGAGAGGGGCACTATAGACGAGAAACTCGCCGATCAAACCGTTGAACGCCTGGCCACCGCCGCCCGGGCCCTGACCGACCCTGCGGAAATCCGTTGCGCTGTTGTAGGGCACGTTGCCGGTGGCCACGAGGCCGTTGTCGGCATAGACATTGATCGTATCGTTGGCGTTGCCGGGGTTCTGCGCGTGGGTCGCGATCAAGAAGTGGCCTTGATACACGTTGGTGTTGTTGAGTGCGTTGCCGCCGGTGACGCCATGCCAACTGTGCGAGACCTGGTTGTCATACCGAACTAATGAGGCAGCGCCGCCCGATAACCCGTACTGGCTGGCTGTGGCGGTATCCGCGAACATGTTGTTGTAGTTGAACGCGCCGGTGGCGAAGTTCTGGTCGTCACCCGTGACAAACGTCTTGAACGCCGTCGCGAACGTAAAGCCCGCCGGCAGGCTGATGGCCTGGAAGGTACCGGCCACCTGATTGCTAATGAATAGCGCATCGTTGCCGGTCGAGCCGTACCCGCCGGCCCCAGGCGCGCCAAACCCCACCGCAGGACGTCCGTTGACGGCATTGGTGTAAAACTTCGCCGGGTTGGGGTCCCACGCCGCGTACAGAATGGCATGGTTGCCGTTGCCACTGCTGTCGGTCCACACAGTCACCCCGGCCCCGTTGGCGAGGCTGAGCGTCTCGGATTTGAGCCACATGACGAGGTTATTGGTAGGCGGGTCGGTTGCATACGAATGTGCCGTTGTCAGCACCAAGACCCCGGCGGCCAGTAACAGTCTCAATCCGTAACTTCGAATAGTGTCCATTTGCATATAGATCGTTCTCCTTCAATGCCCAGTATGAACAAAACAGCCGCTTCCGTCAATGGACAGGGTTGCGCTGCTTTTGGCTGTCGTTGACATTTGAGCACTCTGAATTTGACTGGTTGATGTTGCAGTCACACCCCGTGAATCTACAATCCAGACAGTGAATCGGAAGAAGCCCAAACCGGAGTGGCGCGGCTACCGTTGGCCCAATGGATTCGAATATCGGAGCGATCCGACGCAGCTCGCGCAGAACTTCTGGTACTATGTCCTGTGCCTGGGCATGAGCAAGCCTCCGCGCGGATTCGTTCATCATCACGAACATGAGCCGACGTTTCTGCTGCACTACATTCGACGGGGGGAGATGTGGCACACGATCGCCGAGCGAACGTACTCGGTGCGACAAGGCAACGTCTGCCTGATGTATCTGCAGAAAGCCGTCCGCTATGGCGTGGACGGCGGCGGGACGACCGAGAACTGGTGGATTCTTCTCGGGGGACGCGACCTGCCGGCTCTGTTTCTCGCGCTGGGCGCCGACCAGAATCCCGTGTTCGCACTGCCGGACGTTCCGCGCTTCGAGGAACTGTTTCGCGAACTGCTCTCCCTGACACGCAAGCGGCCGCCGGTCTACCAGGCGCGTTCTTTCGGCATCCTGGCACTGATGTTGGCGGAGTTGTTCGCTGCGCGCGGGGAGACAGACGAGAGGCAACTTGACCTGGTCTGCCCACGCGGGTCGCGGCCGCAGTTCTCCGAGCCGGTGCTCAATGCCATCCGTCAGATCGGAAGGTTTTACAACCAGGTGCTCACACTCCACGCGATCTCCGACGCGACCAACTTCAGCGTGTATCATTTCGTGCGCTTGTTCCGACGCGAAACGGGGATGTCGCCCATGCGATACGTCACCCGTTACCGCATCGAGAAGGCGAAGGAGTTCCTCCAGACCACGACGCATCCCGTGGGTGAGATTGGTCGGTTGGTAGGCATCCCCGACCAATACACCTTTGCCCGGACGTTTCGAAAACTTGCGGGCAAGAGCCCGACGCAGTATCGAGCGCAGGGGTCATGAAAGAGCTCCTCAAAGCAATTCTTGATGATGACATCGAGGAGGTGACGCAACTCCTCGCGAACGATCCGTCCCTCGTGCACCAAAGGATGAAAGGCGACCAATTCCAGAAGTCTGTCCCGCACTGGCTGTACAAGGGAGACACCGCCCTGCACCTGTGCGCGGCGGCTCTGCGGCTGGCTTCGGCGCGATTGCTGATCCGGCGCGGAGCAGACGTCAACGCGGCCAACCGTCGGGGAGCGACACCGCTGCACTATGCTTGCGATCCACGGCCCAGGTCGGGCGGGGTCTGGAACATGGGCGTTCAGCGTCGCTTGATTGTGCTACTGGCCAAACATGGTGCCGACTTGAATCGAGGCGACGAGGGAGGTGTGACGCCATTGCATCGGGCGGTGCGCGCTCGCAGTCCCGCTGCGGTCAGGGCCTTGTTAACGGCAGGAGCCAAGATCGATTGTCGGACTCGACCCCGAGGTTCGGCCCCGTTGCATCTCGCCACACACTCCACGGGTGCTGGCGGCACGGAGGGCTCATGTTCCGAGCAATTTGAAATCGTGAGCATTCTGCTGGATCACGGAGCAGACCCAAACACCAGAGACTCCATTGGCCGAACACCGGTCGATGGGACTCGTAACAAGGAAGTTCGCAGCCTTCTCATGTCCGCTGATAGACGCCCGCGCTCATAGAGAGAACTCCAAGACCATGAAACAGCCAGACGATACGAGAAATCCCCCGGAGAGCACGGCAACACGGCTTTCGCCTTCCATCGAAGCCGACGCGGAGCACCTGCTTCTGTCGAGCGATCTGAGCAAAGCTCAATTTGGAATGAGGGTGGAGGATGCTCGTGCGAGTGACAGCGGCGTGACGATCCGGACAACCGGAGCAGATTTCGTTTTCGAGCCAGCAAGCGGATCGCTGAATTTAAGTCAGCGCCTGGCACGGGAAAGATCCGCCGCGAGCGTCGCTTTCCCTCCCGGCTGCCTGGACAATCTGAAACTCGAAGGGTCGGAGTCGGGAGCGGTGTTGCTCTCAGCG
>CAZOTB010000052.1:0-1832 GCA_964582645.1 uncultured Verrucomicrobiota bacterium | reverse complement strand
GCAGACTGAAGCTGCGCATCAACGGCGATTCCTTGTTGATGCTACAAAGCTCCGAGCCGCTGACCCTCACCTGCTCGGTCGCCTTTCGTCCCGCGGTGGTGCGTCAATTCCGCGGCAACGTGATGTTCCTCGACGAATGCGGTGGCTTCGGGGCGTATCCGGCAACTGGACACGAGCCCGTCTGCGTCGTAACCGGCAACCGCATTCGATACGAATTCGCGGCGGGCCAGGTTCTCTGGATTTCCGTCGCGCCGCCGAGACCGTATCGTTGGGAACAATCTCTTCGCGATCGGGTTGTCTGGCATCACGATCGGATTCTGATGGGGCACCTGAACGAGACCGGATATCCGACCGATTCCGAGATCGAAGCATGGAGTCGCTACGGCAATCTTCTCCTGCAGCAATCCGAAGTCATGCTCTGGAAAGATTGGAGCCTGCGCTTCATTCCACGCGACGGCGTTGCCGAATTCGAGCGCGTGGTTCGAACCTGCCGCAGGTTCGGCATGCGCAATTACGTCTATACCTCGCCCTTCTATTTCCTGCCCGGCACAGGTCTCGAAGACAAGGCCATGAACACGTTCGAGAATTTTACCGGCTTTTCACCCGGCGATGGTCGTGGGGTGAATTGGCCGCTTTTTGTTGAGGAAATTCGCCGCGTCATGCGCGAGTACCGGCCCGCGGGGTTGTACTTCGACGGCATCTATAACAACGTCGTCCGCACCTACATCGTCGCCCGCAAAGGCCGGGAGGCCGTCGGCGACGACGGCATCCTCGAATATCACGCGACATTGGATGCAGGCCCCTGTCAACACACGCCGCCGGGCGGGGGACTCTTCCTGCCGCAGATTGATGCGTACTTCGATTTTATCCTGCGCGGCGAAGGGCAGCACGACGAGTACAAGAAGGATGAGTTCCTGCGGTACACCGTTTCGACCTACAACATCAGCAACTCGATCGGTGTTCTCTGCGACAACTATAACTATCAGCTCGAAGCCGCGTTTGTTGATCGCCTCCTCGATTACAACATCCGTCTGCATGGCAAGAGTTGGTCGAGTGAAGAGCAACAGCAACTCATGGCGGAGCATTACTTCCCGAAGCTCAACGACTCACTGCGAGTGCGTGTGGAAGCCAAAGCTCCGTAGAGTTTCAGAATCGCAACAGGATCTTGGCCGAGTTGCGGAATCGTTCCACGCACACCGTCTCGTTGTCGGCGCAGTAAACTCCGCCGCTGGCTTTCTTCGCTCGAGCACCTTCCGGATGCGGCAACCGTAGCTTCACCTTCCCGGGCTGGCGGTTTGATTTGCACTCGATCCAAGCCTCGATCTTGCCTTGGTGCAGTTTCGATTCTACCCGCAGCGAGATGGGGCCAAAATAGCTGGCGACGTTCTTCAACTCGATCGTCTTGCCGTGTTCGAGCCACGCACGCGGCACCCCCGGCAGCAGCCTTAACCTGTCGCCTTCCTCCATCCACAGCATCCAGCGCGTCTGCATCAAGAACCAGCCTTCCTCGTGCGTCTTGTGCGGACTGGCGCCGAAATAATGCTCCCAGAACGTGTATGTCTCGCGGTCGGCGAGACTGGCGAACTGGTTGTAATAGGTCTTGAGGAACGCCTTCACCTCGCCGCGCTGGATGTGCGCGAAGTCGTGACGCGCGTAGTACGGCTGACTGAACGCGGCATTGCGGTCGGTCATCAGGTCGGCGTGATAGTTCACCAGCCAATCGCCCATGGCTTCACGTGCATCGAGCACTTCGCTGAGGATCAAATACAACGGGCCGATCATCGAGTCGCGGCCCATGAAGGTGCCGTGGGTAAAGCTGGGCAGGTTCTGCG
>CAZOTB010000051.1:0-37971 GCA_964582645.1 uncultured Verrucomicrobiota bacterium | reverse complement strand
GATCGACAAAGGTTTCGGCCAAGGCCAGCGGATGATCCCACGCCAGGTGCCAATCGGCCGAAAGCCGGGCGAGCATGAGTTTCATGAACCGACTGATGAGATTGGGATAATGGCAATCGGGCAAAACCAGCAGGCGGGAGTTGTTGACCACCAGCGGCAGGCGACCGCGGCGTTGTTCATCGGGGAGAGGGTTGGCGATGTCGGAGTTGTTTCTGTTTCATTGCCGGCAGGGTAGGAGATCGGACGTGATTTGTTCCGCACCATCGATCAAACCTCCTCCCGCCAAAGACTTGCCTTCATGGAGAGACGCGCCCTAGCCTGGCGCGAGTTCAAGTCCCAACTCACCGGCAAGCGTTGGGACTACGATTTCCGCCGGTTGTTTTTCAGTTGGACGCCGGACTTGACGCGCGAACCGTTCCGACCGTGGATCGAGGTTGCCAGCCGCGAGAAGACCGCGGGGCACGCCCAAAACTGCGATCTCTGGGTGTCCGACGACGGACTCGTGCACCTGCTGTGGCGTGAGCGGGCGATTGACGAACGGTTGCGCGCGAGGTTTTTCCCGAACGAACGTCAGGCGTGGACTCTGAGTTACGCGACCCTCCGCGAAGACAAGGTGGTCAGCCGTCACACGCTGGCGCAATGGGAGGAAGGCGGCAACGAAGCGAAGCCCACCTGGGGACGGTTCCACGTCACTGCGGACGGCCGCTTGTTCGTCATCGCGAGCTTCGTCGCGCCTGCGGAGAACCGGCTCATCGAGCTACGGCACGATGGCAGCGTCGGTCCGGCAGCGAAGCTTGCACTGAAGCATCCCTTCACCGCGCCGTTCTTCACCGCCACGCCCCGCGCCGGCACGCCGCCGTCGAACACGATCGAGTTGCTCGGCGAATGCGAAAGCCAGCCGCAACACATCCGCTACTCGCGGATTATGATCGGCCGACCTACCACGCCCCAAGCCGATCTGCTTCCTTCAGCATTTCCTGAAACGAGGCGGGGGTAAATTCCAGCCGATGGGCGCGGGCGAGATCACGCGTGTGGTGGGCCACCCAATCCAGGTTCTGAGCCTGATAGGTGGCGGGGTCGTTGAAGGGATTGGTGTTGTGACTCGCGCCGATGATCGCCCGGAGTTGCACGTTGCGTCGCTCCATCTCCACGAGATTTTCGTCGATCACCTGGCGTAGTTGCTCCCGCTTGCCTCCGAGGATGGAAGGCGGTGTCTCGACGCGCAGATCGAGCGGCTGATCGGGATTACCCTGGTAACACACCCGCAGGCCGCGTGAAGCAGGAATCTCGTACAACTTCAAATCGCCGGGGATGAGTTTGCTCCTGCGATGTCCGCGATGTCCATAGGGCCAACTCCCCGCCCAGTTGGCGTGGAACTCGGGCCGGTAGCGTCCACTCGCGTTGCTGGTCCATTGAAAACCGAGCTCCTCGCAGATCGCGAACGTGTCATCGCTCGCGCTGCCGTAACAGGCCCGGTAGCCATTCACGCGACGACCGAGCGTGTCCTCCAGATCGGCCTTTGCGGTGCGCAACGCGTCGAATTGTTCGTCGCGCGACATCGCCCCGAGCCACTTTGCCCGGTCAGCCTTGAGCCGGGAATAACGGAGGCCGTTGAGGTGGAGTGCGACCTCGATCCCGGCATCGGCCATCTCGCAGTACAACTTGCGCTGATGCCGGGCGACGTCGGGATAAACGAACAGCGTCGCTCCTGCGCGCGCGCCGAGATCGTCCATCTGCTGGACGAACCCGCGCACCGATGCATCGGCGTCGTCCCAGGTTTTCGGTCCGTGGAAGAACGGCTCGCGCTCGCGTCCCTCGGTGTAGGGCGTGTTGACCGGCAGTTCGCAATCAATCGAATAGTTGAAGAACAGTTTCATTGCGAAGCCGCCTCCATCAGAAGTGTGCCAAACTCGCGCGCGCTCCAACGCGACCGGCCGAGTTTCCAATTGTGGTCCGTCGCCTTCGGGTCCACATCCGCGGAAATGAAATCCTCCTGGTGGCGCCGACTGCGCACGAGAATCTCTCCGTGCGGGTCAATGATGTAGCTCTCGCAATAGCCGACGCCCTCGGAACGCAACCCTTTGTCCTGACCGATGGTGACCTGGTTGCCGCGGACGAACCAAACGTCGTTCTCGACCGCGCGCGCCGTGTGATCCGCCCGGACTTTCATGAAATGGCCGATCAGTCGCTCTTTGCTGATGTAGTTGTAATGTGGGGCGAAAATGATCCGCGCGCCCTTGAGTGCGAGGATGCGCGTCGGTTCGATGTACCCGCCGTCGCTGCAGATCCCGACGCCAAACTTGACGCCGTCTCGCTCGAAGACGGGGAAGTCGCGCCCCTGCTTGTGAAACGCCATATACGCCGTGCTCTTTCTGTACACGCCAAGCAGTCTGCCGCTGCGCGCGACGAGCGCGGAGTCATAGAGGTCGCCGCCGCGCAGTTCCTGAAATCCGACGATCACCGTCGTATCGAACCGCGCGATGCGACGCAGCACCTTGCGCATTTTCGCCGAGTCCACTGCGAACGCGCTGCGGCGGGTCGGCGGTTCGCTGTCGAAGTAGCCGCAGAGAAACGCTTCTGGAAACGACAGAATCTCGACCCGTTCCCGCTTCGCGCGTTCGAGTCCGCGGACGACGGTGGCGAGGTTGGTCTCGAACTCGCCCGCGGCGCACACCGCCTGACAATGGCCGATTCGGATCATGCGGGAAGGGAGTACACCAACCGCAGCGGGAGTTGTCGAGGCAGCTTGTCCAAGCGGTTGGCTTGCGGCGCCGGATCAGTCCTTGGCGTACACCCGATTCTCGTGCTTGCAAGTTCGCAGGCCGGGGATGCGTTCCCAATAACGACGGAGCGATTGATCCTTCCAATTCTTGTCGAGGTTGTCCCACGAGAACCTCGGCCCGAGCCAGTTGAAATGCGGCTTGAGCCAGTTCTCCGAGATGCAATGGCTGATGCCGGTGTAGCGGAAGTCCATCGAGAGCCGCAGACGGTCGGGCGTGTGGTTGGGACGCGCGCCATGGATCGTGAGCTGCAGGAACATCAGCAGGTCTCCGGCGCGGAAATCGGATGCGACCCAAGGCAGCGTCGGGTCAATCGGCACGGTGTTGCCGCCCGGTCCCTGCGCTTTGCGCGGAACGAGAAAGCCGGTCTTGTGGCTTCCGGCCAGCACTTGCAGCCCGCCGACTTCCTCGGGCACATCGCCGAGCGGCGCCCAGCACGAGATCGTTTCCGTCGAACCCTGCACGTACAGCCAATCCTGATGCGGCGCGGTGGCGCGGGCGTTATCTCGGGGGAAAGCGACGCGCGCGATGGTCATCGGCAACGCCACGACCTGCTCGTCAAAGATGCCCTCCATCAGCTTGCGGACGTTGGGATGCAGCTTGAGACGATGGAACTGCTCGCACGCCTGAATCTTTTCGTACACGGGCTCCCAAGCCGGCTCGCCCTCGACGAGCGGTTCGCGGTCCGTCAGGCCATCCATCAGGTCGGCGCCTTTGCGCAGCCAGCCTTCGGCGTCGCAGAACGTGAGGATGCGCCGACGCAGATCGAGCACGTCTTCGCGCGGCAACAAACCGCGCACGAAGAGATACCCATCGCGATGCAACCGCCGCAGCAGGGCGGTCGGGTTATTGAGAATATCGTTGGATTCGACGAACGGCTGGACCCGTTCTGTCGGTGGTGCTTCCGTGAGTGTGCTCATAAGACCTCGCATGATGTCGGCGAAAGGTATAGCCCCTCGACGGCGTCCATTCAAGTCCAACGCTCACCACCGAAAATCCCGCGCCGCGTGGTAGCAGGCGATGACATTCTCGATGGGGGTGTCGGGTTGAATGACGTTCGAGGGCATCAACACCAGACCGCCGTTGTGTCCGCAGTGACGAATCAATCCCTCGACCTCGGCGCGCACGTCGGCCACGGTGCCGAACGGAAGCGTGCGCTGCAAACTGATGCAGCCGTGGAGCGTGATCCGGTCGCCCCAACGTCGTTTCACCTCGACCGGGTCCATACACTCGGGCTGGATCGGATTGATGACGTCGAAGCCGATCTCAATCAGGTCATCCATCAGGTCCGTGAGCTTGCCGTCGCTGTGAAAGAAGAAGAACACGTCCGGGTTGACCGCGCGGCAGGCAGCCACGAGCCGGGCCCACCGGGGTTTGTCCACCTTCCGCCACAGGTCGGGACCCATGATGATGCGGTCCTGCATGGCGACGTCGCCCACGACCTTGATCATGTCCACGCCCCCCCGGGTCATGCGCACGGCCAGCTCGGTGTACAGTTCGAAGATCGGGTCATAGACCGCGTCCACCCGCTCGGGCGCGGCGAGATAATCGGCCAGCGCGTTTTCGTAGCCGCGCAGATGCCAGAGGCGCTTGAACGGGTTCTCGATTCCGCCGCTGACGAAGCGCTGGTCGCGTTTCAGTTGCGCGACGCGCCCGGCATAGTCAGCAGGCTCACGGATGTCGGCGATGCGCGGGAAACGGTACCGACGGAGGTCGTCCACGGACTCGCCGGCTTCGAGGGGGCCGCTGACCCAGCGCTGGTAACGGTCGCCTTCGCCGAACCGGAAACGAATGCCCCACATGTCCTCGTACGTATCCGCGTCGAGCCAGACTGCGCGAAAGGAATCGGGATGGCCGGGTCGTACGGTGCAGCGCTGTTCGTATTCGCCCATGGAAAACCCGATCGAAGTTTCCGCCCAGCCTTCGACGCCGAGTTGCTGCAGCACCACGGCCCAGTCGTCGGTCCCGTAGTGCCGCTTCAACGCCGCGACGATCTCAGGGTGAAACCAACCGTCCGTCGGCGTACGGTCGGGTCGCTGGTGATGGAGCGCCGCGAGGATACGTTCGCGAGGTGTCACGGCGTGAACTGATCGAGGAGCGCTTCCACGAATGCGTGGTTGGCGTGGACGGTGCGCCCGGCGTTGTGTGGGGTGTGGACGACGTTGGCGCGGCCGAGCATCGGGTCCGTGAACGGCAGCGGCTCGATGTCGAACACGTCCGCGGCGAGGCTCAATTCATCGGCGAGCACCCGTCGGCGAAGCGCGTTCATGTCGCAGATGGCGGCGCGCGTGACGAGCACGACCAGGCCACCTTGGGGCAACATCTCGATGTGCCTCGCCGTGACCAGACCGCGCGTCGCGTCCACCAACGGCATCATGGGCGCGAAAATCTCCGCGTCCAGCACCAGCCGGTCGAGGTGATGCTCGCGTCGCGCCCCGGCGCGATGAAACGACGGCTCGCTCGCGAACGGATCCCACGCCGCCACGTCCGCGCCGAGCGCGTGGCAGAAACTGGCATAGCGGGAGCCGATGTTACCCGCGCCGACGATGCGGACGCGTTTGCCCGCGATCGTGCCGTTGGCGAACCGCGGATCGTCACCGAACTGTTGTCCGCGTTGGCCCGGCTGGCCAACGCCGCCGGGCGGAGAATAGTCCCAGGCCGTCGCATCGGTCAGCATCCGGTGGTGCAACTGCGGAATTCGCCGCAGCCCGCAGATCGTGAGCGCAAGGGCGAACTCCGCCACCGATTGACCCCAAAAGCCTTCGCTCTTGTGTTGGTAGAGTTTCACGCCACGCGCCGCGAAGGCATCACGAATTCCCGGCTCGATCCTGGTCACGAGAGCAGCTTCCTTGAGACTAGAAAAGCTTCCTGCACAGTCGGCAGTGAGCGGCACTCCGAAATTCACCAGCCGCCTTACGGCAGCGGTATGCGAAGCGACCTCGCTCAGCATCCGACCATCGCCCGGTGCGAGGCGGACGAACTCCACTTCGCCCTGTCGTTCCCAGAGCGCGCGAGCGTGATCCGCCGCGAACGGCCAGATCGCGTCGAAATCGGCGTGGACGGCGATCAGACTCGGGGTCATCCTAATCCTTCAACTTCCCGGCCATGTACGCCTCGTACGAACTCAGATCGAGCAGGCCGTGGCCACAGAGGTTGAAGAGAATCACACGCTTCCTGCCTTCCTCGCGCGCGCGGATCGCTTCGTCCACGGCGACGCTGAGCGCGTGCGCGGGCTCGGGCGCGGGCAGGATTCCCTCGGTCCGCGCGAACAAGACGGCCCGCTCGAAGATTTTCGTCTGCTGCACGGCGCGCGCCTCGAACAGCTTGAGCGAATAGAGATGGCTGACGAGCGGAGACATTCCGTGATACCGCAAGCCGCCCGCGTGGATGGACGGCGGGATGAACTCGTGGCCGAGCGTGTACATCCAGAGCTGCGGCGTCATCTTCGCGGTGTCGCCGTAATCGTAGCGCAGCTCGCCCTTGGTCAGGCTCGCGCAGGAGCTGGGTTCGACCGCAATGATGCGGTAGCGGGCCTTCTTTTCGAGGTTCTGTTTGAGGAACGGGAATGCAAGACCCGCGAAGTTGCTGCCGCCGCCGATGCAGGCGATGACCGTATCCGGCTTTTCGCCCGCCAGCTCCATCTGACGAATCGCTTCCTGGCCGATCACGGTCTGGTGGAGACACACGTGGTTGAGCACGCTGCCCAGCGAGTACTTGGTGTTCGGCGACGTGACCGCATCTTCGATCGCCTCGCTGATGGCGATGCCGAGGCTGCCGGGACAGTCGCGATCGCTCTTCAAAACCGAGCGCCCGTATTGGGTGTGCTCACTCGGGCTGGCGTGGACGGTCGCGCCCCAGTTCTGCATGAGCAGCTTCCGATACGGCTTCTGCTGGAAGCTGACCTTGACCATATAGACGACGCATTCGAGCCCGAACATGTTGCACGCCAACGCCAGCGACGAGCCCCACTGCCCCGCGCCGGTCTCGGTGGTGAGTCGTTTCGTGCCGGCTTCCTTGTTGTAGAACGCCTGTGCGACGGCGGTGTTGGGTTTGTGACTGCCGGCAGGACTGCCGCCTTCGTACTTGTAGTAGATGTGCGCGGGCGTTTGCAGTTCCCGTTCGAGTCGCACGGCGCGCATCAACGGCGTGGGGCGCCAGAGTTTGTAGATTTCGCGCACGGGTTCGGGCACTTCGATCCAGCGTTCCGCTGAACCCTCCTGCATGACGAGGTTCTCGGGAAAAATCCGCATCATGTCCGACGGGTCAATCGGCTTGCCGGTCTGCGGATGCAGCGGGGGCTTGAGAGGTGTGGGCAGGTCGGCGGCGATGTTGTACCACTGCCGCGGAATTTCGTCCTGAGTGAGAGTGAAACGGGTTTGATTGTTCATAGTGTGACTCGGGTTGAATTCCCAAGCGGAGATTCAAGCATCATCCCCGCGAGAGACCAAGCCTTTTTCATGTCATGCTTCCCGGCCTTGCCCGTTGTGTTGTAGCCTGCAATGATTCATGACCATCGAACATCATACCGTCCAGATGATTCGTCGGGACCTGCGTAGAATCCCTCAGCACGCGGTTCCGAGCGGTTATTCGATTCGTTGGCACAGGCGGGGCGATCGCGAAAGCTGGGTGCGGATCCAGAGACTCGCGGAACGACTCGTCCCCATCAGCGCGGAGCTATATGAGAAAGAATTCGGCCACGACGAACCTCTGCTCTCTCAACGCCAGGCGTTTCTCGTGGACGAAGGGGGCCACGAAATCGGTACGGCTACGGCATGGTTCGATGGCAACTACCACGGCGAGCGGTATGGCCGCATTCACTGGGTGGCGATTGTGCCGGAGCATCAAGGCAGGGGGCTGGCCAAGCCGCTCCTGACCGCGGTGTGCAATCGGTTGGTCGAGTTGGGACACGACCGCGCCTATCTCGTGACCTCGACCGCCCGTCTGCCGGCAATCAGTCTCTACCTTCGTTTCGGGTTCGAACCGGACATCCGCAGCGATCAGGACCGGGAGATATGGCAACCGACTCTGAACGAACTGCGTCGGCTCGGGCGCACACCGCGCGAATAAGATGCCCATGCTCTACCTTCTGCTCTTCGTCTGCGGTGGAGTCTTTTTCAACCAATGCCTGCGCTACGGCCAAAAGCACGGTTCGAACATCCTCGCCGCCGTCTCGGTGAACTACGGCATTGGCGCCGCCGTCTCGGCCAGCATCTACTTCGGCAAGGGGATGCACTTCGGCCAGCTCCTCGATCCCCACGTGCTCGCGGTCGCGGGCGTGAACGGCATCCTGTACTTCCTCCACATTCTCGTGGTCCTCGCCGCCTACCGCGTGGTGGGCGTGGGAATCACCGCGGCGTTGACGCGCGCCGGGATCGTCATTCCTTCGGTGATCGCCTGGTTTGCCTGGAGCGAAACCATGACGCCGTATCGTTGGATCGCGCTGGGTCTGGTGCCGGTCGCCATGGTGATGATGCGTCGCCACGAGACCACGCAGCCCCATCTCACTCTCAGAGGCGACATGGTCCTGCTGGCCACCTTCGCGATGGCGGGGGTGATTCTCACGATCCACAAGTACGCCGACGTGCATTTCGACACGGAACAACGCGAGGCGTACAAGACGGTGCTATTTCTCGTCGCGGCGTTGTCGTCGTTGTCGTATGCCATCGCAAAGCGGGTACAATTCACGAGACACGATGTCGTCCTTGGCACAGTGATCGGAGTGACAAACGCGATGATTCTCCTTCTGGTGCTCGTGTGCCTGGCTCGGATGCCTGCGGTCGTGTTCTATCCCACCAGCGCCAGTCTTGATATCTGCCTGAACGTGATCGTCTCGCGCTTCGCATGGAACGAAACGTTGCTGAAAAGGCAGCTCGCGGGCGTCGCGCTGGCGATCGGCGTCGTGCTGCTGACGAATCTGTGAACAAAGTTTCTCAACGACCTCAGTGTGTCCAACCTCTGGATCATGGCTCACCGAGCCCCGTAGGGGCGACCTGTTTGTAGCAGGAGACTCCGCATCCTACGAAGCTCCGTCAGGAGCGGCATGAATCGCCGTTGCCCCTCCATATGCCGCCCCTACGGGGCTTGGGATTATTGGGCGGAGCATGCACTACAAACAGGGCGCTCCTACGGAGCTGAGATACGAGTCCAATAGATGAATTGAGGAAGTCTGGATCACTTCTGTTTGCCGAACGCATTCCCGGTCACTACACTCGCCGCCGCATCCTCGAATACGGAACCAACCATGAAAATCCGGGACATACGACTGTTGCCGCTCGTCGGCGCGACGCCCGATGGCGGTTGGGACGAGAAATTTCTCGATACCGACAACAACCTGCACACACTCGTCGAAATCATCACCGACGAAGGCGTGACCGGCCTCGGCAGCGTTTATACCTCGCGCACGTTGATCCAGGGATCGCTCGATGTGCTCAAGCCGTTCCTCATCGGTGCGTCCGCACTCGACCCCGCCGCCACGAGCGAGACGCTGCACCAGCATTCGTTCTGGCAGGGACGCGGCGGTGCAATCACCCACGCGATCTCGGGAATTGACATCGCGCTCTGGGACATCCTCGGCAAAGTCACGCGCCAACCCATCTGGCGTCTGCTCGGCGGCAAACATCGCGACCACATCAGACCCTACGGCTCGCTCCTGATGGCCGAACCGAAGTTGATGCGCGAACGGCTGCAGGCTGCCAAGGCCCGGGGGTTTCGTTCGTTCAAAATCGGCTGGGGGCCGTTTGGCCGACGCGACGCGAAGACGGACGAAGCCATCGTCGCTGCAGCGCGGGACGCGGTCGGCCCCGAGTGCGAGTTGATGGTGGATGCCGGCGGCTCGGACGGGTTCTGGCCGCACGGCTACAAGTGGGCGATTAACACCGCCCGGATACTGAAGCAATACGACATCACCTGGTTCGAGGAAGCGTTGCGTCCCGATGATCTCGACGGCTATGTGAAGCTGACCGAGCATTCGCCCGTGCCGATCGCGGCGTGCGAGGTGTTGACCCGCCGCCAGTCGTTCCTGCCGTGGATCGAACGTCGCGCCGTGGACTACATCCAGCCCGACGTGACGAAAGTGGGCGGTCTGACCGAGGAACATCGCATCGCGCAGTATGCCGACGATCATTCGATCCTCTTCGTGCCGCACGGTTGGAACACCGCGGTCGGACTCGCCGCCGATCTGCATCTGGTTGCCGCGGCCGGCAACGCGCGTTGGGTCGAATACATCACGCCCGCGCCGTATATCGAAGACCTCGTCGTGCGGCCGCCACAACTCGCCGCCGATGGCACGCTCGCGATCCCGACCGCCCCCGGCCTCGGCTTCGAATGGAATCCCGACGGCATCGCCAAACACACGCGCGGGATGAAATTGACGAAGTCGAATCTCTGAAGGAGCACCAACCAATGAATGTGACACCCTGCCGTACGTATCACTCCAAAACCGTGGCGATGAAGCTCGTGCGGATGCCCGACGGCAAATCGGCGTTCAAGATTTATTACATCAGCATCATCGGGCGCGACGAGCCTGCGCGATTCGACTGGGGACGATGCGCTCAGACGCCGGCAGCCTTCGAGGCGCTCCTGGCACGGAGCGGGTGGGAGGGTGTCGGGTTCGTGACAGCGTTTCCGCACATCACGAAAGTGTTCCGCTTCGCGCCGTCCATGGAAACCATCCTGCACGTGAAGGCGTTCCACACCGGCGATCTGTCTCCGATGAGCCTTGAGCGCGAGGATGGATTCGTCGAGTTTGCGTGCTACGCCGAAGCGGCCATCGCCGCGGACGAATATCACGCCTGGGCCAAGGCGGCAACCGTCGAAGAGTACTTGCAGTACCGCAGTCCGTTCGTGGACGGCCCCGTTCGCAGCCATCGCAAGCTGGCGGATGTTTTCAGCAGATAGCCCCACCCATGCCGCTCCGCTGCGACGACGCGTCCGCCAGTGTGGGTGTGGACGATGCGCCCATCCCTTCCGCAGAGTGTATGGAGCTGCGGTCCCGCAACGTCCAATGCCCGGTTGCGCCCGGTTCGACAAACTTCGCTTCTTCCGTTGCCACGGATTTGCGTTTCTAATACGTTGCCGACGTGAAGCGGTTGTTTCGAATCGGGAGGGTCTTGTTCCGACTGTTCCGCATCCTCGTCCTGCTGGTGGTGCTCGTCGCGATCGTAGGGCTGGCGTGGGTGCGGTTGTTCGGATTTCCCGATTCGGTCACGCGGCGGTTCGTGGACGAACTGAACAAGAAAGGCGTCCCCACCCGGTTCGGCAGCATCTACTTTGACCCCTTCCAGGGATTCGTGGCGACCGGTGTGGTTGTGTTCAACCCGAGCGATCGCACGCAGCAACTTGTCAGCATCAGCGAGATCGGCTTGAAGTTGAACTACGAGAAGCTCCTGGCACGCGAGCAGGCGCTCGAGGAACTGCGGGTCGAAGACGCCACCCTGCGCGTCCCGCTCGATCTGCAACAACCCCAGGAGTCCACCGTCACGGGCAGCAACGTGTTCGCCACGGTCCGCGTTGAAGGCGGCGGCAACGTGCTGGTGGACAACGCCAGCGGGATCTTTAACGGCGTGCGCGTGCAACTGTCCGGCTCGGTCGCGTTCGGCAGCAATCTCGTCAGCGCGGTCACGCTTCCGTCGGGCGGGAAAGGACCGAAACCCAACCTGCTCGCGCGGGTGTTCCAGGAACTGGAGAAGACGCAGTTCCTGGAGACGCCCGAGATTTCCGGGCGCTTCCACCTTGACCTGGTTCGTCCCGAACTGTGTACGGCGCGGGTGCAGGCCAAGTGTCAGACCTTCACGCATGATCGGTTGCGGGTGAACTCGGTCGCGACGCGAATGACGCTCGAAAAACAGGTGCTACGGTTGCAGCAGTTCGAGGCGTCGCTTTACGGCGGCAAGATCACCGTGACCGGCGAATACGATTGGACGAGCGGCGTGGCGAAGGTGGACCTGCGCTCGGACACGAACGTCAAACCGCTCGTCGAGGCGGTCGGGAACAAGGCGAGCGGGTTCTTCCGCGACTACGAGTTCACATCGAACCCCGTCCTGACGGCGAAGCTGGAAGGTCAGCCGCGCGAACTGGGGCTCTCGGTCGCCAGCGGGACCATCGAGGCGGGGCCGTTCTCGTTCCGCCGCATCCCGGTTCAGTCGTTTCGCTCCCGATTCACGCTCCGGGACGGGCTGTTCCGCATGCCGGGATTTGAAGGCCGCCGCGCGGAGGGGACGTTCCAGGGGACCTACGAATGCCGGCTCAGTTCGGAGGATTTTACGCTCGATATGGTCACCAGCGTCCTGCCCGCACCCTGCCGGTATGTGTTCCCCAAGGGTACGGCGGAATGGCTGACGCGGTTTCGATTCGAGAAGCCGCCGCAGGTCGCGCTGCGCCAGGTCGGCAACTGGAGAAACCCCGAGAATTCCGAGATCAAGATCCACGCTCACGCGGACCGGTTCACTGCGGACGGGGTGCAGATGGAATCCTTCGATGGCGATGCCCTGGTGCGAGGCCATTTGCTCTCGGTCACCAACTGTGTCCTCAAACGCAAGGAAGGCGAAGTGACCGGCTACGTGGATTACGACGGACGCACGGGCTCGCTCGAAGGAAGCATCGTCAGCACGGCCAACCCCTACGAACTGGCGCAGGTGCTCGGCACCAACGCCGTCGCCGTGATCAAGCCGTATGAGTTTCTCCAACCCCCGAAGGTGACGTTGCAGGGACGGGTCAACTTCAAGGACCCCACCCAGACCGACCTGACCGGACACATCGCAGGCGATCATCTTTATTGGTGGCAATTGAACGGCGAGAGTGTCTCCACCGACATCACGATCCGGGATGGATTCGTGGGGCTGACGAATTTCACCTCGAAGCTCTACGGCGGGCGACTCGAAGGCAGCGCAGAGTTCCAGGTTGCCGGCAATGCCACGCAGTACCGCATCAACGCCCGCCTGGACAAGACCGACCTGCAACAGTTCAGCAAGGCGATCACGAAGAAGGATCAGAAATCATCGGGACAGCTTTCGGGACGCGTCGCGATCACCGGCACGGCGGGCAATTTCCGTTCGATTGACGGCGATGGCACCGTGCTCGTCGAGAACGGCGTCCTGTGGGAGTACCCGGTGTTCGGTCAACTGTTCTCCAGTGTGATCAACACGATCCTGCCCGGCCGCATGGCCACCAGTACCGCCACCGAGGCACACGGTGAGTATGTCATCAACCGTGGCGTGGTCGAGTTCAGCCAGATCACCGTTAATGGCGGCATGACCTCGATCGTCGCCAAAGGTCGCTACAAGCTCTGGTCGGGTGGACTCGACTTTGAGGTGGAAGGACGTCCCTGGAACGAAGTTGCCTGGGCCAAGCTCGTGACGTGGATTCCCGGGTTGTTCACCAAGATTTTCACGATGCACCTCGGGGGCACATGGGCTGAACCCGAGTGGCGCACGGTGTACCTGCCAAAGGAGTTGCTCGCTCCGTTCAAGTCGGACAAAGACAAGGAAAAGCCCGCCGGCGAGAACAGCAAGGAGGCCGCGCCCGGGCCGACGGCGCCTTCCGTCAAACCGCAATGACCCCGCTCCTCGGTGCGCACCTCTCGATTGCGGGCGGCGTGGCCAAGGCCATCGAACGCGCCGCCGCTCTTCGCTGCACGACCCTCCAGATTTTCTCCAAGAACAACATGCAGTGGGCATCGAAGCCGCTCGGCGAGGTGGAAGTCGCGCGCTTCCATCAGTTGCGTGGCGAAACCCGGATCGAGCCAATTTTCGCCCACTCTGGATACCTCATCAACCTCGGCGCGATCAACCCGGGTTTCTACGAGAAGTCCGTGCGCGCGCTTGCGGATGAACTGCAACGCGCCTCGATGCTCGGATTGCCGTTCGTCGTGCTCCATCCCGGCAGCCATATGGGACGCGGAGAAGAAGCGGGATTGAGACAGATCGCCGCTGCTCTCGACGAGGCATTCTCGCTCCAAACTCCAAGCCCCAAGTCCCAAGCTCCAAGAGTCGCGCTTGAAGTCACAGCCGGGCAGGGCAACTGCCTCGGCAATCGGTTTGAGCACATCGCGCGGATCTATGAACGGGTGAAACGCCCCGAGCGGCTCGCCGTCTGTCTCGACACATGCCACCTGTTCGCCGCGGGTTATGACATTCGCACACGGCGGGGTTACAACCAGACCATGCGCGAACTGGACCGAGTCATCGGACTCAAGCAAGTCGTTGCCATCCACGTCAACGACTCGAAGACGCCGCTCGGTTCGCGTGTGGATCGCCACACACACATCGGCAAGGGCCATCTCGGGCTGGCGCCGTTTCGTTTTGTGATGAACGATCCGCGCTTCCGGCACGTTCCCAAAGTGCTCGAGACGCCGAAGGGCGCCGAGGTCAACGGCGTGGGCACGATGGACAAGAAAAATCTCGCCGTGCTGCGGAAGATGGTCCGTTGAGTTCCGTGTTTCTCCGCGCGTTGAATTTCATTTACATTCGCGCCGCGATTTCTATATTCGCGCCCACCAAACGAAAGGCTACGAGGAAAAGAAAATGCATTTTGTGCCATCGAAGATGTTTCTGACCAAAGGGGTCGGCGTTCACAAACAGGAGTTGCGATCCTTCGAGATCGCGTTGCGCGATGCCGGCATCGAGAAATGTAACCTGGTCATGGTATCCAGCATCCTGCCGCCCCGCTGCAAGATCATCCCGCGCAAACAGGGACAGCAGCTCATCCAGCCCGGCCAGATTACCTTCGCCGTCATGGCGCGCAGCAGCACCTGTGAACCCCATCGGTTGATCGCTTCCTCGATCGGCGTCGCGGTGCCGTCCGACGAGAACGCGTACGGCTACCTCAGCGAGCTGCACGCCTACGGCATGAACGACGACACTGCGGGCGACACCGCCGAAGACATGGCCGCCGCGATGCTCGCCTCGACGCTCGGCGTCGAATTCAACGAAGACGCCGCCTGGGACGAGAAGAAGGAAGTGTTCCGCATCAGCGACAAGATCGTCAAGACAACGAACATCACCCAGACCGCCGTCGGCCATCCGCAAGGTCACTACACGACCGTCATTACTGCGGCGATTTGCATTTTCTAGCAGTTCGCAGCCACCGACCGGACGAGGTGGCTGTCCAACAACATCCGCGCGGCAACCGTCTCCTTGCCTTGGTGGCTGCGACGGCATTTGCTTTGCCCCGTCAATTGCGCTACAAGCAACGCGTGGGTCGCCCCGTGTCGGAGAACGCTTTGTCGTGAACGAACTCGTTAACTCACTGCCCAAGGACTGGAAGAGCTGGATCGAGGTCGGTTTCCTCGCTCTGATGCTGTACTACCTGTTCCTGTTCATCCGCGGCACGCGCGGCGCACCGGTGCTCAGCGGTCTGACGCTGACGCTGCTGGTGATGACCTTCCTCACTCAGATCTTCCAGTTCGACGTGATCAACTGGCTGCTCAGTCGCTTCCTCGCGTTCTTCGCCGTCGCGCTCATCGTCATCTTTCAGCCCGAAATCCGGCGACTGCTCGCCGAACTGGGTAGCCAGCAATTCATGTTCACTCAGGGACGCGCGCTCGAGAATGTGGATGCGATCGTCAATGCGGTGCGTTCGCTCGCCAACCGGCGCATCGGCGCGCTGATCGCCATTCAGCGTGAGATCGGCATCCGCGGCATCATGCAGAGTGGGGTGGCCGTGGACTGCCAGGTCACTCGCGAGATCCTCGAGCAGATCTTTTTCCCGAACACACCGCTCCACGACGGGGGCGTGATCATCCACGGCAATCGCATCCTCTCGGCGGGGTGTCAGTTCCCGATGACAACGCGCACGGACCTGGATCGCGAACTGGGGATGCGTCACCGTGCCGGCATCGGGCTGACCGAGGAAACGGACGCCGTGGTCATCATGGCGAGCGAGGAAACCGGCATTGTCTCGCTGGCGTTCAAAGGCCAGCTCGTGCGCCAGTTGGACGACGGACGGCTGCGGCGGTTTCTGTCGGCGTTGCTGGTACCGCACAAGATCGAATCGCGCCTCTGGCCTTTTTCACGACGGTCGGACGGCGCGCGCCGGGAGCGATCGCCCGAGGAGTTGTTCTCGGAGTTCGAGCGCGAGGCGGACATGGGAATCTTATCCAAGTGAGCGTCATGGATCGCATCCTGTCACTGGTTCGCCACAACTTTCCGATCAAATTCGGTGCGTTCCTGATCGCCATCATCATTTGGACAATGGTCAATCGCGCGCTCGGTCCCGCCTCGACCGCGCTTCCCGAGGAACGAACCGTGTTGAAACAAGTCCCCGTCTATGTCCTCGGCCGCGCGGACATCCAGGGGGAACTGATCCTCAAGCCCGACGTCGTGGACGTGTCGATCAGGGGCACGCCCGAAGGAGTGCGGCTGGTGAAAGCGGCAGACGTCCGTCTGTACGTGGACATCGCGGGCCTGCGCGGCAAGGCGCGAGACACCCGGCGTGTGCAGTGGTCCATCCGCGCGTCGGGGGTACAGGTTGACTGGACTTCGCCGAGCGTGGTAGAGGTGGAACTGCGTTGATGAGCGCGCAGACAAACGGGAAGAAATTGTTCGGCACGGACGGCGTGCGCGGCATCGCCAACGTGGACCCCGTCACCGCCGAGACCGCGCTCAAGCTCGGGCGCGCCGCCGCGCACGTGTTCAAGACCCGCTCGCCTGAAGCCAAGGGACGCGAGCGACACAAGATCGTCATCGGCAAGGACACCCGCCTCTCGGGTTACATGCTCGAAAATGCCATCGCCTCCGGCGTGCTCTCGATGGGTGTGGACGTGCTGCTGATCGGGCCGTTGCCGACGCCGGGCGTCGCGTACATCACCCGATCGCTGCGGGCCGATGCCGGCATCGTTCTCACTGCCTCACACAATCCGTACGCCGACAACGGCATCAAATTCTTCCGCGACGACGGCTACAAGCTCGACGACACCATCGAGCAGGAGATCGAGGAATTGGTGTTCAGCGGCCGCATCGAGGGCATTCGACCGACCGCCGAACACATCGGCAAGGCGTATCGCATTGACGACGCGCTCGGGCGTTACATCGAGTTCGCCAAGGCATCCTTCCCGAAAGGCATGACACTCGAAGGACTGCGGATCGTCGTGGATGCCGCCAACGGCGCCGCCTACAAGTCCACACCGTGCGTGTTGCGCGAACTGGGCGCCGAGATGTTTGTTTACAACAACGCGCCGGACGGCAGCAACATCAACCGCGGCTGCGGCAGCACCCGCCCCGAGGGAATGCGCAAGGCGGTCATCGAACACAGCGCCCACTGCGGCCTCGCGCACGACGGCGACGCCGACCGGCTGATCATGTGCGACGAGAACGCCCGGCTGGTGGATGGCGACTTCATCATGGCCATCACCGCGCTCGATTTCATGAGCCGCAACGCTCTCGCGAAGAACACCCTCGTGGCAACGGTGCAGAGCAACATGGGGCTCGATGCCTGCATCACCAAGCGTGGCGGGAAGGTCTTCCGCACCGCTGTGGGCGACAAGAACGTAATCGATGAGATGCTCGCCCAAGACCTCAACGTGGGCGGCGAGCAGTCGGGCCACATGATCTTCCGCGACTACACGACCACGGGCGACGGATTGATCAGCGCGTTGCAGGTGCTGCGGATCATGCGGGCAAGTGGCGAACCGTTGAGCGAACTGTGCAAATGCCTCGAGTTGTTTCCGCAGGTCAACGTCAACATTCGGGTGAAAAGCAAGCCGCCGCTCGACTCGATGACGGAGGTACAACAGATGATCCGGGAAGTGGAAGAGAAACTCGGCAAGGAAGGCCGGTTGCTGGTGCGCTACAGCGGCACCGAGCCGGTGTGCCGGGTCTTGCTCGAAGGTCGGGATGGCAAACAGATCGAAGAACTTGCCAGCCGCATCGCGGGACGGATTCGCGAGAAAGTCGGGGCGTAGTAGATCGTTTACTTCGTCGCTCCGACTGCGATCAGGATCAGTACCTGTCCCGCAACGCCGCCTGCCACATCAATGAGCGCGTGCTTCAGTTTCGCCGTTCGTCCAGACTCCCATCGTTGATGCAGTTCATCGGCGAAGCCGTACGCTCCCGCGATCACGATCGCCAGAATCATCCACCGCAGTTCCCAAGATGCTGCGTTGTCCGCCCGCAGCGCGCGAAACACCAGCACGCTCAGGATCAGGTACTCGACGAAATGTGCGCTTTCGCGGATGCGGATGTGCGTCTTGGTCAGTCGCTCTTCGTCAATGCGTCGGAAAAGGAGCTTGAGCATCGGCAGGATGAACCGCGAAGTCTGCGCCATGGAGAACCGGCTCGTGGACATGAGGAAGATCGCGGCCATCCAGAGCAGCACGGGCAGCCAGTACAGCAGGAAAATTCGCATGATTCAATCTCAGATCACCACGAATCCTCAACGAACTCAAGCAACCTCAAATCAACGCCCATTCCCCTTGCGATCGAGCGCCTAAACTGCCGCGGATGGAACCGAGCCTCGTGCAGGCGCGTCTGACTCAGGGAAAGGTGAACTCGCAGCGTTTTCTTCAGATCCTCGCCGACTGACGTGGACTGGGGCCAAGTGTTTGTCTGGCAGCGGGATACACGAGCGGGTCGAACAGCAACGGAGCGTTCTCCGTCAGACCGTTATTCAGCAAGTATCGGTTGTCGCGCCGGCGCATCTCATTGTCGGATCAGATTTAGGAGTTGAAAACATGGCGTTGCATTCACTAAGGAAGTGACTGCGGTGTACTCGAAGTCGGTGCATATGACGCACTCCTGTCCAGCCGAACACCAAATGCAAAAAGTGAAGTGTAACACAATCGCGCCGATGACTGCGCCAGAGATGAACGTGATGAGTATCCCGATGATGATTTGACCCGATGGCACGCCATGTCCCAAAGACCCGATCCTCCATCATCTGGTTCGGACGCACCATTCGTCAGTCTTGCCGGGGACGCCTTGCTCTGGATGGTCATGGTGTTGTCCCTGCAGGCGTTCCGAGCGTTGATGGTGTGGCTGTTTCGCGCCGACTTGTCGCCTGAAACGGACGCGACCCAGCTTCTCCGTTGTTTCAGTGCAGGACTGCGGTTTGACATTGCCGTTGCATCGTGCGCGATTTTGCCGACCTTGGCGCTGACGATGGTGTCATTCGTTCGTCCGCTGGGGGCATGGCACCATCGCGTCCGAAGAGTGCTGGTGGGAACTCTGGCATCGGTGGCGTTGCTCACGTTCACGATCGACATCGGTTACTTCCGCGAATATCACGACCAGTTCAATGTGTGGATTTTTGAGTTGGTCTTCGACGACCGCGCTGCCATCGCTCAGACGATTTGGAAAACGTATCCCGTCGTCTGGCTGATAGCGGGGATCGCGGTGGCGGTCACAGTGGCGGTGGCGGCCGGGCGCGCGTTCTGGCGCCTGGTGTGTGCGCGGATCAAGCTGCCGGTTTGGACGGCGCGGGGCGCTGTGAGGCTTGTGACGCCGCTGGTGGTCGTGGGCTTGGCAGTCGCGGGCACAAGAGGATCATTGGGCAGACGCCCCGCCCAGTTGAAAGAGGCGGGGGTGACAACCGATACCCATCTAAACAAGCTCGTGGCCAATCCGTTCACGGCGCTGCGATGGGCCATCAAACACCAGCTCCAAATCACCTCGACGAAAGGT
The DNA here is from genome assembly GCA_964582645.1 of uncultured Verrucomicrobiota bacterium. Taxonomy (GTDB): domain Bacteria; phylum Verrucomicrobiota; class Verrucomicrobiia; order Palsa-1439; family CAZOTB01; genus CAZOTB01. Next base: position 18,578 of record CAZOTB010000051.1, on the reverse strand, counting down.
TTTCGCGAGATCCTGCCGGAGGGGGACATCCGCGCCGCCGCACGGGCGTGTTTTCCCGGGGCCGGCTCCGAGACGAATCTGGACAATTGCACGAAGCGACTCGCCGCCGGCTCGCCCATTCATCCGCCGCAGCATGTCGTGCTCATCATCGAAGAAAGCTATGATACCTGGGGGATGCGACCGGAATGGGCGGCGCTCCATGTTACCGACCGTCTGGCCGCCTTGGGTCGGGCGGGCATCGCTGCGGAGGCGTTTCTTTCGGCGGGCCGTGGAACCATGCCCAGTCTTGCCGCGCTGATCGCGGGGTTGCCGGATGCAGAGGTTCGTGTGAATTACCAGCCATCGGCAAAACGGCCGTTCCCCACCGCTGCCGCGCCGACGTTCAAACGGCTGGGATATCGCACTCGGTTTTATTACGGCGGTTACCTCAGTTGGCAACGGCTGGACGAATTCTGCCGCAATCAGGGATTTGACCACGTCCACGGCCGTTCGGACATGAGCGCGCAATCGGCCGGCAACGAATGGGGTGTGGACGATGAGGATCTGTTTCGGTTCGTGCTCAGCCGACTCGGAGCCGAACCGTCGTTCCACATGATCATGACGACGTCCTATCACACACCGCACAGCGTGGATTTCAAAGCCAGGGGATTCCCGCAACCCGATGTTGCGCGGGAATTGAAAACGCGCGGGTTCAATGACCGGGAAATCAAGATCCTCGGCAGTCTGTGGTATGCGGACAAGGCATTGGGCGACTTTGTTGAGGCGGTGACGAAGCAGTTTCCGCGCACCCTGTTCGCCATCACGGGTGATCACTGGTCACGGCACTCTTTCTCGTCGCCGCCGCCAACCCCGTTTGAGCGACGCGCGGTGCCGTTTGTGTTATACGGTCCCGACGTGTTGCAGAACCAGCCATGCCCACCACGCATTGCCGGCAGCCATAACGATATTCTCCCGACACTCGTCGAACTGTGCGCGCCGTCGGGATTTGAATACCACAGCTTCGGTCGCAACCTGCTGGATCCAGAACAGCCACAAATTGGTTTCGGCAACAGCAGCATAGTCACACCGGATTTCTTCGCAGAAGTTGGTCCACGCGGCGCCTGCCAGGATAGGCGGGGAAATCCGGCACACGATCGAGCCGAATGCGAGCAATGGCGTCTGCGATACCGGCAATTGCACGCCCTGAGCTGGTGGCGTGTGATGAAGGGAAGTGAGTTGTAGTCCTGGTACCCCTGCCCGCATCTGCCCTCCCCATGAAAAGCTCCATGGAATCATGATCTGGACCAACCTGCTCGAATTGAATTTCAACGTTCCACGGATACGTACTACGCGGTTTGCTGTGAATCGAGGTTGTGAACACGGGTGAACGCGGGCGCAAGTGTTGCGTACTCTTGTTGTCACTCCGCTGCTCCCGGCAGGCGAAACCTCAGAATTACCAGGCAATTTGAAGGGGTGCGCGGGGGGGGACTTGAACCCCCACGCCTTTCGGCATACGCCCCTCAAACGTACGTGTCTGCCATTCCACCACCCGCGCACTGCTAGTGATGTCGCGCCTACCTATACGCGGGGATGGCTGGTTCAGCAAGACGATTTATTCGATGTAACCCAGTTCCTGCAGCCGCTTCGCGATCACGGTTTCTTCTTCGCTGGTCAGGGCTTCGCCGGCTTGCGGGGTGCCGTCGTCACGCCAGTGTTCCAGAACCAACTTCAGCCCGCGTTCGACCAGAGCCGGCTCCTTCGGCGCGAGGTTTGTTCGTTCGAGTGGGTCGGCACTCAGATCGTACAACTCGGGGTGCAGTTCCTTTGCTTTCGGACGGCAAGCGAACTTCCGGTTATCGAATCGAACTCCCGCAATGAGTTGGGCTGGATCGTGGTGCGGCGACACCATCGCCTCGAGGAAGATCGGCCGGGGCGGCGGCGGCGACAACAACGAACTGCCTTCGCACTGGCCGTGCGCGCCGGCGAGTTCCAGAATCGTCGGTGTGATGTCTATCGCGCTGCGAACGATCGAATCGTTCGTTCCGCGAGGCAAGCCGGCGCCCGCGGCAATCAGCGGCACGCGCGTCAACAGATCGTACACGTGAAACCCATGATACTTGCTCAAGAGCGGGCAGCCTTCGGGCGGAACGTTTTCATTCGGGAAACCGAGATACTCTCCGTGGTCGCCGGTGAGAAACACGCACGTATTCTCCATGTTCGTCCGTTCCAACATTCGCTCCAGATACACATCAATGTCCCGCAGACAAGCATCGTAGAGTCGCTCGGTGCCGATCTTCTGCAGAATCCGCCCCATACCGTCGTCCACGCGATCCAGCGCCGAGCGCAATCTGCCGGGCGGAAGATTCAGGAGCAGTTTGAACAACAGAGAGTAGCGGCGGAATTTATGGAGACTCCAGAAGTGGAAGATGACAAACCACGGCTGCTCGCTCTCTCGCAACTGCCGCAACCGCCCCAGCAGCTCTGCGCCGAAGTTGCCGGTGATCGTGCCCCACTTCTTGAGATGGCGGTATTCATCAAAACCCTGGTTCAGCCCGAACTCAGGACCGAGCGGTCCCGACAGGTACGCTTCGGTGCGATAGCCGGCAGTCTTGAGCCGTGCTGCGAGTGTCGGCAGCCGGCTTGGAAATTTCGTTCCGCGCAGCGACTGCACCTTGTGCGTCGTTGGGTAAAACCCACTCAGGATGCTGGAGAAACAAATCGGCGTGTGACTGGCAACGGAATAAAATGTGGGGAACGACACGCCCTGCTCGATCAGTCGCGGGATCGCCCGCAAGCCGGCAGGGCGGCGCGCGCCGAGGACTTTGTCGCTGCGCAGACAGTCCACGACGAGCAGCAGGACGTTGGGAGGACGTTTGCCCGATTGCGCCATCGGCGAATGTTTCCCCGAGCGAGTTTGCGAAAACAAGCAGTTTCTCGGCTACGACTTGCTGAGCGCGGCCGTGATTGCTTTGACCTGCTCACGATACGGCAAGCCGGAGGGGATGCCATGTCCGCGCAGCTTGGGCTTGAAGACCTTGAAGTGCATTGTGCGCTCGCACGCGGCGATTGTTTTTCGAAGCCACGCTTTTCGTTCGGTGCAGTTCATCCCCAGCCCATCGGCATACGAACGAAACACCCGCATCCGGTCGGTGATGGTCACGCACGGTACGAAGGTAAAATTCAACGAGGTCATGTTCTTGAGTCGTTGCGAGTCAGTCACAGGCGTGCAGAAACGCACCGCCTCGGTGTCCACCAAGTGCAGCCTGAGTCCGTCCCGCGCCTGTTCGACGAGGATGTTGGCGGCGCGCAGGTCGCTTTGAAACACACCCGCACGATGGAGCCGCGCCACGGTTGCGCCGAGCAGCCACATCAAGGAACGACGCAGTTGCCGGGACTCGGTGTCCGTACAAGACCGACGGAGGAATTCATCCAGCTTCTCTACTGCGCCAAGGTCTTCGGTGATAAACAGGGAACGACGAACCAGCCCGGCCTTGCGCCGTTCGGCGTAGGCGATCGGGGCGGGCGTGTCGAATCCCAGCGCGCGCAGGCGGACCGAGTTCTCCCAGGCGCGTTTTGCCTTTGGCTGGCGGAGGAAATTGCGTGCGCGATCCAGGACGTTGTGCGAGCGGGACCATTTGCCGACATACAGGGCGGCGCCTGCGCGGAATCGGAACACGTGTGCGGGCTGACCTTTCTTCGTCTGAAGCGGCACGAAGCCGTCGAGTTGGTCCGATCCCTCCACCAGCATGGGAAGAACGGGACGCAGCCGCTTCGCAGTGGCTTCGTCCGCAAAGTGGAACGTGTAGTCGCCGAGGTTCAATCTGGAACGCACGCGCTGCGACTATAACGGAACTTGGTCCGGGAAGGAAGGGTCGCAATCCTCGCGGCGAATGTGTGTATTCCGTGAAATACCTGTTTCACGGAATAAACACATTCGGTCGGGGGTGGTTTGGGCTTGAATTCAAACACCGCCCACCTACTTTCGACGCCATGGCAGGCAAGCTCCCGCTCTCGGTCACGATCGTGACGTTCAACGAAGAGCGCAACCTTCCCGAGACGTTGGAGAGTATCGCCGACCTCGCGTCGGAAATCATCATCGTGGATTCGTTTTCGACCGACCGGACGGTGGAGACCGCGGGCCGGTACGGAGCGAAGGTCACCCAGCGCGCGTGGCCGGGATTCCTGCCGCAGAAGAAGTTCGCGCATGACCTCAGCACGCAGCCGTGGGTGCTCAACCTCGACGCCGATGAACGGCCTTCGCCGCATCTCAAAGCCGCGATCCGTCACGCCCTCGAAAACGACGACGGCACGGTGGCCGCGTTCGAGACGAACCGTAAGTGCTTCTACATGGGTCGCTGGATCGAGCACGCCTGGTGTCCCGATTGGATCATCCGTCTTGGCCGGCGCGGCAAAGTCGAGTGGGGTGGCAGCGAATTGCATCCGAAGCTGATCCCGTCCGGCGAGCTGCGGCGATTGCCGGGCGACTTGTTGCATCATCCCTACGCGAGCTTTCAAGCGCATCTGCAGCGGATCGTAAAGCTCGAGCGCGTGAACGCAGAGGTGCTCTCGAACCAGGGCGTGCGCGCGCAATGGCATCACCTCCTGTTTCATCCCGCTTGGGCGTGCTTCAAGAAACTCGTGCTCAAACAATCGTTTCGCGATGGCGTGCCCGGGCTCATGATCGCGCTGAGTTCATTCGTGGCGGTGTTCGCGAAGTACGCTTACCTATGGGAGCTGCATCATTCGTCGGGATCGAAGCCGGGCGCTGCCACCGAGCGTGTGGACAAGAACGCCTGAGTCCTCTCGCTCTACTTCTCCTCGTCTTTCCGTGCGCCGATCAACCGCAAATAGACTTCTTCGTTCCCATCAATCATCTTCTCGATGTCGAAATCGGCGACGCTCTTGCGGGCGTTGGCGGCGAGCTTCTCGTACAACTCGGCATCGTTGAGCACCATGTTGATCATCTTGGCCATGACCTCGTCGTTCTTGGGCGGGACGAGGATGCCGTTAACGCCGTGATCCACCAGTTCACGGGCGCTGGGTTCGTCAATCGCCACCACGGGCACACCACACGTAATCGCTTCCTTGATTGAGGCAGGCGACCCTTCCCCCGCGCTCGACGGCAACACCGCCACGCGCAACGACTGATACGCTGGCACCACGTCGTCAGTGAAACCGGTGAAGGTCAGCGAACCCTGGATGCCCAGCTTCGAGGCGAGCCGTTCCAGCAGTGGACGCGTCGGGCCATCCCCGACCAGGACGAAATGCAGGTCGCCCCGGGTTTTCGCCAGCCGGCAGGCAGCGCGCAGAAACACTTCCTGCTCCTTCTGCGGCGAAAGCGACGCCACGACGCCGATCAGGTGTTTGTCGAGGGGCAGCTTGTGCGCCTGCTTCCACTCGGTGGTATTGCACTGACGCTGGAAACGCGCGGTCTCGATCCCGCTGCGCACGGTCACGACACGACGCACCTCGACGCCGAGCGTCAGCAACTGCTTCTCGATGGTGCGCGATACGGCGACGAAACAATCCACGCGCGGGCCGTACTTGATCCGGTTGAACGGATTGGTCTTCGGCTCGTAGCTGACGCGTCGCGATACCACCAGCTTCCACGGCGCACCAAACAGCTTCGCGAACACCGCGGCCGTATGCGCGTGGCCATCGTGCGCATGGACAACGTGCGGTGCCGTGCGCGCGAGCAGGCTCTTGAGTTTCCAGAACGCCCCCAGGTCGGTGTCGGACGCGATGCGGAGGGCCTGTGGCGCGCAGCCGGCAGCGGTGCTCTTTGTCAACAACGGACTGCCTTCCGGTGCGACCATCAGCACCTCGTGACCTTTCTGGAGCAGTCCGCGCGCGAGGTAAAACGCCTGCGCCTCGCCGCCGCGCCAGGAAGTTGCGGTGCTGATGTGGAGGATTTTCACGCCTGCAGTGCTTCGAGTACTTCCTTCGCGTGGTCGTCGGGCGAAACCTTGGGCCAGATTTTTTTGATGCGGCCATCAGGATCAATGAGGAACATTACGCGATGGGTGCCCATGTACTTGCGTCCCATGAAGGTCTTCTCGCCCCAGACGCCATAGCCCTCAACGATTTTCTTGTCCTCATCGGCCAGCAACGCGAACGGCAGCTTGAATTTCTCGGCGAACTTCTTGTGGGACGCGACCGAACCCGTGCTCACGCCGAGCACCACCGCGCCCGCCTTTTCAAGCGCCTTGGTGTTGTCGCGAAACCCGCACGCTTCCTTGGTGCAGCCGGGGGTGTCGTCCTTTGGGTAGAAATAGAGAACGACGTGTTTGCCCTTGAGGTCCGCCAGTTTCACGGTCGTGCCGTCGCCCGTCTGCGCGTTGAACGCAGGTGCTTTGTCGCCTTCTTTCAATTTCATTTCAATGCCTCGTTGCAGCCGCGGGCGTTGACCGCGGCTCTGCTTCAACTCATGACGCCGCCCTCATCGCGGGCGGCTACAACTTCTTCTTCACACCCAGCCTGGGGCACAGGCTTCTCACCTCGCAGCCCGCGCAATCCGGGTTGCGCGCGGGGCAGCGTCGTCGCCCGTGCCAGATTAACCAGTGCGACCAGAGCGTCCAGTCCTTGCGCGGGACCAGCTTCATCAGCTCCTGCTCAATCTTGACGGGATCGGTCTGCCGCGTCAAACCGAGGCGATGCGTCAGCCGCTGGACGTGAGTGTCCACGACCACACCCTCGTTCTTGCCGAAAGCATTGCCGAGCACGACATTGGCCGTCTTGCGTCCGATGCCGTCGAGCGTGATCAGTTCCTCCATCGTGGCCGGCACCTTGCCGTCCAATCGTTCGACCAGCTTCCGGCAACACGCGCGGATGTTTTTCGCTTTGTTGCGGTAGAACCCCGTCGAACGGATCGCCTCTTCGAGTTCGCCTTCGGGACTGCCGGCATAGTCAGCGGCGGTGCGGTATTTCTTGAACAGTTGCTGCGTGACGATGTTGACGCGATTGTCCGTACACTGGGCGGAAAGAATTGTGGCGATCAGCAGCTCGAGCGGGTTGGAGAAGTTCAGTTCGCAGTGCGCGTCGGGATAGGTCTTGCGGAATGCCTTGATGAGCGCGCGAACGCGGTCACTTGGCGGAGGCTTCATGGACTTCAATCTGCGTCACAAGCCGAGTGTCCAGTACGACGTAGCTGTCGTTCTCCCCATGGACATGAGCGGTCCGACCAGTCTGAGAAAACGACATGAAGTCGCTATGCGGAACATGAACTGCGCGACCATCAGTGGTGTGGATCGTGAAGGGACGGAACGGTTGCGCGTGGTGCACTTCTTTCAGTTCCTCAACGGTCATACTCCACCTGACCCTACTTGATCTGCGCCAGCAACTTCGCGTTGGTCGGGAACTTCGTCAATCCTTCCACTACGCGTCCCATCGCTGTCGGCGGATTGAGCCCGCTCAGGCCGCGACGGATGTAGGCGATCTTCTCGAGGTCCTTCGCAGGGATCAGCAACTCTTCTTTGCGCGTACCGGACTGGAAGATGTCCACCGCGGGCCAGATGCGCTGTTCGGCGATTTTGCGATCGAGCACCAACTCCATGTTGCCGGTACCCTTGAACTCCTGGAAAATCAACTCATCCATGCGCGAGCCGGTCTCGATCAACGCCGTCGCCATGATCGTCAGGCTGCCGGCCTCCTCGGTCTTGCGCGCGGCGGCGAACATCTTGCGCGGCTGCTCCATCGCGCGGGCGTCGAGTCCGCCGGTCATCGTGCGACCCGAGTTGCCCTGCGCGTTGTTGAACACGCGCGCCACCCGGGTGATCGAATCGAGAAGAATCACCACATCCTTGCCAAACTCGACCATGCGCCGCGCCCGGTCGATGGTCATCAGCGAAATTCTCATATGACTCGGCTGGTCCATGTCGTTTGACGACGCGACAACCTCGCCTTTGACCTCGCGGCGGAAATCGGTGACTTCCTCGGGACGCTCGTCCACGAGCAGCACGATCAGGGTGATTTCGGGATGGTTCTTCACCACCGAGTTGGCGATTTGTTTCAGCAGCGTCGTTTTCCCCGAACGCGGTGGCGACACGATCAACCCGCGCTGCCCCTTGCCGATCGGCGCGAGCATATCGAGCACACGCATCGAGATGCTCTCGGGGCCGGTTTCGAGATTGATTTTCTGGATCGGGTGCACGGTGGTCAGTTTGTCGAACGGGATCAGCTTGGCGTACTTATCGGGCGGCTCGCCGTTGATCGTTTCGATGGTCACCAGTTGCGGTCCGCCCTTGTGGCCGGGTTGCGTTTTCCCTTTGAGGGACAGACCGGGACGCAGCCCATACTGCCGGATCAGATCGGCGGAGACAAAGATATCCTGCGAAGAAGGCGCGTAGTTCTTGGCTGCGGAACGAAGAAAGCCAAAGCCCTTATCGCCAATTTCGAGAAATGACTCCGAAGTTGCGTTGGAGGTGGACAACGTGCGTACTATAGAAAATCCCGAACGGAAGGCAAGTGGTATTTTGGGCGCATTGGGCGCGGTTTCGGGAGTTTGACTTCTGGCCACACTGCGTTTATAGACCCGCAAGCGTTTTGGAGTGTGACCCTATGCCCAAGCTGACTGTGCGAGACCTGAACCTGCGAAGCAAGCGCGTGCTGGTACGAGTGGATTTCAACGTGCCTCTCGACGAATCCGGGAAAGTCACGGACGACACCCGCATCCGCGCGGCCCTTCCTACCATTGAGTATCTCTGGCAACAGGGCGCGAAAGTCATCCTCTGCAGTCATCTAGGTCGTCCGAAAGGCAAACCCGATCCCAAGCAAAGTCTGCGGCCGGTCACGCAGATTCTCGCCGAGCTGACCCACCGCCCGGTGGCGTTCGCCGATGATTGCGTCGGCGAAAAGGCGGAGAAAACGGTCAACCTTGCGATGAAAGAAGGTGACATCTTGTTGTTGGAGAATCTGCGCTTTCACGCCGAGGAAGAGAAGAACGACCCTGCGTTCGCAAAGAAGCTCGCCAACCTCGCCGACCTCTACGTCAACGACGCGTTCGGCAGCGCGCATCGCGCCCATGCTTCGACCGAGGGCGTGACGAAGTTCGTGAAACAGTCTGCGATGGGCTTCTTGATGGACAAGGAACTAAAGTATCTCCAGGACGAACTCGCCAACCCGACGCGTCCATTTCTCGTCATCCTCGGCGGCGCGAAAGTATCCGACAAGATTGGCGTGATCGAGAACCTGCTGAAGAAAGCAGACGGCTTTGTGATCGGTGGCGCCATGGCGTACACGTTTCTCAAGTCACAAGGCGTCGAGGTCGGGAACTCTTTGGTGGAGAATGACAAGCTGGACGTCGCGCGCTCCACCCTCGCGCTCGCCGTGGCCAAGGGCGTCAAATTCTTGATCCCACTGGATCATCAAATTGCGCGCAAGCCCGAGGCGGAAGCGGAACGGAAGAATACCGAGGTTGCCTCGATCGACGCCGGCTGGTGCGGCGTGGACATCGGCCCGAAAACGATCGCGGCCTACCGGCAGGAGATCGCGAAGGCGAAAACCATTTTCTGGAACGGCCCGATGGGCATTTTCGAGATTCCCGAATTCGCTCAAGGCACGTTCGAGATCGCGAAGGCCGTCGCCGCCAGCGGCGCGAAATCCATCATCGGCGGCGGCGATTCCGTCAAAGCAGTGAAAAAAGCGAAGGTCGCCGACAAGATCACCTTCATTAGTACCGGCGGCGGCGCGAGCCTCGAACTGCTCGAAGGAATTACCTTGCCGGGAGTGGCCGCGTTGACGGATAAGTGACCGCCTTTGCGCTTCTCGGCCAGACTGTGGCCAACTTTGATCCATGAATAAATCACGCAAACTCATCATCGCCGGCAACTGGAAGATGAACAAGACGGTGTCGGAGTCGCTCGCGCTTGTCGAGTCGCTCAAGATCGAACTGGCCAGCATCAAGGAAGTGGACATCGTCGTCTGCCCGCCGTTCACGGCGCTGAAGCCGGTATCCGACGCGATCAGCAACACCAATATCAAGCTCGGCGCCCAGAACATGCACTGGGAAAACTTCGGTGCGTTCACGGGCGAAGTCTGTGCGGCCATGCTGCGCGATGTGTATTGCACCTACGTCATCCTCGGCCACAGCGAACGCCGGCAATTCTTCGGCGAGACCGACGCCACGGTGAACAAGAAACTCAAGGCGGCATTGGCCGCCCGGCTGCGACCGATCGTGTGCGTCGGCGAGACCGACGCCGAACGCGAAGCCGGGCGCACCAACAAGGTGATCGAGACGCAACTCCGGGGCAGTCTGGCGGGTTTGACAAACGAGGAGGTTAATGATTGTATCCTCGCCTACGAACCCGTCTGGGCCATCGGCACGGGCAAAAACGCGACGCCCGAGCAGGCCCAGGCCACGCAGGCCTTTGCGCGCAGCGTGCTGACGCAGATGTTTGGTGAGGTGGCCTCGAAACTCCGCATTCAGTACGGCGGAAGCGTCAAAGCCGCCAACGCGCGCGAACTGATGAGCCAGCCCGATATTGATGGCGCGCTGGTTGGCGGCGCGAGTCTGCAGGCGCGTTCGTTCATAGACATCGTCAAAAATTCGATCTGAGGAAGTATGGAAATTGTTGCTGGAATCTTAATCGCCATCCTGGTGATCGTGTGCATCCTTCTGGTGCTGATCATCCTGATGCAGAAATCGAAGCAGGAAGCCGGACTCGGCGCGGCGTTCGGCGGCGCGGCCACGGAGCAAATCTTCGGGGCCGGCACCACCAGCGTCCTCACCAAGGCCACCATCTGGGGCACCGCGTTGTTCTTCATCATCACGCTCGTTCTGGCGATGTACTACTCGCGCGGACACCAGAAGGGTGCGTCGGGCAGCAAGGTGTTGAGCAACATCCCAACCAACGCCGTCCCGGCGCTCATCTCAGGCTCGGCCACGAACGAAGCAGAAGCCGCCGCGACCACAGCCACCAACGCAGCCGCATCAGCCGCGACGAACGCTCCCCCGGCGTTGACAGACACCAACTCGCCTGCGACAAAATAGCGGCGAGATGACATCAGCCGCTCGCAGGCGACTTCACTCAGCACTGCTGCTTTCCTTTCTGTTCTGCGGCTGCACACCGCAGCGCACAGCCGACCTCGTCATCATCAACGGCACCGAGCCCGAGACGCTCGATCCCGCCATCATGACCGGCCAGCCCGAGGGACGGCTCGCACTGGCGTTGTTCGAGGGACTCACCGCCAATGATCCGAAAACGGCCGCCTCCATTCCCGGCGTCGCGGCACGCTGGGACATCTCGCCGGACGGCAAGACCTACACGTTTCATCTGCGCTCATGCCAGTGGAGCAATGGCGATCTGATCACAGCCCACGATTTCGTCTGGTCGTGGAAACGCACGCTCGCGCCCGAGACCGCAAGCGAATATGCCTACCAGCTTTTCTACCTCAACAACGCCGAGGATTTTAACAGCGGCAAGCTCAAGGATTTTTCGCAGGTCGGCGTCCGCGCGAAGGACGACCGGACGCTCCTCGTCGAACTCCACGACCCGACGCCATTCTTTCTCGACCTCTGTGCGTTTCCGACGTTGTTCCCGATTCATCGCGGTTGCTTCGAAAAGTGGGGCGACAACTGGATCAAACCCGGCAAACTCGTCTGCAACGGTCCGTTCGTGCTCGACCAATGGCGCATCAACGACAAAATCCGTCTGCGCCGAAACGCCCGCTACTGGAACGCCGCCAACGTCCCGCTCGAACTCGTGGACGTGCTCCCCGTCGGCTCGCCTGCCACCGCGCTCAACCTCTACCTTACCGGCGCCGCCGACATCATCTGGGACAAGGGACTTATCCCGGCCTATCTGCTCGACGTGCTCCGCAAGCGGCCCGACTGCCACACCTTCGGCTACCTCGGCTCGTACTTCTACCGGTTCAACTGCACCAAGAAGCCCTTCGATGATCCGCGCGTGCGCCGCGCCTTCTCGCTCGCGGTGGACCGCGAACGCATCGTCACCAAGATCACCAAAGGCGGCGAGTTGCCCGCGACGCATCTGGTTCCGCCCGGGATTCCCGGTTACGAATCTCCGCAGGGGTTGAGCTACGATCCCGCCCGGGCGAAGCAAGAGTTTGCCGAAGCCGGTTACCCCGACGGCAAGGGTTTTCCCAAGTTCAGCATCCTGTTCAACAAATCCGGCGGCGGCGCAGCGGGCGTCAACGAACAGATTGCCATCGAGATTCGCGAGATGTGGCAGAAGACGCTCGGCATCCAGTGCGATCTCGTCAACCAGGAGTGGAAGGTGTATCTCAACTCGATGAGCAGCCTCGATTACGATGTCTGCCGCGCCAGTTGGATCGGCGATTACAACGACCCGAACACCTTCCTCGACATGTTCGTCACCGGCGGCGGCAACAATCGCACCGGCTGGAGCAACAGACCGTACGATGAACTCATCCGCGCTGCAGGCCGGGAACTGAACGCAGCAAAGCGTTGGCAGATTTTCCAAGAGGCCGAGACACTTCTCTGCCGCGACGAATGCCCGATTCTCCCGATCTATTTCTATGTCGGCATCAACTTTGTGGACGACACCAAGTGGGAGGGCGTTTACCCCAACGTGCTCGACGTGCATCCGATCCATGCAATCAAGAGGAAGAGTGGAAGAATGGATGAATGGAAGAGTGGAAGAACCACCGTGCCAGCACCTCTTCCGAACTTCCAATCCTCCATCCTTCCCCCCTTCCATTCCCTCCCGTGATCTCCTACATCCTCAAGCGCCTCGTCTTCATGATCCCGCTGTTGCTGGTGATCAGCCTGTTTGCGTTCGCGCTGGTGCGGATCGCGCCCGGCGGGCCTTTCGACAAGGAACGCAAGCTTCCCGCCGCCATCGAGGAGAACATCAAAGCCAAGTACCACCTCGATTGGCCGATGTGGAAACAATACCTCGCCTATCTCGGCGACCTCTGCCGCGGTGATCTCGGCCTCTCAATGAAGTACCGCAATCGCACCGTCAACGAAATCGTCGCCCAAGCGTTGCCGGTCTCGATGATGCTCGGCGCGCTGGCTTTCTGCTTCTCGCTTGGCGTCGGCATTCCGCTCGGCGTCTATGCAGCGGCGCGGCAAAACAGGCTCGCCGATTACGCCACGACGTTCCTCGCGCTCATCGGCATTTCGTTGCCAAGTTTCGTGCTCGGACCGCTGCTGATTCTCTATTTCGCGTTCAAGCTCGGACTATTCCCGGTGGCGTTGTGGGAATCATTGCGTCACGCCGCGCTCCCGTGCCTTGCGCTCTCGGCCTATTTCATCGCCAAGGTCATGCGTCTGACCCGGGAGGGAATGATCGGCGCCTTACAGCAGGAGTTCATCGTCGCCGCGCGGGCGAAGGGTTTGTCCGAAACGGCGGTGCTCGGCAAGCACGCGCTGAAGATCGCGTTGCTGCCCGTCGTTTCGTACGTCGGACCGATGCTCGCCGATCTGTTCACCGGGTCATTTATTGTGGAGAGCATCTTCCAAGTGCCGGGCATGGGCACGTTCGTCGTCAACAGCGCCTTGAACCGCGACTACACGATGGTCGTCGGCTTGGTCATCGTCTATGCCGTATTGCTGCTCGTGCTTAACCTGATAGTGGACATTGGCTATCACTTCCTCGATCGGAGGATCAAACTGCACGAAACTTGATTTACCAAAAATCTGGCTCACGTGAGCCACTTTTATTGCAAATGAATGAGAGCCCTTCCCGACTGGCTTGGCGCCGATTTCGGCGCAATCGCGCGGCGATGATCAGCGCTGTGTTTGTGCTGGCGGTGGTACTGGCGGCGCTCGTCGGGCCAACGCTGTCCCGCTACAGCTTCGATCAAATCTCCGATACGCAGTTTCAACAGCCCAGCGCGGCACATTGGTTTGGGACGGACGTGCATGGGCGTGATTTACTGACGCGAGTCCTATACGGCGCGCGCGTTTCGTTATTCGTCGGGGTCGTTGCGACCGCGGTGAGTCTGCTGCTTGGCGTCCTATGGGGCGCGGTCGCCGGGTACGTGGGCGGGAAAACAGATTCGAGCATGATGCGATTCGTGGATGTGCTGTACGCGATGCCGTACATCATCTTCGTGATTGTGCTGATCGCGTCGCTGGACAGCTTGTTGAAGAACTTCCTCGCAAAGACCGGGCTGCATGCTCTCGCAGAGGACAGCCGGCTGCTCTTGTTGTTTGTCGGCCTTGGCGCAGTGTCGTGGCTGACGATGGCGCGGATTGTTCGCGGGCAGGTGTTGTCGTTGAAAGAGCAGGCGTTCGTCGAGGCAGCCCGGGCGCAGGGGGCGTCCACGTGGCACATCGTGCGAAAACATCTCTTACCGAACACATGGGGCATCGTGATCGTATATCTAACGCTGACCCTCCCAGGCATCATCCTGCAGGAATCGTTTCTGAGTTTCCTTGGGCTCGGAATCCAGGCTCCACGCGCAAGTTGGGGATCGCTCATTGCCGACGGTGCTTCGGTGATCAACCCGATCAAGATCTACTGGTGGCTGGTGGTGTTCCCCGGTGGCACGATGGCGTTGACGCTCCTCGCGTTGAACTTCGTCGGTGACGGCCTGCGCGACGCGCTCGATCCGCGAACGAAGTAGGGCCACACGGCTGTGTGCCCTCATCATTCCTACAATGGGCACACAGCCGTGTGGCCCTACCGATCGCGGTTTCGCGCGGCGGAATTTTGCATGACAAGCCACGGGATTTTCGCCATACCTACCCGCCTCAAACATTTCAAACACGGAGACAACAACCATGCCATACAAAGACATCACACCGCCCAAGGGCGGCAAAGTTTCGATCCAAAACGGCAAACTCAACGTCCCGGATAATCCGGTTCTCCCGTTCATTCGCGGCGACGGCACGGGGCCGGACATCTGGGCAGCGTCCGAGCGCGTGTTCGACGCGGCGGTCAAGAAGGCCTACGGCGGCAAACGCAAGATCGCGTGGTTTGAGGTGTTCGCGGGCGAGACGGCGTTCAAGAAGTTCAACAACTGGCTGCCCGATGACACGGTCGAGGCGTTCAAGGACTATCTCGTCGGCATCAAAGGCCCGCTCACCACGCCCGTCGGCGGCGGCATCCGCTCGCTCAACGTCGCGCTCCGCCAGATGCTCGACCTCTACGTGTGCCTGCGTCCCGTGATGTGGTTCAAGGGCGTCCCCTCGCCCGTCAAGCATCCCGAGAAGGTGAACATGGTCATCTTCCGCGAGAACACCGAGGACATTTACGCGGGCATCGAATGGGCATCGGGCTCGCCCGAGGCGAAGAAGGTTATCGCGTTCCTGCAAAAGGAAATGGGCGTGAAGAAAATCCGATTCCCCGAGACCAGCGGTATCGGCATCAAGCCGGTATCGAGCGAAGGAACGGAGCGGCTGGTGGCGGCCGCGATCGATTACGCCATTGCCAACAAGCGCAAGTCGGTCACGCTCGTCCACAAGGGCAACATCATGAAATTCACGGAGGGCGCATTCCGCGATTGGGGCTACGCGCTCGCGAAGAGCAAGTACGGCGCGAAAGAAATTGATGGTGGCCCGTGGTGCAAACTCCCCAACGGCATCGTCATCAAGGACGCCATCGCCGACATCACGCTCCAGCAGGTGCTCACGCGTCCCGAGGATTTCGACGTGATCGCCACGCTCAACCTGAATGGCGATTATCTGAGCGACGCCCTCGCCGCGCAGGTGGGCGGCATTGGCATCGCGCCCGGCGGCAACATCAACTACAAGAGCGGCCACGCCATTTTCGAGGCCACGCACGGCACCGCGCCCAAGTACGCCAACCAGGACAAGGTCAACCCCGGCAGCGTTGTGCTCAGCGGCGAGATGATGTTGCGTTACATGGGCTGGACCGAAGCCGCCGATCTGATCCTCAAGGGTCTCGACGGCGCGATCGGCAGCAAAACCGTCACGTACGATTTCGCCCGCCTGATGGAAGGCGCGAAGGAAGTGAAGTGCAGCGAGTTCGGCGATGCGGTAATTCAGAAAATGTAGCCGCACCCCTCATGGGCACGCGGATTTTGCAGGTATCGAATCACAACATTGCGCAGGCGTAAAGCCTGTGGCTGCAATCGGCTTGTGCCAACACACATCCCCAAACCCGCCCGCATCGTCGCGGCGGGGAATAAACCGAAGTTGATCGACGAGTACATCGGCCGCGTGACCTCGAAGACCGAGGCGGTCAGTATTGCGCACATGCGCAGTCCGTCGGGTTGGAGCGAGCCGGGACAGACACCGGAGTTTGACGAGTACACCGTCGTGTTGAAGGGGATGCTGCGGGTGAAGCACAGGGACGGCACAATCGACGTGCAGGCGGGACAGGCGATCATCGCGCATCGCGGTGAGTGGGTTCAGTACAGCACACCCGGCCCCGAAGGTGCAGAGTATGTCGCTGTATGCGTGCCGGCGTTCTCGCCCGCTACGGTCCACCGCGACGAGTAGCCGGCCTGTTGCCGGGCGCATCAGCGAGAGCCTCGATCACAGGCAGCAGTACTCACCGCGTCAACACCTCTCTCATCGCCACGTCGAGATCGCGGAGGGCTTTGGCGCAGTCGCCGTTGAAACTGGAGCCGTGCATGGTGGCCAGCAGCTTGGGTTTCAAGTCGGCCAGTGAATTCATCACCTTGCCGGTGCGCGCGTTGTACGGAACATAGCACGCGAACGGCGAACGCTGCATGTTTTCCAGCGACTCGCGGGCGCGACCGACGATGTCCTTGTTCGTCAGCGGTTCGACCGCGCCGAAGTGCGTGAACAGGTCGGAGCACAGCAACGTGCGGTCGGTTTCCTCGAACATCACGCCGGCATCCCAGCCGTGCGGCACGTGCGCCGTGGAGATGAACCGAAACCGTCGCTTGCCGGTCGTGAACGTCTCGCCATCCTGCAACACACGTGGCGGACGCGCGGCGAAATCATTCACGCTCACCACCGCCCCGAGAAAACCGCAGACGGCCTGCGCGGACGGCACGGTGGCGAGCCACTCGTTCAACGCGCCGCATTCGTCCGACTCGAAGTGGCTCCAGCCGATCCAGCGGATTTCTTTCGGCGTGATCAGCCGCTTCACCGCCGCGCTCAACTCCGCGAAGCTGGCCTTGTAGCCGGTGTGGTAGAGAACGGGCTCGTCGTCCTTGATGAGGAAATGGTTGAACTGCAGCCCGATCTGTTGGTTGAAGATCGAGATGCGATACACGTCCGGGGCTATCTCTGTAATGTCTGCCATGATGGGTTTCTTCTGTATCGGTAGGGCGAGGATATGGCAATCGCGTTTCCTTGAACTACGGGGTCACCAGGGGATTCGAGTTGGGGCCGGTTCGTAGTCGAGCGCTTCAGCACGGGCTTGGAGTCATTGCAGGATGCCTCACGACCGCGCTGAAGCGCTTTACTACGAACATGCCTGCTGCCGGGTTGACGCAGGTTCATGGTGCGGCAAAGCGGAATTGACAAGCGGAAACGCCTGCCGGATCAACAGCGGCGCGTAGATGGAACAATGGCAGAATACGATCCTTGATTCCGTAATCCGCTACGGATTCCAACTTGTCGGCGCCGTCATCATCCTCGTCATTGGCGCGCTCATCGCACGATGGGTGGGCCAATTCGTCGGGAAGTGGCTCGACAAGTACCGACTCGAACCGCCGGTCAAACTCCTCTTCGTCCGCGTCGTTCGTCTGATCGTCATCGCGCTCGCGGTGGTGCTGGCGCTCGACAAGTTCGGAGCCCAGATCGCGCCGCTCATCGCGGGCATCGGTGTGGTGGGCGTAGGCATCAGCCTCGCTGCGCAGGGGGTGCTGGGGAACGTCGTCGCCGGGCTGACGATCATTTTCACCAAGCCGTTTCGGGTCGGCGAATGCATCGAGTTGCTCGGCGTGTACGGGCAGGTTCAATCCATCGAACTGTTCTCCACAACGCTGATCCATCCCGACCAGTCGCGCGTCGTCATTCCCAATCGGAAGATCGTGGGCGAGATCCTCCACAACTACGGCACCATCCGCCAACTCGATCTCAACGTCGGCATCGCCTACAGCTCCGACGTGAATCGCGCGCTGTCCACGGTCCACGAAATCCTCAACTCGAACTCGCGCGTGCTCAAAGATCCGAAGCCCGTCGTCGGCATCGAGGCTTTGGCCGATTCTTCGGTCACGCTCGGTGTCAGCCCGTGGGTGTCCGTGCCCGATTATGTGGTAGCGCAACTGGAGATATACCAGGCGATCATCGAGCAGTTCCGTGCGCGCGGCATCGAGATTCCGTTCCCGCAGCGCGACGTTCACCTGGCGAACCAAAAGGCAGCGTGATCGGTTGAGAAAGGAAGACGCATGCATCTCACTCCCGAGCAAAAGAAGTTCTGGCAGGACAACGGCTACCTCGCCGTCGAGGACGTCATCCCGGCCGACCTGATCGCGCAGGAACGCGAACGATTCGATTGGTGGTGCCGGCACTGCGATGTCCCCGAGGCCAAGAACGTCGGGGTCGAACACGAGACCGGTCTGCCGCCCGAGAAACGCACCGCCAAGACCGTCCGCAAGCTCCACCATCTCGTCCAGAAAGCGCGCACGTCAACTCATTGTGAAATTTGAAGATTTGACCCTCATGGCTCTGGTGAGCTTGACGAACTGCCATTCGGGTCAGGTCTCAATTTTCAATAATTTAGCCTCCG
>CAZOTB010000050.1:0-38592 GCA_964582645.1 uncultured Verrucomicrobiota bacterium | reverse complement strand
GTTTGGGAGTGTTGTTCGGCGAGCTTGATCTGCTGATCCACTACCGGATTCCCGAGCCGCCGATGCGCGAGAGCACCGGGAAGCTTAACCTGTTGGCAATGCTCAAGGAGCCGGTCCGAAACCCGCAGTTCCGTCGCTTCCTGGTCTGGAACATCACGTGGAGCTTCTCCGTCACGATGTACAGCGCGTACGTCATGGTCTATTTCCTGGAAACGCTCCATCTGAGCCAGTTCTTCATCAGCGTGCTCATCTCGACTTCGCTTCTCGCTCGCGTTTTCATGGCGCGCTATTGGGGTTACCTCGCCGACCGATTCGGCCACACCGTAGTCAAT
This sequence comes from uncultured Verrucomicrobiota bacterium, assembly GCA_964582645.1. Lineage (GTDB taxonomy): Bacteria > Verrucomicrobiota > Verrucomicrobiia > Palsa-1439 > CAZOTB01 > CAZOTB01. Next base: position 38,260 of record CAZOTB010000050.1, on the reverse strand, counting down.
ACCATCTGTGACCTCGGGCTGTTGCTGATGCCGGTCTCGCTCCTGTTTGTGACACAGGACAATGCCACCTGGTTGCTCATCCTCATCCACGCATGGGGCGGCACGTTCGGGATCGGTCTGGATTCGGCAAGCACAGCGTTGATGCTGCGACTATCGAGCTCGGACAACAAATCCATGTCGCTCGCGGTGCTCTACTCCCTCGTGGGAATCATCGCGGCGGCGGCCCCCCCTCTTGGCGGGTGGATTCTGCAGCACTACGAGGGACAATCCACGCCCTTCATGTTCTGGCATCTGGACAACTTCCAGATGCTGTTCCTTGCCGGCTTCCTTCTGCGGCTCATCCTGTTCCCGTTCAGCCTGCGATTGGACGACATCGGCGGCGGCTCGACGTTCCTGGTGGTGCGGCGATTGATGGACACCAATCCGTTCCGGGTGATCCGTAATGTCCACGTCCTGAGTGACTCCTCCGCTGAGGTGGAGCGCGTGAGCGCCGTTCAGGAACTTGCCACCGCCCGCAGCAGCATCGCCACGCGCGAGCTGATACAGGCACTCGAAGATCCCAGTCGCGAAGTGCGACGCGAGGCGGCGTTCGCGCTGGCTCGGATTGGCGACCACGAAGCCGTCGAGCCACTCATCCGCTGCCTGCGCTCATCCGACAGCGGTATCCAGCAACATGCCGCGTACGCGCTCGGCAAACTCCGCGACGCCCGCGCGGTACCGGCATTGCTTGACGCGATCCAGTCGTCCGCCCTCACCGAGTCCTGCGCCGCGGCTCTGGGGGAAATCGGGAACCAAAGCGCTGCCGGGCCCTTGTTGGATCTGCTTCGTCAGCCCGATCTATCGGAAGGAATCCGGGCAAGCGTGGCCAATGCGCTAAGTCGCCTCGGCGAACCGTCCGCGCTGCCCGACATTCTCTCCGTTCTTCAGAACACTCAATCCGCTCTCGTACGCCAGGAAATGGCCCTGGCCATCGGCAACCTGTTTGGCCGGCACGGCGAGTTCTACAACTTGCTCACGCGGGAGCGCCAGGTGCACGGTCAGGAGATCATGCGTCTCCAGAACCAGATTGTGCGCGAAAGCAGTCGCTTTCGATCGAACCCGGATCTGATCCAGCAGGTCCTACGGGAACTCGACCAAGCTCACGGCTGCTACGCCCGCGAGCAATGGCGCGATGCGTGCCAGGGTTACGCACGAGCAGGCTTGCTGCTCGCGGGCAGTCTCCCCGGTGAGCACACCCCCGACGGGGTGTTCGACTTCGTTACCGATTGGTTCAAACCACAACGGAGGAAGGCCGACCATCACTTTGCGGCCCGTGCTGCTGGGAGTGCGCCACTGTGGTTTCTGCTCGCGACCACATACCCTCAGGCTCGGGATACCCGTGCGGATTACACGCAAGAGGAGAGTCTGCTGGCCTTCTATGCCCTCCAGCAAGTGTGGATCGAGAAGATTGCGACACCGACCTGATTTTCGCCTGGGTCGGCGATCCATGACATATTGATTGACGTTATCATGCTATTTACAGTAATTATCGGTTGTTCACACGAGTGGGCAAAAGTCTATGGTTACAATGAAGGAGATTGCAGAGGAGTTGGGTCTGTCCCGCTCGACCGTCTCCTACGCCCTCGACCACCGGTGGCGCAACAAGCGGATAGGTCCACACACCCGCCAGCTTGTTGTGACCAGAGCGAGCGAATTGGGCTACCGGCGTAATCAAGCAGCGGTCTCCCTCAAGACACGGAAAACCCGCACCATCGGCGTGATCGTCCCGACGATTGCGAGCGATTTCTCCTATCAAATGCTCCACGGAGTCGAGTCGGTCATCGAAGGTCGGTACACGTTGCTTCTGGGGATGTCGGACTGGAATGCGACAAAAGAGCGTCGGTTGGTCGAGTCATTTGAGGAGCGCATGATAGATGGACTGCTCTTGATCTCAACCGGCTTCGCCGAGAGCATCCCATGCTTTCAACGACTTGTTCGCCGAGGCGTGCCGCTCGTGCAGGTCGAGCATTCGTTTCCCGAGGTGGAGTCCGATGTCGTCACTGCCGACAACGAAGGCCTCGGCTACATGCTTGCCCGTCATCTGATCGAGCTCGGGCATCAACGGATTTGTTTCCTGCGCAGCCCGCGCGTGCATACCGGCACACTTGCTCGCGCAGCAGGATACGAGCGTGCGATGCGGGAACGCGGGCTCGAGCCGCTATGCTACCCGCAGCCGCCCCGCAGTTCCAATGAGCCACGGTTCGAGTTTGCATTCCAACGCATGAACGAAATCCTGCGAACTACCACTCCACCGATCGGGATTATCGCGAACGATGTCGTGAGTGCCCTCGGAGCGTTTCAGGCGGTTGAGGACGCAGGCCATCGTTGTCCACAGGAGGTTTCGATCTGTTCCACCAACGCCGCCGGAGAGAGCGCACTGATCGAGGGCAACCCGTTGGATCGGTTCCTGAGGATTCGCCCCACGGCGGCGCAATGGTCGGTCGAGGAAATGGGGCGTCGCGCCGCAGAGCTGCTCCTGCAACGTATGGAAGACGGCTCGATCAAAAATCACCCCTACCAGCGTGTCCTGATTCCCGTTCACTTCGTCCAAGGCACCTCCACTGCCCGGCCGCAGTCGAGCTTGCCGGATGATCCAAGCACGGCGCCCGGTCGCACTGCGACCGACGAAAGGAAGCCATGAAGAATAAGCCGAGTTCATATCTCACAAACTGGAAGCTCAAATCGCTGATTGGGGCATGTTGTTTCAGCACGCTCTTCTTCGCTGCTCCTGGGCGGGAGGCGATGGGCGTGTCGAGCTTCTATGCGCCCTATGACAACAACTTCGATCTGAGCGTGGGATCGTTTTCTCAGCCCACCATCACGAACGGAACGCCGTCCTTGACCACCGGGTTCGCGCTCAACGGGATGCCGGCGGGCAGTGCATTGGACGTGCCCGGCAAGCTCAATGGACTCAGCTACAAACGCGTGGACACCTATTTTGCCGGGGTGGGCAATGGCGTGACCATCGGCGCAAACACATTCCGGCTGCTGTACCGCCCGGACTACTCGGGCGTGCAGGGGCCGTTCGAACTGCGGAAGTACATCTTCGGCGGCGGACCACTTGGTTCGGGTGACTCTTTCGCCATCTACCATGCGGACGGCCCCATCCACGGCCCGACGGCGCTGTTTTCGATCGGGGGTGTCGGCTACGGTGGATTCGCCCTGAGCAACTTCAACTGGAGCGCCAGCACGTGGTACTACATGGGCGTCAGTTGGGATTCCACTGGCGGCACCTTCTATTTTCGTCCGATGACGAATGGCACCAGCGCGACCATCCAGAACTTTGCCTTCGGGTCTTCGACCTGGGGAGGTAGTTTTCTCGATGTGTATCCCGTGCGGGTGGGGATCCGTTCTCTCACGGACAACGAGGGCGCCGAAGGCCAGATTGACGACATCAAGATCTACAGCAGCGAGAAGTGGAGCGCCGCCAACTTCCACGCTGACTACGCGTTGATCATCCCTGAGCCGTCCACCGTGGGGTTGGTCATGATCGCAGTCGCGGGCTACGGATTGCTTCGCCGGCGTTCGGCCAAGCACTGATCCGAAACAAGCTGGAGAAAACACAATGAACCGGAAAATCCAAATCATCGGGTTGGTCCTGCTGGCCAGCATAACCATCGGGGCGTGGGACGCGAGGGCGTTGCTATTCGTAACCAACCGCTACGACTTCGAGCCGGCAGGCGGCGTCACCGAAATCGGATGGACCCACGTGGATCAGACCATCGGGTTCACCGGGACCACAGCCGGATTCAACTTGTCCCTGTCCGGCTTCTACGGTGCAGTCGATCGGCTCAGTTCCACGCAACCTCCAACAAGCGTGACCCGCGATTTCGTAATGGGCGCGGGCGCGAATCCGGTTTCGAATCCGACGGTCGTGTTCCGGGAAATCGTCCCGGCGCACGCCACCAACGTCGCAGTGACAATCTATCGCTCGGATCCGATTGACACCTTCGCGCCAAATTTCTCGACCCGCGTCAGCCATAATGGCGGATCGCAAGTCCTGGTGAATTCCGGCCTGGGAAGTTTTGGCAATTACCACGCGCCGATCACGTTCAATCTCGCCCTTGTGCCGACGATCACTCCCGGCACGCTCGACTTCTACTTCTACGACACGATCCCGTCCAGCTCGCAGGTACGGTTGAACGGCATTCAGGCGATCTACACCATCCCCGAGCCCAGCACGGCGGTCCTGTTGGGCGTCGTAGCGTTCGCGCTCCGTCGAAGAACAGCCTGCAAGACAGGCGACGCATGAGGCCCAGGCGTGGATTTACGTTGATCGAGCTATTGGTGGTGGTCGCGATCATCGCCATCCTCGCTTCGCTGCTCCTTCCAGCGTTGCACGGGGCCAAGGAACAATCCCGCATCAGCGTTTGCGCCCAACAACTCCACCAACTCTACCTCGGCTTCCGAATGTATAGCGACGATAACGGTGGCTGGATGGCGGGAGGCGACTGGTTTTATCCTCAAGCCTACGCGGGATGGAGCATCGGCGCGATGGTGGCCGAGTACGTCAAACCCGGCCACTCTGCGATCACGCCCTGGATCATGAAATGCCCGAGTGTCTCACAGGAGATCGCGGACACCTCTCCGCATTGGGGCGGCACGTACGGCTACAACATGTTCTGGTATCAGGATTGGATGGGCAACGAGCGCCGGTTCAAGTTTGACGGCGTCAAACATCCCAGCCGCAAGGTGTTGATCGGCGATGCCGTCGGCTTCGACATCTTCCACAACGGCTGGTTCTGGGGCGAATGGTACTTCAGCGGACGCCGCGGCGGGCAGGCCGACGGCGATTACACCCATCTGCAGGGCCGACGGGCAAACTTTGTGTTCGCCGACGGTCATGCCGAATTTCGTTCCTACCCATGGGACTGGTGCGAGATCATCCAGATTGATTACCCGTTTGGCTGCCCGCCGGAGTGAGCCATGCAAACGCGCAAGGCATTTACATTGATCGAACTCCTTGTCGTGGTTGCCATCATCGCCGTGCTCGCCGCGATGCTGCTGCCCGCGCTGCAAAAGGCCAAGGGCATGTCGCGTCAATCGGAGTGCATCAATCGCCTCCGGCAAGTCATGCTTGCCATCTACCTGTACTCGGATGACTACTCCGACTACATTCCCCAGATGTCCATGCAGGCCGACTCACCACCAGCCTACCCGGGCTATTCGGTGCCGGCCGATTATCCGTCGGGCTGGTATCCGTCCTGGTCGGCGCAGATTTGGCCGTATCTGAAAAACAAGCAGGTCTGGACCTGTCCCACCGGCGATCCCGACGAGGCATGGCGGCCCCAATTCGGCCACTACGGGTGTGCCTCACCGGGGTTCTGCATGTATCCGACCTCCTTCTGCGGGGGTGTGGTCGTGCCGTGCACCTACAAGCCGCTCAAACGAACTGAGATACTGAATCCCGCCGCAAAGTATGCGGTCTTCGACAGCGGCGTGTACACCTGTGATTACACCCAGGCCAACGGCACTGCCAGCGGCTGGGTCAGCTACATTCCCGGCGAGCCCTGGAACACCGGCCCCAACAACTACGACGGCAACGGCAACGATTGGCCCAAGAAACGCCATCCCACCGGCATGTGCGTCGCGTTCGTGGACGGCCATGTCGAAGGCATGGACGTGGTCAAGTTCGCCAAGAACGTGGCGGGATGGTGAGTTTCAGTCCGCTGCCTCCCGCACCCACGCGATGTCGGTCTGGTCGGCGTCGGGGCCGGTGTAGAACGTGACGAGCAAGTCGCCGTTCGAGAGCAACGCCGTGTCGGGGAGACCCACCGAATATTTGTGCATCTCCGCCCACATGTCCTGCTTGTCTGCTTGTTCGTGGTCTGCGATTCGACCGAGGGCTGATGCAGAACCAACTCGGTGCTTTCGGAAAACGTGCGCCCGCCGTCGCCACTGAAGCGCAGCTTGATCGCGGGCACGCCGCTCCGGTCCACGTACACCAGCGCCATTCGTCCGTCGGCGAATGAGCGCGCAGGGGCGGGTTGGCCGGCCACGCCGGTGTCCCACATCGGCAGCCCCTGGATGGATTCGCCGTGGTACAACAAGCAGCCACGCCGGTCCATCATGACGCCCCCGCGGTTTGCAAAAACGTTCTCAACGAAGTACTTCGCGAGGCGAACGCCGGTTTCGGTGAACGAACGATCTGCGTTCTGCGCATCGTGTTTCATGAGCGTGTGCCCCATGATCTCGAAGCTGTTGTTGGCCGCGCCCGGCAGCGGCAGTTCCTGGAAGCGGATCGGATCGCGGAACGCTTCCTCGGCCGCTTCGCACATTCCGCGCAGACAATGATCAATCTGCTTCTCCCACTCGGAATCGCCGCAGACGCGCACAGCGACGATGTTGGCCGGGAACTGCGTCCAAGCGGGATCACCCCAATCGCGCCACGGACCTTTCAGCCTGCGGGCAGTCGCAAAAAATCCCTCGCGGCATTGCTCGAGCATCTGCGAAACGAGCGGCCTGACGTTGCCGTCCTCTGGGTTCTCCTCCGGTGCGAGCACCAGCGCATCGGGTTTGTACTGGCCAAGCGGACTGGCAACGGAGCTACTCTGCATATTTGGCGTGGAAGCGCGCGGCACCGAGTTCACAAGAGCAAGGCATCTGCATCCGGCAAACATTCCTGCCGAACGGATTCAGGCCGGCCGTCGTACTGGCCCCCGTTGTAGCGGCGCCCGTCCTCGGGCAATGCCAAGGAACAAAAATACGTGGCCGTCGGACGAGCGACGGAAAACTTCCGAGGGGGTTCTTTTCTCGGGATTCTGTGCCCGCATCTCCACCCTGCCCGTTTGCCTTGGTTGCCTGATCGTTTTGTTTTCCTCTGCGCTAAGTTCTCCCGCGGCGACCCTGAGCAACTTCTTCCTCGGGGAGATCGTGCTGGACGGTGACATCAGCGATTTCTTTGAAGCCTCGGGGGTCCCCTTGCCGGGTGTATGCGTCGTCAACGACAGCGCTCCTTCCATCACCGGCGTGCCGGGCTCGGAAGGATTGGGCGAACCGCCTCTGTCGGATGCGACCACGGCGGACAGCCTCTTTCATCCCTCCGGCTTCAATCAGCGCCGCATCATTTCGGCATACAACCCCGACGTGAACGGCGGCTCCATCTACCTCGGTTTGGACCTTCCGGGCGGGTCGGGTAGCACGGCGAATCCGGATTATTCTGACAGCCTGATTCCTGTGCGTGGTTCGATTCTACCATTTGACGCGGACGCAAACGGTGAACCCGGAACCATCGGTCGTAAGGGAAGCGGAGCGAGTCTGACCCGCTGCAGTGATGTGAGAGGGGGCGACATCGTGGACACCTTGAACTGTGCGGCGACTGAGGCAGTTGGTTTTGCCGATGACGCCACCGACTTCGGCGTGACCGAGAGCTACGGTGCGGTCCTTGTCTTTGCCGATGGCACGTTTGTGGCGGTGGAGCTCAGAGAGGATGCCGTCTCTGGACCTGGGAACGCCCGGGCCCTCGTCGAGCAATCGTCCGAAAGGTCGTTCGGGGTCCTGGTCAGCACGCAGGACGGGGGCTCGGCAACAGTCCTCCGTTGGGCTATGATGTCGAACTGGCCGTCACCAACGTGAACGCGCAGTTCGACGTAAGTCCCTTCAGGTTGAGTCCGGCTCTGGATCAATCGGTGCAGGTGTGGTCAGGGTCGAGCCGCGCCGGCTCGGGAAGCAGCTATGATTTCAACAGCCTGCGCAGCCGTTACGTGGTGTCGGGCGCACTGCTGTCTCTCGCCGTCACCGATTGGCCGGATCCCGTGCGCGTGCGGCGTGACCTCACCTACCGCTTCACGGTGGCGAACCGCGGTGCGGTTCCCTCCGCCGATGTCGTTCTGACCAGCCTCTTGCCGCCGACGGTCAGGTTCGTGTCAGCCAGTTCGACAGCCGGCGATTGCAGTTTCGGGAACGGGGTGGTCACTTGCCATCTGGGGGAGTTTCCGGAAAGCGCGATCGTTTCCATCGTGGTCAACACCCCCAGCGAAGGGGTGATCACGAACATGGTCAGCGTGACGAGCAGCGATGCTCCTCCTGTCGCTCCGCTCCTGCAGACCACGGTGGTCCGACGATCGGCTCGCGCGCCGAAGCCGTTGAGCATGACGTCTGGGGCGTTGCCGTTCGCTGAAGTGGACAGCCCCCCATCACTTCGACACGAGACTGCTCGTGCAGGGCGGCCAACCGCCGTAGTCGGTGAGTCTCTCCGCCGGTGCGTTTCCGGCAGGACTTCAATTGGATGAGAACGGCGTGATCGCCGGCACGCCATCGCAGGTGGAGCAGGCTGGGTTCGAATGGACGGTCGAAGACACCGCATCTGGAGTCGCCACCGGCAGGTTCGAGTTGAGAGTCGTGGATCCAGTTCAGGTCGCGATCACCGCATTGAAGCCGGGCAAAACGGGAAAACCCTGCCGCGCCGTTCTGAAGGCCAAGAAGGGACATAGACCGTACCTGTGGTCGGCGGAGGGTCTGCCGGCAGGCTTGGTTCTCGATGCGGCCAGGGGTCATATTGTCGGTGCCGTGACCGCACCGGTCACCGCTGTTATCTTGGTTCGTGTCACGGACTCGCTTGGCGGTTGGGCCGGAGCGGTTCTCGAATTGAAGATCGAATAGACCTACCCATCCCGCAGCCATCTTGCGCAAACCAGCCCGCTCGCTTACTCTCCGACCGACGCAGGAGTGGCGGAATTGGCAGACGCGCGGGACTTAGGATCCCGTGGGGTAACCCGTGCAGGTTCAAGTCCTGTCTCCTGCAGTTTCTTGAATGGAAGGATGGATGGGTGGAAGAATGGAAGGGCGGAAGCGCCACAATCCCCCACCCGATCCGCCATTCTTCCAGTCATCCATTCTTCCAACCTTCCCTTCCTCTCACCTCTTCACCTCATACCACAGGCCACAGTAGCGTTTGTCGCGGACGCGGCCCTTGATGTTGGGAATGAACCGCAGCATTTCGCGCGTGATGTGCCAGAAACTGTGCTGGTCCACCTTGCGCATCGAGGTGATGATCCAGGCGCGGTTGAGAATGCGGAACCGCTGCCCGCGCGGCGCGCCGAGCCGTTTCAGGCGAACCGCAAAATCAATGTCCTCCCCGGCGTAAATGCCGGTGTCGAACCCGCCGATCTGCTCGAAGTCGGCACGCCGACAGTGCATGACGCCCACGCCCACCTGTCCGCACCACTGGAACAGCTTCCAGATCGAGAAATAGACCGCCACGGTGAAGTTGAATTTCTCGGGCTTGACCCGCGTGCCTCCGCCGATGACGTCTTTGCGCGACAAGTGATCGTGGATCTCGACGAGCAACCGTTCACTGACATCGTTGTCGGCGTCGCAAAACGCGAGGAATGTCCCTTTCGCGAGCCGCGCCCCCGCGTTCCGTGCCCGGGCGATGTTGTTGACGGGCTCATGTACCACGTGAGCACCCAACTTCCGCGCGACTTCGGCGGTGGCGTCGGCGCTGTTGTTGTCCACGACGATGATCTCCACGAGCCCGCCGCGCTCACGCCGGTAGCATTCAATGGCGCGTTCGAGCGACTTGATTGTGCCGGGGAGAAACTTCTCTTCGTTGAAGGCGGGAATGATGACTGATAGTGTGATCGCGTCATCCATCGGTCCCATTACGAATCAGTGATTCCCAATTACCGTTCTACTGGTACCGGTCTTTCACCGATTGCGGTCCCTCGGCCTCATTGATCAGCATCACAGGAATACCCTCACGGATGGGATACTTGAGGCCGCAGTCGGGGTTCTGGCATACGAGCTTCTCGGCATCCTTGCCTTCGATTTTCTCGACGACGAGTTTGACCTCACGCTTGCACCCCGGACAGGCGAGGATCTCAAGTAGTTGTTGATCAATGGGCATAGTGGTCTCCTCTCAACATCATCAAGTCGCCTTTTGTGCCGCAGCATAGACAAGCTTCACCGGCACCTTATGTCGCGCGGCGGCCTTCCTGCAAGAGTCATATTCGGGTGAAGCAGACACCACGCGCCCGTTGAGTCTGCCGATCTTGAGCGCGACCGTGCCGTACCGGGTGTTCACGTTTCGCGTTTCGCGATCGAGAATGTGTCTCCGCGCCTCGGTCACGCGCACGCCGAAGGTGGTGGTGTGGTGCAGCATCAACTCGATCAGCTTGTCCGCAAGTTTCGGCTCGGCCAATACCGTCACCAGCGTCCCCGGTCGGTTTTTTTTCATCTGGACTGGCGTGTAGAACACATCCAGCGCGCCCGCGGCGAAGAGCTTCTCCATCACGTCGCCGAACAACTGCGGGTTCATGTCATCAATGTTGGTCTCGAGGACGGAAATAGTGCCTGGGTGCCTGAGTGCCTGAGTGCTTGAATGGCCAAGAACGGCGCGCAGGACATTGGGGCGGGTCCGCAACTGGCGGGTGCCGACGCCATAGCCGATCTTCTCGATCTCCATTGCCGGCATGGGGCCGTACTCAGCCACAAACTCGGCGAGGATGGCCGCGCCGGTGGGGGTCACCATTTCATTCGGCTCATCGCACTGGCGGATCTTCACCCCGCGCAGGATCTCCAATGTCGCGGGGGCAGGAATGGGAAAACGTCCGTGCGCGATCTCGACGAAGCCCGTGCCATCTTCGATTTCGCGCGCCAAAACCTTGTCCACGCCCAGCTCGCGCATGGCTACGGCCGCGCCGACGATGTCCACGATGGAATCCACCGCGCCTACCTCGTGAAAGTGAACCTTGGCCACCGGCACGCCGTGAATCTTCGCTTCCGCTGCGGCGATGCGTTGGAAAATGGAAATGGCACGTGACTTTGTTCCCGATTCGAGCCTGCTTCGTTCGATCAAGCGCTTGATGTCAGCGAATGCTCGATGGTCGTGCGAACGATGGAGCAGCGATCCCGTCTGCCTGACGTGGACATCGAGTTTCACCCCGGCAATCCCGCGATGATTCGCGCGCTTTATGGACAGCGACCAGCCGGGCAGTTTCAGTTTCGCCAGCTCCCGCCGCAGCGTTCGCTCCGACACCCCGAGATCAAGCAGCGCGCCGAGAAACATATCGCCGCTGATGCCGGAAAAGATGTCCAGGTAGAGGATGTTCATTCCAGATTTGTGCACCGCTGCAGCCAGGAAGACCGCCAGGCAAGCTGAAGCTTGTCCGGGTCTGCCAGAAGTGCGTTCGCGGAAGTATGATTGGGGAACGTCTTGCTGAACGAATGCCGTTTCACAGCTTGAGGATTCCCTTCAGCACCGGCGCCAATCCGTCCGCCAGAATCTTGTAACCGAGATCGGTCAGGTGACAACCGTCCACGCTGGGATGATCGGGGACGAGGCCGATGATCTCCCGGCAATCCAGATAGTGAACGTGCCGGTCGCCGCGCGAACGGAAACGCTGGAACGTCTCGAACACAATCGCGTTCGTCTCGTCCGCACGGGGGTTCGGCGCGAAATTCTCCCCAGCCCAACGGATACTCGTCATCAACAACAACGGCGCGTCGAGGCCGATTTCCAGCAGCGCGAGTTTGTTATACGTGAGAAGGTAAAGGGTGAACTCGCGCAACTTCTTCGGCAGCTTCTGGAGGTACTCGCTGATGTATGGCTCCTTTGCCGTGGTGGGTCGGTTGGAAACCCAGAACACCAGCCGCTCCGGCGGACCTTCATAGACGTCAATGCCGCTCATGCCGACCGCGCACATGTGGTTCATGGCGAGTTCGCCGGTACCGTGCTGGATGCGAAGCTTGAGACAAGTCGAGTCGGTCTTGAAGCGGACTCTTCCGCCGCTGGGCATGGTGGAGAGTTCCCAGACCGGGTCGCGCACCACACCCTTGGCCCGCTTTGGGAATCGGAGAAACTCGCGCCCATTTTCCTCGAACCACGGCAGCCCGCTCACGGTGAACCGAGTGTCCCGGGCGGAAGTCCAGCTCACGCCGTCCTCGATCTTGGGCTGGGTGTCCTGAAAGTTCTTGTCGAGTTCCTCGATTCGCTTGCTCATGGGCGGATTATTTTTGCCAGCGCGGTATTTGTCGAATAGAAAGAGGCCGATGCAAACAACAGTGCTACTTGGCGTCCTGCTCGGATTGACGGGACAATGCTTCGCAGACGGCAATCCCGACCTCGGCGCGAACGCCAGCCTTCACGGCAAACGACCTTTCCCTGACGACAACCCATGGAATCAACGCGTGGATGGCGAGCCGGTGGATCCGAACTCCGATACCCTCATTAGCAGCATTGGCAAGAACATCGGCCTGCATCCCGATTTCGGGGCGAACTGGAACGGCGGGCCGTTTGGGATTCCGTACATCGTCGTCGAACGCGACACTCCCAAAGCGGCCATCACCTTCACCGATTACGGCAACGAGAGCGATCCCGGCCCCTATCCCATCCCGCCGAACGCACCGATCGAAGGCGGCCTGCGCAGCGATGGCGACCGGCATGTGCTCGCGGTGGATCGCGACAACTGGATGCTTTACGAACTGTACCGTGCGTTTCCCGACGGCAAGAACTGGAAGGCCGCTTGTGGCGCGGTGTTCGATCTGAAATCGAACAAGCTGCGCCCGGCAGGGTGGACTTCCGCCGACGCCGCCGGGCTGCCGATCTTCCCGGGACTCGTTCGTTACGACGAGGTCGTTGAACAAAAGGAAGTCCGTCACGCGGTGCGGTTCACGGTGAAGCGGACCCGCCGCGCCTACGTTCCGCCTGCCCGTCATTTTGCCAGCCGCAGCAACGATCCCTCCTACCCGCCGATGGGCATGCGCGTGCGGCTCAAAGCCGGCTACGATATCAGTGGGTTTCCTCCGAGCGCGCAGGTCATCCTCAAAGCGCTCAAGACCTACGGCATGATCCTCGCCGACAACGGCGGCAACTGGTTCATCAGCGGCGCGCCCGACTCGCGTTGGAATGACGAGGAACTGAACTCGCTCAAACGGGTCAAGGGCGGCCAATTCGAGGTCGTCAAGATGGGCGAAATGACGGTCCGATGAGCGCTACCCGCTGCGCCCGTCACATCGTTGTTGCTCGGTTCCTCCAAATCCTGTACACAAGCGCGCAAGGGAACACCCGATGCTGAAACGACACTTCATTCCACAGGAATACCACTTCTACGACCTCTTCGAGCAGGCACTGGGACACACGGTGGGCGCCGCCAAGCTCCTTCTGAAGCTGACACAAGATTACCCGGACCCGGGCGGCATCGCCCGCGAACCCGGCGCTCTCGAACACCAGTGCGACGAGGTCGCCCCCGAGATCATGGAGCGGCTCAACAAGAGTTTCATCACCCCGCTCGACCGCGAGGATATCCACTCGGTGAACCTGGCCAAACAAATCCTGCGCGGCTGCGAGCAGCTCGATTCGGCAGTGTACGCGATGCGGGACATGAAGAAGTGCGAGGCCCTGAGCAAGGATTGCATCACCATCCACGAAGTCGAGAACGCCGCCGCCGATATCCTGCATACAGCTTTGGCGGATTTGTTCGAAACCAAGAAGGACGCAATCATGGTCATCAAGGGGAAGGACATTGATGAGACGATGGAACTCGCCACCGACCGCTGCGAAGACGCCGCCAACGTGCTGCAGAACGTGATTGTGAAAATGACGTGAGCGTGTGACCGCGCTTCCGTCTCAGATGATTGGATCAATGAACTACGATTTCCGGGGCCGAGTGGTGCTGGTGACGGGAGCATCGAGCGGGATCGGCCGTGCGACGGCAGAAGCGTTTGCGCGCGCGGGAGCCAGCGTGGTGTTGACGGGCCGTAACCTGGAACGACTGAAAGAAGTCGCAGAGCAGGCAGGGCGCACCGAAGGCAAGCTGGTAGTCCTTTCGTTGGACGTCACGAACCGGGAGCAGGTGTTCTCCGTGGTTGATCAAGCAGCGAAGGAACTCGGACGGCTCGATATTCTCATCAACAACGCCGGTATCGGCCAGTGCCTGCCGCTTGTGGAACTACGCTGGGAGGATGCCCAGCGAATCGTGGACACAAACGTGATGGGGATCGTGCATGCGATCCAAGCCGCGATCCCGATCCTGCGCAAGCAAGGTGGCGGGCAGATCGTCAACATCGCTTCGACGGCGGGCTGGAAAGGCATTCCGATGATGAGCGTGTACTGCGCGACGAAGTTCGCCGTGCGCGGCTTGAGCGAGGCGTTGCGGATGGAGTTGAAGAAGGACAGCATCGAAGTGATCACGGTCAATCCCGGCACGACCGACACCGATTTTTTCAACCGCTCCGTGGTAAACTCGAAAGGGTTCTGGCTGAAGCGCCCGTGGTTTCACAGCGCCGAGTCAGTGGCCAAAGCGGTTCTGCGGGCGTGCGCCCGGCACCAGCGGGAGGTCGTGCTCACGCCCGAGGGGAAGATGATGGTGTTCATCAACAAGATCGCGCCCGGGTTCGTGGATCGGATGACGATGAGCGTGGCGGCGAAAGAATAGAGTTTGCTGTTTCGCATTTCGGTGGTTTGGCTTACCGTACAACGCGATGACGCTGGAAACGGCCATCACGTCCGAGGAAGGGCAGCGACTGTTGCAGCTTGCCCGGGACGCAGTCGTGGCGGCGGTGGAGGGACGTCCGCAGACGGAAGTGGATGAGACGGAGTTGACACCCGGACTGCGGCACCTTCTGGGCGCATTCGTTACGCTCTATCTGCACGGCGAACTGCGCGGCTGCATCGGTCGCATGACCTACGACACCCCCGTGTACCGCAACGTGATCGAGTCGGCGATATCGTCCGCGTTGAACGATCCGCGATTCGATCCCGTGACTGTGGACGAACTGCCGGGTTTGCGGATCGAGGTCTCGGTGCTCGACCAGCCTGAACCCATCCCGAGCATCGAGGAGTTCAACGTGAACGAGCATGGCATCGTCATGGAGCACGGATTTCATCACGCCGTATTCCTGCCCAAGGTTGCGCGCGAATACGGCTGGGATCGCCCGAAGACGCTGACGATGCTCTGTCGCAAGGCTGGTCTGCCCGACGATGCGTGGCGTGCGCCCGAGGCGAGGTTCAAGATATTCCGGGCGATTGAGTTTGCGGAGAAATGAAACCGAACGTATGCATCTGCTGTCTTGACCTTCTGGCCAATCGAGAGACAATCGGCGGAACTTTCACAGGAGAATTGCAATGAACTTGATCAAAGTTGGACCCATCTTGGACCGCAAAGAACTCACCGAAGCCGGCGGCGGTTATGCCGACGTAATGAATCCCGCCACGGGCGAAGTGATTGCGAAACAAGCCTGCTGCGACGCGGCGACCGTGGACAAGATCGTGGAATCCAGCGACCGCGCATTTCATTCTGCGGCTTGGCAGGGGCTCTCGCCCGCGGACCGTGGCCGGCTGCTGCTGAAGCTCGCCGACCTCGTCGAGGCGGAAGCTGCCGAGTTGATCGAACTGGAGTTGCTGGATACCGGCAAGCCGATCTCCCAATTGCGCGGCGGCGAGATTCCGTTGACCGCCGCGCTCATCCGTTACTACGCCGGCGCCGCGGACAAGATTGACGGCTCGCTCAAAAACACCCCGGGCGGCCTGCACATGACAACTTATGAGCCGTACGGCGTCGTGGCGGGCGTTCTCCCGTGGAATTACCCGCTCGTGAACGCCGCGCTCAAAGTGCCGCCCGCCCTCGCCGCCGGCAACGCGATCGTGCTCAAACCGTCGGTCGAAACGCCGCTCGCCACCGTCGCGTTCGCCAAGCTCTGCACGCGCGCCGGGTTTCCGCCCGGCATCGTCAACGTGGTGACCGGCAGCGGCTCGAAAGCCGGCAACGCCCTCGTCGCGCATCCCAAGGTGAAGAAAATCTCCTTCACCGGCTCGACCGCCGTGGGTATCGCGATCCAGAAACTCGTGGCCGACCAGATGAAAGCGGTCAACCTCGAGTGCGGGGGCAAGAACGCGATCGTGGTTTTCGCCGACGCCGATCTTGAGCGCGCGGCCAACGCCGTCATCTTCAGCATCTTCGTCAACTGCGGCCAGCTCTGCGTTTCCTGCTCCCGATTACTGATCGAGGAATCCATGGCCACAAAGTTCGAGAAGCTCCTGAAGGAGAAGCTGGCCAAGGTCAAAGTGGGCGATCCGCGTGACGAAACCACTCTGGTCGGGCCGATGATCACACGCTCGCAATACGACATCGCCCTCGAATACCTCGACATCGCCGCCAAGGAAGGCTGCAAATTCCTGGCAGGAGGCCGCAAACTCCAGCTCCGCGGCGCATTGTCCAAGGGATTGTGGCTGCAACCGACGATCCTCACCGGGGTGAAATCCGGTATGCGCGTCGCCGATGAGGAAATCTTCGGTCCGGTGTTGAGCATCCTTCGTTTCCGCGACGAAGCCGAAGCCGTGCGCATCGCCAACGCGGTCGAGTACGGTCTCTCCGGCTCCGTGTGGACTTCGAACGTCGAGCGCGCGGGCCGTATGATCAAATCCATGGACACCGGCATCGTGTGGGTCAACACCATGCTGGCCGGTTATCCGCAGATTCCCGTACCGCCGCACAAGAAAAGCGGGCTGGGAGTCGAACTCGGCATGGAAGGATTGCTGGCGTACTGCAAACGCAAGAGCGCCGTGATCGGCACCGACGAGAAAGCACCGGTCGGATGGAATCTGAAGTGAACGCCCGCCCGGCTGCTCGGAAGCTGATCGGTCTTCCGATTCAGGACCTCGATACACCTGTGCTGTTGCTCGACAAGCAGGCGATGGAGAACAACCTGCGTCGAATGGCAGACTTTTTTCGCCATCGCCTCACCAAGCTGCGCCCGCATTTCAAGAACCACAAGTGCGTCACGCTCGCCCGCCTGCAACTCGCTGCCGGCTCGGCGGTCGGGATGTGTTGTGCGAAACTTGGCGAAGCGGAGGTGTTGGCCGATGCCGGCTTCGACAACATGCTCATCGCCAACCAGGTCGTGGGCGCACACAAGATGGAGCGATTGGCGCGTGTTGCCGGGAAGACGAAGCTGCAGGTGGTCGTGGATCACATTGACCAGATCGTGGCGATCTCCGAAGCGGCTTCCCGGGCCGGTGTTACCATCGGCATGTTGATCGAAGTGGACATCGGCATGGGACGGTGCGGCGTGCCGCCCGGCAAGCCGGCGCTCGAGTTGGCCCAGCAGGTATTGAAGCGCAAGGGCGTGCGGTTCGACGGACTACAGGCCTTCGAAGGTCATCTCATCTACGTAGAGAACTTTGAAGATCGCCGCAAGAAGGTGACCGGGCAGATGCAGCAGGCGGTGGATACGCGCCGACTGATCGAGCGCGCGGGCATCCCCGTCGGCGTAATCAGCGGGGGCGCGACTTCGACCTACGCGATCACGGGTGTCATGGAGGGCTTTGACGAACTGCAGGCCGGCACCTACGTGACGATGGACTGTGCCTATCGCCGGGTGAACCCTGAGTTCGAGCAAGCGCTCACCGTCCTCACTCGCGTGATCAGCCGTCCCAAGCCGGGCGTCTCGGTCTTGGATGTCGGCGTGAAGGGCGCAGGACACGAGTTTGGTCTGCCCGAGATCAAAGGTCATCCCGAGATTGAGATTCCGTTTTTCAAGGCAGAAGAGCATTGCGTGATCAAGAACACTCCCGACTGGCCCATCGGGCAGCCGGTGGAGTTGATCCCGAGTCACGCCTGCACCACCTGCAACCTTTACCGGCAGTTCCACGTCCACGAACAAGGACGAGTGGTGGAGGTCTGGCCGATCGAAGCATCGGGGTTGCTGACGTAGCCGGCCCCTCCCGACACAAAATTCCCCCCACCTCAAGCTTTGCTTGATAGTCAGCCCTGCTGACTGTAAGAGTGTCCGACCCGATGGAACTGAAGCACAAACGGAATTTCTGCATCATCGCGCACGTGGACCACGGCAAGACGACGCTCTCGGATCGTCTGCTCCAGGTTACGGGCACGATTCAGCCGCGCGACATGCAGGACCAGATGCTCGACGGGATGGACCTCGAACGCGAGCGCGGCATCACCATCAAGGCGCATCCGGTCACGATGCGTTACAAGGCGCCGGATGGGATCGAGTATGAGTTGAACCTGCTCGACACGCCCGGGCATGTGGATTTTTCGTACGAAGTCTCGCGCAGCCTCGGCGCGTGCGAAGGGGCGTTGTTGATCGTGGACGCCGCGCAAGGGGTCGAGGCGCAGACGGTGGCCAACTTCCACCTCGCGCTCAAGCAGAACCTCAAGATCGTCCCCGTCATCAACAAGATTGACCTTCCAAACGCGCAGCTCGACGTGGTGAAGCGGCAACTCGAGGAGATTTTCGCCATCCCGGCCGAGGAGGCGATCCTGGCCAGCGCGAAGACGGGCGTCGGCGTTCCGGAGATCATGGACGCGCTCATCCATCGCATCCCGCCACCCCGGGCGATGGAGTCGGATACGCTGCAGGCGCTTGTGTTCGACTCGAAGTTCGACACCTATCGCGGCGTGGTGATGTACACGCGATTGTTCGCAGGCGAGATCAAGCCGGGGATGATCATTCAGCTCATGAGCACCGGCCAGACGTACGAGGTCAAAGAGGTCGGCGTGTTCAGCCCCAAACAGGTAAAGCGGGAAATCCTGAGCGCGGGAAGCACCGGGTACGTTGCCGCGAACATCAAGTCGTTGAGCGAGGTGAAGATCGGCGATACCGTGACCGACGCGAAGCGACCGGCACCGAAGCAGTTACCGGGCTTCCAGGAAATCCACCCGATGGTGTTCAGCGGCATCTATCCGATCAACACCGCCGACTATGAACACCTCAAGGCGGCGCTGGCAAAGCTCCACCTCAACGACTCCGCGTTCACCTACCAGAGTGAGAGCAGCGTGGCGCTTGGGTTCGGGTTCCGGTGCGGCTTCCTCGGGTTGCTTCACATGGAGATCGTGCAGGAACGGCTGCGGCGCGAGTACAACATGGACATCATCGCCACCTACCCGAGCGTGGTGTATCACGTGCATCAGACCAACAAGGAAATGACCGAGATTGACAATCCGGTCCACCTCCCCGATCCCGCCATGATCGAGAAGATCGAGGAGCCGATCGTCATCGCCTACTTGATTTGCCCGAACGAGTTCATCGGCGACATGATGCAGTTGATCCTCGACAAGCGCGGCGTCTATGATCACACGGAGACGCTCGACCCGCGCCGCGTGATGATCACCTGCACGTTGCCGCTCAACGAAATTCTCGTGGACTTCGTGGACAAAATCAAAAGCATCACGCGCGGATATGGTTCGATGGAGTACGAGCATGCCGGGCATCAGGCCAGCGACATGGTGAAGCTCGACCTGCTCGTCAACGGCGATGTGGTGGACGCATTCAGCAGTATCGTGCATCGCACCAAGGCCGAGCAGCGGGGGCGTCAGCTTGCGGAGAAACTCAAAGAAGTCATCCCGAGCCAGATGTACCAGGTGGCGATTCAGGCGGCCATCGGCGGCAAGATCATTGCCCGCGAGAACGTGAAAGCGATGCGGAAGAACGTCACCGCGAAATGCTACGGCGGCGACATCACGCGAAAACGAAAATTGCTTGAGAAGCAAAAAGAAGGCAAGAAGCGGATGAAGATGATCGGCAAAGTGAACATCCCGCAGGAAGCGTTTATCGAGGTGTTGAAGGCGGGATGAGAAGAGAGGATTGGAAGAATGGATGAGTGGAAGGATGGAAGAATGAAAATGGCGTCACAAGGCACGCTGGAAATCCCCGATGTTCCAATCTTCCAGCCCTCCAAGCTTCCATCGTTTTCTCCATGACTTACAGAGAACGAAAACAAGTCCGCGAGTTGATCAAGGGCGCGCGCAAGCTGCACCACGCCAACTCCGACATCCTCGACGCGAAAGACAACGCGTTGTTGACGACGCTGACCACCAACCTGGAGACGGCGTATCAGGGCGGCAAGGACAACGAAATCAACAAGGCGGTGTCGCAACTGGAGAAGCAGCTCGAGAAGTCGTTCCCGCGAAAGCCGGACCATTGGCTGCGCGAGAATATCGAGGTGCTGCTCGTCGCGGTGGTCGTGGCGATGGCGGTGCGAACCTATTTTCTCCAGCCGTTCAAGATCCCGACCGGCTCGATGCAGCCGACCTTGTATGGCATTCACTCGCCCGCGGCGGAATTTCCACCGCAACCGACCGACGTGGCGGTGAACCCCATCACGTGGCTGATTTGGGGACGAGGCAAGGGGCCGGAAGGCACGCGCATCACGGGCGACCACATCTTCGTGGACAAGGTGACGTACAACTTTCGCAAGCCGAGACGCGGCGAGGTGATCGTCTTCCAGACCCAGGGCATCGTGGGACTCGACCAGGACAAGTTTTACATCAAACGTTGCGCGGGACTGCCGGGCGAGCGGATTGACATTGACCCGCCGTTTCTCTTCGCCGACGGCAAGCAGGTCGGGGGACGACCGTTCGAGCGGATCTACTCGCTGCAGGACGGCTATCACGGCTACACGTATCCGCACGGTCGCGGTCCGTTTGCATTGCCGACGGGACACACCGGTTTTTTGCTCAAGCCGGACTGCTACTTCGCGCTCGGCGACAACAGCCCGAACTCGCTGGACAGCCGCTACTGGGGTTGCGTGCCCGAGGCGAACCTGGTCGGCAAAGCGTTCCTGACCTACTGGCCGTTCTCGAAGCGCTGGGGGCCGGTGCGGTAATGTCTAATGACGAATGACGAATGACGAATACGAACATTTGGTCATTCGGTCATTCATGGGACATTAGACATTAGTCATTAGTCATTTGCGCTCGAAACTTCTGAATCGCGGCTTCTCGCTCTGCTTGCTTGCCAGCGTGCTCACGGGCGGCGCGCTCGTTTTCGCGTTCCCGTGTTTCGATCGCTCCGAGATCGCGTGGGCGGCGCTGATCCCGTTGACGCTCGTCGCGCTCCGCAGTTCCCCCCGCGCCGGTGCGGGGTGGGGCTACGTCAGCGGCGCGGTGTTCTTCGTGGCCTCTCTCTACTGGTTGCAACACGTCACCGTACCTGGCTGGATTGCACTGGGTTTGTTCCTCGGGGTGTATTTCGCGGCGTGGGGATGGTTCGTCGCCCGCTTGGCCGCGCGCTTCGGCGGGATGCCCGGGGGAGTTGGGGAAAACCTCGGCTTCGCTGCGCTGGCCGCATGCGCATGGGTTGGACTGGAGATCGTCCGCACGCACTTTCTTACCGGCTTCCCCTGGAACTTCCTCGGTGTGAGCCAGTACAAGAACCTGCCGCTGATTCAGTTCACAACCGTGACTGGCGTGTACGGCGTGTCGTGGCTGGTGTGCTTTGTGAACGTCTGCCTCGCGCTCACCGTGTTGCGACTGACACACGAGTTCCGCGCGCCGCGGGAGGGAAGACGATCATTCAGGCCGCACTTCGAGTTGACCGCATCGCTGGCGCTCGTGGTGCTCGTCGTTTTGGTCGGGACACGGAGCAGCGTGAGGGAATTTGCCCGCGGAAAGAAACTGCACCAACTCGAAATCGCGGTCGTGCAACCAAACATTCCACAGAGCGAAAAATGGGATGAGCGATTCAGTAACATGATCTACGAACGGCTGGACAGCCTGACCACCGGTGCCGCGCAGACGCGTCCCGACGTGATCGTCTGGCCCGAAGCGGCCACGCCCGAGCCGTTGTTGTACGACGCGCGGGCGATCCGGATCATCACCAACGCCGCCCATCGCAGTCAGGCTTATCTTCTCCTCGGTTCGATGAGTGTGCAGCGCAATGACGTTCCCGGCCGCGGGGACACCTGGCACAACTCGGCCTACTTGATGACGCCCGACTTGGAACTCCTCCCTCCCTACCACAAGCAACACCTCGTGCCATTCGGCGAGTTCGTGCCGTTGGAGCGCTGGCTGCCGTTCATGAAGAAGGTGACGCCCATCCCGGGCAGCATCGCCCGGGGACGCGCCCGCACGTTGTTTGAGATTCGCGATTTCAAGTTCGCGTTGCGCCACGCGAGCCTCGGAGTCGTGATCTGCTTCGAGGATGTTTTTCCCGATGTGTTCCGCCGGTTCGTGAAGGACGGCGCGCAGGTGATGGTCAACGTCACCAACGACGCCTGGTACAAGGAATCGGCAGGCGCCTATCAGCACATGGCCAACTCGGTCTTTCGTGCCGTCGAGAACCGCGTGTCGTTTGTCCGCTGCGCCAACACCGGCTACTCGTGTTTCATCGATCCAACCGGCCGCATCGCCGGAACGATCGAGGGGCAGGGGGACGAACGCATTTTCGTCAAAGGATTTCGCACGCAAAAGGTGGGTATCCGCGACCCCGCTGCCGGGCTCACGTTCTATGCGCGATTCGGCGATGTGTTCGCGTGGGGATGCCTCAGCGCCGCGGTGGTCGCAATCGCCCGGTGGCCCCGTCGTCCCGCTCAGGCTCCCGCTACCACCCCAACACCTTCAGCAACTCCTGCGCGATGACCATGTGCCCGCTCACCCACGGATGCACCGGCTCGGGACAGAACCGGTCGGCGGGACGATATCGCAACTGTCGCTGGAACGCCTCGTGGGTTCGGACGTGCAACGTCCGGTATTCCTTCGAGAGCTTGTTCACCACCGCAAGGTAGCGGGGCAGTAGTTTCAAGACCTCCGCCCGAAAACTGCGACTGTTTCCATCGGTGCTGATGTAGAACGGATCAATCAGGACGACCTTCGCCTTTGTCTTCGCGCGGGTCGTGTCGAGCACCTCCCGGTAGAGCGTCTCGAACTTGTCGGGAGGAATCTGCTCCATGTTGGGGTTGAATTTCCGATGCAGGTCGTTGATGCCGATTTTGATCGAGACCCAATCCGGCTTGTGCCGCAGCACGTCGTCATGCCAGCGGTTGCGCAGGTCGAGCACGGTGTTGCCGCCGATGCCTTCATTAAAGAAGGTGATCTGTCGCTCGGGGTACCGCGCCGTGATGAGATCAATCGCCAGTTTTACGTATCCGTTGTCGCCAAACGGGGCCGCCGTGCCGCGACGGGCGCAATCGGTGATGCTGTCGCCAATGAACACAAACTTCTCGCCATCTCTGACTTTGAAATTGCTCATGGGCGGCGTTGCATACCCGACAAGCGCGACGATGGCAAGCATGGGATGATCCGCAGCCGCCGCACGCGGGAAAAAACCGGGCGTTGAGAGTTCACGCTTCAGCGTGCTTGGGCTGAGCTCGGCCACACCCCAACTACACCCACATCTCGGCGCGCTTGAGTGACTCGGGGGTGCTGATGTCGAGACAGTAGCTGTTGATCTGGAAACCCTTGATTCGCTGCCCCGCAGCCACCAAGGCCTCAAGGGCGTCCGTCAGGTCGTACTCGCCACGCGGGGACTTCATTGTGTGGGAGGTGAATCGGAACAATTCGGGAGGCATCACGTACAAGCCGGCATCCTGCCACTCAATGGTCGCCGCGCGAGAGGATGTCTTGTCCACAAAACTGTGAAGGCGTTCGTTGCCGTCGAATAGCACGGCCGCATTGTCGGAGCCGGCATCGGGCGGACA
The DNA here is from genome assembly GCA_964582645.1 of uncultured Verrucomicrobiota bacterium. Lineage (GTDB taxonomy): Bacteria > Verrucomicrobiota > Verrucomicrobiia > Palsa-1439 > CAZOTB01 > CAZOTB01. The sequence goes on along the minus strand of CAZOTB010000050.1, from coordinate 14,847 downwards.
CACGCCGATCATGCCATCCGGCTGCTCGCGCAGGAACGTGGCGGTGATTGTCTTGTAGTTTTCGGGATCGAGGAACAGGTCGCCAAAGGTCAACAGGAACGGTTCATCGCCGACAACGCTGCGCGCCGCCTCGGCCGAGCGCGCGGTTCCGTCCTGCGATGGCTGACGCCGGTACTGGATGCGAATGTTCAGCGAGTGGCCGTCGCCGAAGTATTTCTCGATCGTCTCTCCGAGGTAACCCGTCACGATGCAGACCTCGGTGATGCCCGCGCCCATCAGACCGTCGAGGATGAAACGCAGGACAGGCTTGCCCTTGATCGTAAGCATCGGCTTGGGCAGGTATGCAGTCAGGTGACGCATCCGCTTGCCTTTACCCGCGGCGAGGATGACGGCTTTCATGATGGATGCTGGATCGCCATGGCGGCTTTCAGAGCAATTTCAGTACGGCGGACGCCTTGCTGGCGAACTCCGCGTCGGAGAGAACGGGGACGAGCCGCTCGGTCGGCAGCGCCCGTTCGAGTTCGACCCATGATCTGCAGCCGCCGTAGCCGGGCAACATCGGCAGTGTGACGGGCACCGGCAGCCGATAGATGCGCGCAACGATCAGATGGATGCCGTTGTTCTTGCCGTAGCCAAAGCGGTCCTCGATGACCGAGTCCTTCCAGATGTGCTGGCCGCGTAACGAGAGCGCTTTCGCCAATTCGGTAATCTCCACGGTCTTCTCCACGCGGGCGAAATACTCGATCTGAACTGCTCCATCTGGCTGGCAGCGCTTCTTGAACTGATCGAAGTCCGCATGCGCAGCGGGCACGACGGATTCCATCTGCTGATGGAACAGGGTCGGGAAAAGCCAGAACTGGTCGTGATCCACTGTAAACGTGCCCTTGTCCTCGATGATGCCGCCTTTCCGGAAGATGAGAACCTGGCGTCCACGGCCGAGGGCGTCCACCACGACCGCCCATTCCTTGAACGCGATGTTGCTGCTGGTTTGCACGGCGGGAAGATAACAAGCGGGCTTTCGGGGCGCAATGCCGATCCGGCAACCGTGGCGTAGCCTTGTTTCTGCGCAGTTGCCTCCGTGTTTCCTCGCGTAAAGCTGCGACGATGATGAACCCTCACGGCGTCGTCGCCACGCGAACCAGCACGCAGCGAAATCCGTAAAACTCGTACGCCGTTTCGGGCTCGACGTTGAGGCGAGCCGAGACGGCCATGTTATCGGGATCGGAAATGCTCCAGGCTCCGCCGCGCAGAACTTTCCACAATGAGTTCGGCATGTATTCGTTCAAGCACCACTCCCAGACATTGCCGCGCACATCGTAGAGGCCGAAACAGTTTGGCTTGCGACTGCCTACCGGCAGAGGACCGAGGTTTTCCCGGTCCTTTCCGAACCGACCGTACACCGCATCATCGAGCGACGCATCGCCGACGAAGCGCTCCCATTGTTGTTCCGTCGGCAAGGTGTACTCGAACCCCGTCCTGCCGGCGGCCTGCTCCCGTTGCGTGAGCTCCCGGCAAAACGCCATCGCATCGTGCCAGTTCACTCGCTCGACCGGGTTGCGTTCCGACTTGAACCGGCTCGGATTCTTGCCCATGACCAACTCGTATTGCTTCTGCGTGACCTCGTACTTGCCGACGCACAATCCGTTCGTGACAACCACCATCACCATGCCACAATGATTAGTGAAGCTCGTATCGGGCTCGGCTCCGATCGAGGGGCCGCAGATGAGGAGCAATGCGGCGGTGGCAAACAAAGTCGTGCTCATTCCAGCCACCATTCGGGTTCGAGCGGTTTCACCCAGCCGAGATGGTGCGCCACCGCCAGCAACGCGGGGAATTGGAGCACGAACGCGCCCTCGTACCCGCAGATGATTCCCTCATGCGTGTAGAACTCGGTGCCTGTGCCAACGCCGCCAACGAGCCGGCCGAGCGCGTGGCCTTCGAAAATCTCGCGCGCCATTTGATCGGCTGTCTTGCGGAAGCCGAATACCGTCATCGCGCGGACGTAGTAGTAGCCGAAGGCAAGCGTGAGGCATCCGTTGCAGAAGACGCCGAATCCATCTGCGCCGTCCTCGCGAAAACCCCAGCCCCATTTGCCCTCGAAGTGGTCGCCCTGCCGAATGGGCAAGAGCGTGGCGGGGATGCCGTAACTGAAATTGTTGATGCCGAGCGCGAGCCGTTGCGCCTCCATCCGGGCGAGAATGCGCCGGGCTTTCGCACGCGGGACGAGACCGTAGAGACAGGCCGGGCCGTTGACGCAGATGTGTCCGTAATCGTGCAAGTCGCCATCCCGGCTGCGCCACGAACCGAACCAACCGGTCTTCGGATTGTAGAAACAGGACGCAAATGCTCGATGCATCCGCTCGGCGGCGTGGGCGACGCGCTTGGTGAACTCCACTTCGCCCACCGCGCGAGCGAGAGCGACCACATTGCGGAACGCGCGGTAGGTCTCCACGTTGCTGTAGCCGTCATAGTGGCCGAAGTTCACGCAGTCCCATGCGTTTGTGATTGTCGGCTTGTCGCCATAGTTGCCGCTTGCGAGCGGCGCGACGACCAGGCCGCGCCGATCCACCTTCGAGAGAATCCGCTCGGTCGCGCGACGGATGAATGGCCACACGTCGGCAAGCCACTCAATGTCGGGAGCAACCTGGTGGATGCGTCCCGCGGCGTTGAGCAGCGACGGGTCGGAGTCCTGGTAACATTCCCGGCAATCGCCATAGCCGCGCCCGTCCTTGAGCCCCATCGTGATGGTGTAGCGGGCAAGCTCGATGGGCGCGGGGCCGACCTTGGGCGGCGCGGTGTACGCGGCGAGATCGGTTACGCCCGTCTGCGAAAGGTGGCAGTTGGTCGAGAGCGAGTTGTTTGAGAAGCCGGCGAGTTCAGCTCGGAACATGAGCCCCGGCCCCCAATTGCGGCGGAGCTCCGGGTGGTAGCCGCGAGCGTGAGCGAGTGGCCGTCGTTTCCGCTCGCTCACGCTCGCGGCTACCGGCAGCAAATCGGCCACACGCAGCTCGAATTCCGCCTGGTACTGATTTCGCCCGAGTCGGTAGCTGTGCGGATACGAAATGGGTTGGCCGAACACGATCCCTGCCCAACCGATCGTGTGTTGCCGCCACGAATCCACCTGCAACCGCGCGTGGTCGCCGCTGACGTGGCGACACGAAAGGTTGCCGTAGCCCGGCGCCGCCCAGATCGCCGGAAGCTCGACCGCGCCGGTACGCCCGGCATCCTGACGCGGCATGCCGAGTGTCGCCACGGCAGCGGTGCGTCCGTCCCAGACGAAACGCCACGCCTCGCACTCCACCGTCTCGCGGTCGGAGTTCGTGCGTTGCGAAAGCCGAAGGTCCAAGCCGTCCGATCTGATTTCAAATTCAGCATCAATAGAGAGTGGGAGGCCGACTCCCTCGGGCGACCCCGATTTTCCATTGCTTCCACTGTCGCCCGACGGAGTCGGTCTCCCGCTCTGAAGGCGGCGATACGAGACGACGTTACCCTCGACCGACACCGTCCCGCCCCACAGTCGGGCGTGACAATCCCAGTCGAGCGTGTTCCAGAGCGGCCCCGACAGCACGCGAGTCTCGCCCCACATCTCGCCGTCGGGGATGTTCCGGGTGACCCGGTTGAAGAGCATGTTCGCCGACGACTTGCCGCCTGAGGCACTGTCCCAACCGAGGTGCAACAACAGCGGACGCATCAGCGAGAACCCGACCGAGAATTGCGGCGACGTGAAGCGCACCTGATCGCATTCGGCGCGTAGCGTCATCCCGCGCGGCGCCTTCGCGCGATTGCGAACGATGCCGAGCCGGGGCTGCATGGGCAGGTCGCAGTGGAATGGCGTCAGTTCTCGCCCGATCCACTCGACGTTCGCCAGAGTGCCATAGGGGACGTTGTACGGACTTGCCCATTGTTCCCACGCGTTGGGTGGCGCAGGATGCTGGCGCAGGATTACCGCCTTCATGCAACGGGTTGTTATGCCGCCAAGCTTGATTCGGTGCGACTTTCCCTTCGGAAGCCACGGCAACTCCTTCTTCACAACGAGTTGCCAGGCGCGGCGGCGGTTGTTCCACGCGTGCAACTCCAGTTCTGCCGGCAAGGCGCGTCCGTCGGAAGCGAGATGACGCACATTGACGGGATGGATCACGAACTCGTCGAGCCGCACGCGGCGATGGAATCGGTAGTAGCGAAGCGAACCAATCGCCGGCAGACAGGTGCGCGTCTGCGCATCCTGATACCAATGCCAGACCGCCTGGCTTACCGGCTGGGCGCGAAGACGATGCGGTTTCATGCGCGAGCGATCATTGGGCAAGGCGTCGGAGCCTGCAATACTTTAGAGAGCGATCACATCGCCTCCCGGCCTCCGCGGCGAAAAATGATTTGGCGTGTGTTGACAATGCTGCCACGATGACGGGCATGAATACAACCGCACGCACTGTCCCCAAATTCTACATCCTGACCGACCTCGAAGGCCCTGCCGGCGTCTCCACCTGGTCGCAGACGCGCGAGCCGTCGAACGTCAACAAACTCGCCGCGATGGAGTTGCTCACCCGGGAGGTGAACGCTGCCGTGGCTGGGATCCTGGATGTCTTCCCGCGCGCGGTCATTCACGTGCTGGACGGGCACGGCTATGCCGGCATCCATCCGCATCTCCTTCATCCTCGTGCGCAGTTGCTGCTCGGCACTGCTCCCGATCGTCGGGCGGGGTTGGATTCGTCCTTCCGCGCGATGCTGTTCGTCGGCCAGCACGCCATGGCCGGCACTCCGAACGCCCCGCTCTGTCACACCTACTCCTCGCGCGAGGTGAAGTCGTATCAACTCAACGGCGAAGCGATCGGCGAGTTTGGTTGTCGCACGTTGCTGGCAGCCAGCCTCGGCGTGCCCACGATTTTCCTCAGCGGCGACGACAAGGCGGTGGCGGAAGCAAAGGCGTTCCTGCCCGGCATTGAGACGGTCACGACCAAGATCGGAGGCGGGATTCAATGGGCGTTGCACCTGAGCCCGACGGAATCACAACGACGGATTCGCGAAGGGGTTCGTCGGGCCTGCCGAAAACCGCCTCCGGGAAATGTGCCGCAACGCAAGCCGCCGTACGAACTGATCGTGACGCTCCTTCCCCGCGTGGACGCGAAGCCGTGGGTGGCCCGTGGCGGGAAACGCATGGGGAAATCGCACGTCGTGTTTCGCGCGAAGAGCCTGCTCGATCTGCCGATTTAGGAGCGTGGAGTCACAGGTTCTGAGCCGGTTCTTGCATCTCACCCCACGCTCGGGTCGCGCATCTCGACCATCACCGCCGCGGTCTCGGCGGGCATCTCCACTTTCGCGCAACGCGCGCGCAGCCAGTCCATCAACTCGGTGGCCAACGGCGCATGCAGCTTGCTGAACCGAATACCGATCGCGCCGTCCTCGGTCGTCGTTCGCACGATGATTTCGTCAAACAGGAAACGCTTCTTCATTTCCACCGCCGCGCCTTCGATGCGAAGTTGCTTCGTGCGCACGCGGAAGTTTTTGCGGCCGAGGTACCAGAGCCGACCGGAGTTCGTCCCGATCACCGCGCCGCGCGTGTAGCGACCGACGTTCCGCATCCGTCCCGAGAAACAGGGAATGGCGAACAGCAGCCGCTCCTCCTGGTCGAGGAGGGTGTGTATGCGGTCCGCCAGCCGCGGCGGGAGCGAGTTGAGCGCTTCCTGGTGATCGCGCTTGAGCCGACCCTCCATCGTGCGACCAAACCAGGTGCTCACCCGCGAACCGATCCAGAGGAACTCGGCTTTCATCATCCGCACGGCCTTGGGTCCGAAATACACGAACGCCGCGAGGAACAGGCACACCAGCGTCAGCATGATCACCGGGTGCTGGAACGAAAGCCACGTGCCGCCGAGCACGCCCGCGTCTTCGCCGAAACTCACCGCGATGTTCGAGAAGGGCTCGGGCGAATGGTTCACGATCAGGCGCGTGCCGGCTTTGGTGGCGTGCGTGGTGAACGCGACCGTGCCGCCGAGCAGGCCCGCCACGACATCGAGCATCGGATCGGTCGTGCCGAGACCCTTGATGGCGATGAACGCGCCGCCGATGGGACGGATGAACGTGTGGATGGTGTCATTGAGCGAGTCCACCCACGGCACCTTGTCCGCGAAGAACCCGAGCGCGTAAAACACGCCTGAGAGCAGGATGATGCCGGGATCACCGAGCACTTCGAGCGCGGGCGGGTAGTTCGTGAGCCAGCCGTTCTGGATGGCGAGCCCGGTGACGAACACGGTGAGATAGAGATTGATCCCCGCGAGCGCCGACAACCCGAGCGTCGTGCCGAGCGTTTCGAGCGGTCCTTGCGACGCCGAGGCGGTGCTCGCCGCGACCACGCCCACGAGTGCCAGAGGAAGCAATGGTTTCATGGTGACCCTTTCCGTTGTTTGCCGCTTTCGACGCGAAAGCGTAGCAGAGATTCAGGGGGATTGCGAGTGCGGTCGAACCCTTCGCAGTCTGCGCGAGAATTCATCATGGTCGGCGTTCGGGGAAGGGCTTACCTCGTAAACGTCTTGGTCACCTTCACGTGCCGCGGGCCGAGACTGCCGACATCCACGCCGTTGGTTTTGGCCTGGACGCCGGCGGCGTTGCCGGTACTGAGGGTGATGCTCTTCTGCGCATGCCACTCGTTCGTCCAACCGGCTTTCTGGGTGCGATAGGAAAGCTCCGTTTTGCCGTCGAGCACGACCTTGATCCACGAATCTTCCGTGAGCCGAACTGAAAGCTTCAGGGGCGGGGCGGCGGGAGAGGGCTGCCGGGCAGTTGAGGACTGAGGAGCGAGTGCCGAGGACTGAGTGTTGGTCCTCGGATCGAGCACGGCGGCGCGGGGTTGTACGGGGCGAATGTATGCGTCGGGACTGCCGGCGGGGACGTTGGTGCGCGTCGTCCCGATGGAGCTTGCCCCCGATGCCGGGCGCGATGTCGCGCTGCTCGAACCCGGCGGCCGGTTTGACGCCGTGATCACCACCCACACGATCAACACCACCACGACCAGGATTGCGCCGACCAGCAGCCACATGCCCCACATGGTGGCCATGGAGGAGAGGATCTGGCTGACGGGCGATTGGCCGAGATGCGATGCGGCCGCCCCCAACGGTTCGGGCGCGGCAATTTTCTTGGCGCCGATGACCTCATCGAGCTGCTCGCGCAGCTTCTGCGCATCGAGTCCGAGGAATTGGGCGTAGGACTTGAGGAAACCCTTGGCGTAGACCGGCGGCGGGAGGCTTGCGTAGTCGTCTGCCTCGAACGCCTGCAACACTTCCACGCGCGCCCGTATGGCTTCGGCGGCGTCTTTGAGTGCGATTCCCTTCTCTTCCCGGGCGGCGCGGAGTTGTTGGCCGAGGGTCATGGGATGTTCGTTATTCGTTATTCGTTATCCGGCAATCGGGAGCGAAGAATAGCGGTCTCCGAATAACCAATAACGAATAACTGATCTCCACTTCGCTCACTTGATCTGTCCGTCCAGGTCCATCAGGATGTCGCGCGGCTCGGCGCCTTTGTTCGGGCCGACGATCCCGCGTTCTTCGAGGAGGTCCATGATGCGTGCGGCGCGTGTATAGCCGATGCGCATCCGGCGTTGCAACAAGGAAACCGACGCGCGTTGTTCGGTGCGCAACACCTCGATCGCCTGCTCGACCAATTCCTCGTCCTCTTCCTCGGCGAGATCGCCCGGCGTCACCGTTTCCTTCTGCAGCTTCTCATGGATCGCGACCTCGTAATACGGTTCGGTCTGTCCCTTGATGTGCTCGACCGTGCGCTTGATCTCCTCGTCCTGGATGAACACGCCCTGCGCGCGGATGCACTTTGACGAACCCGGGGGGAGATACAGCATGTCGCCCTTGCCGAGCAATTTCTCCGCGCCGTTGCCATCGAGGATCGTGCGCGAGTCCACCTTCGACGCCATCTGGAACGCGATGCGCGCGGGGAAGTTCGCTTTGATGACGCCGGTGACCACGTCCACGCTGGGACGTTGCGTCGCGAGGATCATGTGAATGCCGACGGCGCGCGAGAGTTGCGCGAGCCGGGCGATGGCATTCTCGACGTCGGCAGGCGCGGTCATCATCAAATCGGCGAGTTCGTCCACGATCACGACGATGTACGGGAGCTTGTCGGGGATGACCCACTCATCGTCGCGCGGGACCTCGATCAATTTCGGCTGGCCGTCGTCGGCGGGCGGGGCGGTCTTGCTCGCAGCCGGGCGTTTGCGGGAGTTGAACGCGGCGATGTTGCGCACGCCCACCTTGGCGAACATCTGGTAGCGCTGCTCCATCGTGTTGATCACGTGGCGCAGCGCGAGGATGACCTTCTTGGTGTCGGTGACCACCGGCACGAGCAGGTGCGGCAGGCCGTTATAGACCTGCATCTCGACGATCTTTGGGTCAATCATCAGGAAACGCAGTTGTGCCGGCGACGCGTGGTGGAGCAGGCAGGCGATGATGGCGTTGATGCAGACCGTTTTGCCCGAGCCGGTGGCCCCGGCCACGAGCAGGTGAGGCATCTGCGTCAGGTCGGCGATGATCGGGTTACCCGAGACATCCTTGCCGAGCGCGAGCGGGATCGTGGCCTTGTGGCTTTTCCATTCCGACGTCTCCATGACATCGCGCAGGTACACGACCGTGCTGGATTGGTTCGGCACTTCGATGCCGATGCAGCCTTTGCCCGCGATGGTCGGGATGATGCGGACAGAATGGGCTTTCATCGAGAGCGCGATGTTGTTCGAGAGCGCGGTGATCTTCTCGACCTTGACGCCCGGCGCGGGATGCACCTCGTAGCGCGTGATGGTCGGACCTTTCGTCACATCGCCCATCTGCACGTCGAGTCCGAACTCGCGCATGGTCATCTCGAGGATTTGCCGGTTGAGCGTGAGGTCCTCTTTCACGTCGCTCTTGCGTTCCTTGATCGGCGGAAAATCGAGCAGGTCAATCGGCGGCAGCTTGTACTTCGACCAATCGGGCGGCGGTTTCGGTGGCGGCGCGGCAGGGACGGGCGTGGCTCGGTGCTTGGCGTCGTGCTTTGCGTCCACGCGCGCGATGTCGTCCTGGGGCGGCTTCGGATTGACCAAGCCAAGTGCCTCGGCCGTGGTGACGGCCGGCACGATCTCGGGCTTGGGCTTCTCCTTTTCCTTCTTTTCCGGTTTCGGCTTGTCTGCCTCTTTCTTGTCGAATTGGACGGCGATCTCTGCGGCCCGGACAACGATCTCGTCTTCGACGGGGAGCGGTTTGCTCTTCTCCCTGGACGGTTCGACGGATGGCACTGAACGATCCTCGATCTTCGGATCTTTCGGCATGGATGCCTGCAACAGGGCGGGGATTTCCCGTTTCTCCACCAACTCCTTCTTCTTGCGGTCCACTTCCTCTTCCAACTGCCGCGCTTTCCTCGTCAGTTCCTTCTCGCGCTCATCGAGATGATCGTCGAGGCTTTCCTTTGCGGTCTTGGCGGCGAGACGACGCTGTTTGAATTGGTCCACCACCGCCACGATGATCGCGCCCGGCTTCGCGCCGAGGAGGAGCACGAGACTGCACAGGTAAACCAGGAAGAAAACGATGTACTCGCCCTTGCCAAAGATGCTGAAGAGGCCGACGAACAGGTTGCCGAAGAATCCGCCCAGGAACGACAGCTCGTACTTGTCCCGGAGCATGCCGACCGTGGCGGCCATGATGCTGGTTTCCAGCAGGCACGCGCCCGACAGAACCAGCAACGCTGCCCACACCGTCTTGATGCCGAGTTTCGTCTCGCGCGCGACCCACGACGCCCAGCCGAACCCGACGCAGAGCACCGGCATCAGGTAAGCCGCCACGCCGAAGAGAAAGTAGAGTCCGCAAGCCAGCCACGCGCCGACCACGCCGACGAAGTTATGGGGCGGATGGTTCGGCGGTCGGTGCAGCAGCGAGACGTCCTTGGGATCGTACGTGGCGAGGCTCAGGAACAGCAGTGCGCCGAGAATGGGCAGGGCGATTCCTCCGATCTCGCGGAGCGCACCTGAGTTGGTGTTGGGCTTGGTGGCAGCTTTGGGCACGGGTGCGATACTAAGTCAGACGGCGGAGCTTTTCAATAGGAAGCGGAGGGAAGGTTGAGTTCGCAGTAGCCGCCCTCGGCGCAGGCGGCTACACTAATTCGTCTCATTCAAAGTCGAAATCGCTTTCCTCGCTCCTGTGTTCAGTGTATTCCGTCCTCCCTCATGCTCGATCTGACGAAACTAAACCCGCAACAGGCACAGGCGGCGAAGACCGTCGAGGGGCCGGTGCTCGTGCTCGCGGGGGCGGGTAGCGGCAAGACACGGGTTATCACCTATCGCATCGGTTATCTGATCGAGCGTGGCATTTCGCCAAAGAACATCCTCGCGATGACATTCACGAACAAGGCCGCTCGCGAGATGCGGGAGCGCGTGGGGAAACTGCTCGGCAACGATGCGACGAAGGGCTTGACCGTCTCGACGTTTCATTCGCTTTGCGTCCGTATTCTGCGCGAGGACATCACGGCGCTCGGCTACACGCCGAATTTCACCATCTACTCCGAGTCCGACCAGCTCGGTATCGTGCGCAAGATCGTCGGCGAGTCGGTCAGCAAGGACGAGAAGGCGGACCCGAAAGTGATCCTCGCGTTGATCAGTCGGGCCAAGAGCACCGGGAAAATCCACGATGAACTCGTCGGGTATGCCGTGAAGCGCTACAACTCGGCGCTCCGTAACGCCAACGCGGTGGACTTCGACGATCTCCTTCTGCTCGCGGTCGAACTGCTATCGAAGCACCCGAAGATTCTCGCCAAGTACCAGGCACGGTACCGCTACATTCTCGTGGACGAGTACCAGGACACAAACCACACGCAGTTTGCTCTGCTCAAGCTGCTTGCCGGCAAACATCACAACGTCTGCGTCGTGGGCGATGACGACCAGAGCATCTACGGCTGGCGCGGGGCGCAAATCTCGAACATCCTCGATTTCGAAAAGCATTTCCCCAACCCGGCGGTCATCAAGTTGGAGCAAAACTATCGTTCGACCAACACCATCCTTTCGGCCGCCAACGCCGTCATTCGCCATAACACGGGACGCCGCCCCAAGAACCTCTGGTCGCGCAACGGCGACGGCGAACGGATCGCGCTCTTCTCGCTCGCCGACGACAAGGAAGAGGCCGAGACGGTGATCAGCTTGATCCAGGATTCGCATTTCGCTGAAAAAGTGCCGTTCGACCGGCACGCGATCCTGTACCGGACCAACGGCCAGTCACGCGTGATCGAGGAAGCGTTGCGTCATGCGCGCATGCCGTACCGGCTCGTGGGCGGGCAGAGTTTCTACGATCGGCGTGAGATCAAGGACGTGCTCGCGTACTTGAAGCTGCTCGTGAACCCCGACGACGACAGCAGCTTGTTGCGCGTGATCAACACCCCCGCGCGCGGTCTCGGCGAGACGACCGTGGCCGTGGTGCTGGGCTGGAGTCACGAGAAGAAATGCTCCGTGTTCGCCGCGCTGAAGAACGAGGAATGCACGTCGCAGCTTTCGACTCGAGCACGGGAGTCGGCAAAAACGTTCGTTGGGTTGATCGAGAAGTACCAGGTCGGTGGCGAAGGACGGCTCGGTGCCCGTGCGAAGGAGTTCATCGCCGAAACCGGCTACATTGAAGAGTTGCGTCGCACCTGCCGCGACCCCGAGGACGCCCTGAATCGAACGAGCAACGTGCAGGAGATGGCAACGGCAATTCTGGAGTTCGATCTGGCGAATCCGACTTCCGGCCTGCGCGATTACCTCGATGAAGTCTCGCTCGCGAGCGACGACGAGAGGGAGGAGAAGGAGGGAAACGGCGACGGGGTGACGCTGATCACGTTGCACTCGTGCAAGGGACTGGAGTTTCCGCACGTGTATTTGGTCGGGATGGAAGACGGGCTCTTGCCGCACGAACGCAGCAAGGACGAAGGTACGATCGAGGAGGAGCGGCGCTTGTTTTACGTGGGCATTACGCGTGCGATGAAAACGCTGACATTGAGCCATGCGCGGTCGAGGATGAAGTTCGGCGAGCCGTCCTTGCGCCAGCCGTCGCCGTTTTTGAAGGAGTTGCCGGAGGAGTTGGTCGAGCATTGTGCCGGCATTGATCGCAACGCCCCCGCGCCGCCGGAGATGGCGAAGGCGTTTTTCGCTCAATTCAAGTAGGGGCGCACGGCTGTGCACCCTTGTGGAATTGCCGAAAGATCCATGGGCGCACAGCCGTGTCGCCCTACCCCTCCACCCGGAACACGATCTCTTTCACCGTGGTGGGCTTCATATACTCGCGGACTTTGCGAAGCCAGAGCGGTTTTTGATGCTCGAACTCCATCCGCCACGCCGAATGATCCACGGACACGATCAGCACGCCGTCGCGGAATACGCTCGGCTTGGAATGCTTGGAGTTGACACCGCCGACGATGATTGCCCAGTCGATCACGAGTTTGTTCTGCTCGACCTGCTGCTTGAGACCAAGCTTCGGCAGCAGTTTCTCGATGACCTGGCCCACCGACTTCGGGGTGGTGCGCGGGACATCCTGCGCGCCTCGCCGCCATTCGCGCAGGGCTTGCTGCTTGATCGCCTCGCCGCCTTTCATCAGTGTCTCCCCCGGTCGGCGCGCGGAGGCGCCTCCCACATTGGCCGATCCTGGGTTGAAGCAATATTCCATTCTGCAAGCCGGCAGGTTTTGAAGAACATCGCAGAGAATAAACCCAACGTGGGAGGCGCCTCCGCGCGCCGACCGGGCAGTGAAACCGAGGTGACCGCGTTGCACGTCGTCCGATTCACTTGCTCGCGCCCCTGTCGAGGATGAACTGGATTTCCTTCGCGGCTGCGTCGAGCGCTTCGCGCGGGGTTTTGGTTCCACGCAATGCAAGATTGCATTCGCGGGCCAGTATCGCATCGAGTTGCGGCGTCTCCGGAATGTTCCACCGCGACCGCACCCAACCCCCGTCGTACGCCTCCATCACGACGCGGTTCACGGGATTGGCAGAACGCGACTCCGCTTTGAGGTCTTTGCGTGGACTGGCATAGTTCAAGCCGGGCTCGAAGATGAGCCTGGTCTGGGTCTCGCGCGAGAAAAGCCATTCGAGATATTGCCACGCGGCCGGTTTCTGCTTCGAGGATGCGTTGATGCCGATGCCGGCCCCTCCCGAGAGCGTGCAGCGACGGATCGAGGTCTCGGCTTGAAACGCGTCAATCGCGCCGGTCACGGCGCCGCTCGGGTCTTTCGGTGGCTTGGCCTGAACGGAAATTGCAACATCGCCCGGCAGCACCGCCACGCTGATTCGTCCTGCGACGCGCGATTGTTTGTCGCCCTGCAACCGTTGCGCCAAATGCGGCCACGTGATGCCAATAGCCACCTTGCCATCGGTCAACGCCTTGACCATCTCGGCATTTCCCCAATTGATTGCCTCTGGGGGGATGAGCTTCGACTTCGCATTCCAATCGCAGTAGTGCTGCAACGCTTTGACCGCGGCCGGGCTGTTCAGAACACCGTCAACTTTCCGCCGGTCCTCGTTCCAGAGTTCGCCGCCGAACGACCAGAAGATCGGCAGAAAATCTTCGAGCACCGCGTCGGCGCCAGGCGCGCCACGAACAGCCACCGGGCGCACATCGCTGTGGACGAGTTGCACCAAGCGCGCGGCGGAGACGAGCATTCGCCAGTTGTTTGTCCAGTTTGGCGCCACCTCGTTGTTGTAGAACTCGGCCACCTGGGGCAACACGCGGGCAAACGCTCCGTCCACCAGATCGGCGCGATAGACAAGCAACTCAGCCGAGCAACTCCACGGAAGGCCCAACACGGGGGCTGCGTCGTGCTTGTCGAATTTGCGTTGGTAGAGATCGCGTTCCACGGTCGGGTACTTCGCGAGCCGGTAGGTCATCTCGGGGCGCAAGATGGAAAGCGAGAGGGCGGTGTTGGTGGCTGCGGTGATCATCTCCGCCTCGGTCAGGTCCTCGGCATTGGAGGTCGTATTTGTGCCGAGGAACTGGGAGCTGTCGAGTCGTTCGAGCAGGCCCGCCGTGGCAAGCTGGCCCAACCATTCGCCTTCGTACGTGATCAGATCAAATGAATTGTCCTTCGCGGTGAGCTGCTGCAGGAGGTTCGATGGTGTGCAGACCTCGATCACGACCCTGATTCCGCTCTTTGGGGTGAACGACGAATCGGCGAGCCGTTGTTCCGCCCTTGCTTGTGGGCGCTCGAGCGCGAGCACGCGGAGGACTGTCTGCGTGTCCGCCGCGAAGGCGGTGTCTGCCAGGATCCAAATCGAGAGGACTGTTGCCAGCCACTTCATGTTGGTCGGGAGTATGCCGCATCAACGCGCCCGCGTCGAGAAGGTTGAATACCGGTTGCTGCCTCCTCGCGGTCCAGCTCATGAACCTGTTTCGTGCTCGGAAGTGGAAGGGCGCGTCGAGTGCGACGGAACGGCCAAAAGACCACCGAGACGGTGTACTTGATCAGCAGCCAGACGTTCGAGCAGTTGACGGCGGCCGGCTGGCTACGGCTCAAACGCGGCTACTGGGTGATCGAGAGCGGGCTGCATCATCCGCTGGACGTGTCGTTGGACGAGGATCGCAGTCGGGTGCGGGATGGGAATGCGGCGTTGGTGTTGGGGCTGTTTCGGCGATTGCTGGTGAGTGTGGCGCAGAGTTGGGTGGCGACGGTGCGCACCCCGCGGACGCGGTGGAGTGTGCGGCGATTCCCGCAGCGCTTCGCGCATCGCGACGGCGGCTGCGAGCGGTTGCGGGCGCTGGTCTTTGCCAAGTCCTCCGTTTCGTGGCGTTTGCCAAAATGAAAAAATGCGTCCTGGCGCGAAATGCCTTGCCAGACGCGGCCGACTTTGGTGCCAACCTCTGCGTTTGAG
>CAZOTB010000049.1:0-38882 GCA_964582645.1 uncultured Verrucomicrobiota bacterium | reverse complement strand
GAGGTGTTGGCGACGTACTGACTCAACATCGTGCTGAGTTGATCGTGATGAAACTGGCTCACGCAGTACTGGGACAGGTCCACGTGTTTGCCGCGGCTGAGCGATTGCCAGCGGTCCTGTTGCTGTCCGCGCACAAAATGCCAGTGATGAAACCCGCGGTGGAAGTTCGTCGAGGGCTGGAACACCGGCATGCAATCCGAGATGTACCCGGTGCGATACCCCGCCCGGGCGAGCACCTCGGCGAGTGTGTCGCAGTCCTCGTCAATTGGCTGCCAGCCGGGCATATAGACGATGTCCCACTTGGTCGGGCGATAGTTGCGGAACGGAAACATGCGCCGACCCGTGTTGATCGCGCGGCGGAACACCACCGTGGGCAACGACTCGGGGAACGCCCGCGTGAACCGCATCGCGCTCGCGGCGAAGCGGTCGAGCGAAGGCGTCTGGATTTCCCGGCCAAACCATTCTCGCCCCACGGTCGGCCCGTAGGCGCCGACGCAATCTTTCCGCAACGAATCAATGACGATCAAAATGACGTTCATGGACTTGGCGTGGGTCATGGAATGTTGTTCCCCAAGAGTGCGATTGGCGTCAAATGCAAAAACACACTTGTTTCGGCCGATGCCGTGTGCCACAAGTGAGTTCATTCATGAATTTCGTGTTCATCATGACGGACACGCAGACCAAGGAGATGGTCGGCGCGTATGGTTATCCGCAGGTGGACACGCCCAATCTCGACCGGCTCGCGCGCGAGGCCATCCGTTTCGAGCGCGCCTACACGTCGTGTCCACTTTGCACGCCTGCGCGCGGAGCGATTTTTACCGGGTTGCATCCGCAACTCAACGGCGCGTGGTGCAACAACATCGCGCCGGGACGCCACGTGGCGATGATGGGCGAGATTTTCCGCCACTACGGCTATCGCGCGGCGTACACGGGAAAATGGCATCTCGACGGCACGTCCTATTTCGGCGACGGCGGGCCCGGCGGCGGCTTCGAGCCGGATTGGTGGTACGACGGCAAGCGCTACGCCGAAGATGTCGGCCCGGCAATGTTCAAGGCGTACCAAACGAGCAAGACCGCCGATGCGCTGCGGAAGGCGGGATTCAACGAGCAGAACATCTGGGGTCACCGGGTGGCGGATCGCGCGATTGATTTTCTCAGCAAGGTCGGCAACGAAAAGTTTGTGCTGGCGGTTTCGTTCGACGAACCGCACGGGCCATGCGTCGCGCCGCCAGAGTATTGGGAGCGGTTTGCGAAGATCGGGTTGCCGGTGCGACCCAACTACAACGCGCCGATCGAGGGCAAACCGAAGTTGCTACAATTGTTTCGCGAGCAGAAGGACGCGTCGCCACAACCCGTCAATGGCCTCCTCCATTATCCCGCCTTCCTCGGCTGCAACAGTTACATTGACCGCGAGATCGGGCGCGTGATCGCGGCGGTGGACCGGCTGCACGGCGACGACACGATGATCATCTACACGAGCCACCACGGCGACCAGTTGGGCAGCCACGGATTGGTGAGCAAAGGACCGATGATGTACGAAGAGACGTGCAACATCCCGTTGATCATCCGCAGTCCCGGCGGCGCACGCGGGGCGGTCAGCAATGCGCTGATCAGCCATGTGGACCTGCTTCCGACAATGCTCGACCTGGCCGGCATCGAACAACCAGAAGTGTTGAATGGGAGATCCATGGCGCACCTCCTGAGCAATCCATCCGCGCGAGGGAACGACTGTGTGTTGCTCAACTTCCACCGGTTTGCGATCAACCACGACAACTTCGGCGAGTTCTGCCCGATTCGCTGTGTCACCGACGGGCGCTACAAACTGATCATCAACCTGTTTGAGACGGACGAGTTGTACGATTTGCGCGATGATCCGTACGAAATGAAGAACCGTCTCGACGACAGAAGGTTGGCCGCCGAGCGGGACCGCCTGCACGACTGGTTGCTGACGGAAATGGACCGCATCCGCGATCCGTTCCGCAGTTTCCGCTGGGGCCACCGGCCGTGGCGACAGGTGCGCGAGGAATTCTACATCGGCGGCCGGCAGCGCGCTCGCCCGAAGGGATTCCCGTTTCAACCGGCCTGATCCAGCTATGCACACACGCTCTCTCAGTAACACCCCACTTCAGTGGGGTGAGGCGGCGCCGGACGTGCGACGCAACCGCTTCAGCGGTTTTGAGACCGCGCGCAAAACCGCTGAAGCGGTTGGACTGAGCTTCTTCGCGCGAACCACCCCACTGAAGCGGGGTGTTACTAAGATATGATCGCATCCCGTATTCCTGTCACTACCCTTCTCGTCGCAATGCAAACCGTTGCCATGGCCGACGTGAGGCTACCGGCCCTATTCGGCCACAACATGGCGCTCCAGCAGGAGGCCCCCATTCCCGTTTGGGGCACGGCGTCGCCAGGTGAGAAGATTTCGGTCACGCTCGCCGACAAGACTGTCTCCGTCGAAGCCGGCAAGGATGGTCGCTGGAAACTTTCGCTGCCGCCGTTGCCGGCAGGCGAATCGTTGACCCTGACCGTGAAGGGCACGAACACCGTCGCCTTCACCAACATCGTGGTCGGCGAAGTCTGGGTCTGCTCGGGGCAGTCGAACATGCGATGGCCCGTTCGCGACGCGCTCGAACCGCAGAAGGAAATCGAGACCGCAATCTGGCCGAAGATCCGGCTGTTCACGGTGGCGATTACCGTGGCTGAGTCGCCCAAGGAGGATGTGGTAGGCAAATGGGTGGAGTGCTCGCCGCAGTCGGTCGGCGGGTTCTCGGCGGCGGGTTATTTTTTCGGGCGCGAGCTGCATCAAAAGCTGGGACGCCCGGTCGGCTTGATCCACAGTTCGGTGGGCGGAACTCCCGCGCAGGCCTGGACGCGACTCGGATGCCTCGAGGCCGATCCCGAATTCAAGAAGCTCGTCGAGCATTGGAACGAGCGGAAGAAAGGAATGGAACAGGCGCGCGCGAAACACGAAGAACGCGTGGCGGAATGGAAAGTGGCCGTGCAGAAGGCGAAGGAGAAAGGCGAGAAGCCACCGCTGCGTCCGCGTTTCGTGGACCCGATCACCTCGCCGACGCGTCCCGCCAACCTCTATAATGGCATGATCGCGCCGTTGATGCCGTTCGCGATCCGCGGGGTCGCCTGGTATCAGGGCGAGGCCAACGCGAACAATCCCGAGCTGTACACAAGGCTGTTTCCCGCGATGATCCAAGACTGGCGCGATCAATGGGGGCAGGGCGCTTTCCCCTTCCTGTTCGTTCAACTCGCCAACCACACCGAGCGATTCGATCATCCCACCGATCCGCCATGGGCGCGATTGCGCGAGGCGCAGCTCAAAGCGTTGAGCGTGACGAACACCGGCATGGCCGTCGCGATTGACATCGGCAGCGACAAGAGCATCCACCCGCGCAACAAGCAGGACGTGGGTCGCCGGCTTGCCGCGTGGGCATTGCACTTCGTGTATGGAAAGAAGGAGGTCGTTCCCTCGGGACCGATCTTCGACACGATGAAAATCGAAGGCGACAAGGCGCGGCTCAGTTTCAAGTTTCTCGGCGGCGGGCTGGTGAACAAGGCGGAAGGCGGCCTCAAGGGATTTGCCATAGCCGGGGACGATCGCAATTTCGTCTGGGCCGATGCGAAGATTGATGCGGAAACGATCCTCGTTTCCAGTGAGAAGGTCAAGAAGCCTGCGGCAGTTCGATACGGCTGGGCGGCCAACCCCGAGGTGTCGCTCTACAACAAGGCGGGCTTGCCAGCCAGTCCCTTTCGCACGGACGACTGGCCGTCTGCCACGCCTGCGAGTTCGAAGTGAACGCTTCCGTTCCGGTGCTGTTGGCGGCTGGTGCCCTTCTGGTTGGACCTGCGTCTTTGCCGGCGCAGGACAATGAGAGCCTGCTGCTCGCTCGCGATGGAAAGGCGACTACGGCGATTACAATTTCCACGAATGCATCGGATGCAACCAAAGCCGTGGCCGGGGAGCTGGCGGGCTATCTGAAGCAAATAGCGGGAGCGGACTTCGCGGTGAAGCCCGGCAACGGCTCGACCGGCATCGTTCTCGGAACACTGGCCGAGTTTCCCAACCCGGGCCTGGCGAAGCCCCTGGAACTGCGGGACCAGTTCGACGGCAAGGAAGCGTATGCGATTCGCACCGAGACCAATCGCGTGTTGCTCATCGGCGCCACGGACCTCGGCGTATCGCACGCGGCGGCACGGATGCTGGAGATCATCGGCTACCGACGCTTTTTCCCCGCCCGGGAATGGGAGATCGTGCCCTCGATTCCGGATTTGTCCTTCAGCACCAACGAAACGAGTCGTCCCGCGATTCTCTCCCGAAAAATCGCTTTCGGCTTCGGGAGGATGCGCGAGCCCGGCAACCGCGACGTGATCATGCGGGCCGGGGGCGACTACCAGGCATGGTGCCGACACAATCGCATGGGGTCGTCCTTCGAGGTTCGCGCCGGTCATTCCTGGAAGCGGATCATTGATCGGAACAAGGAGGAGTTCGACAAGCACCCAGAGTACTACGCGCTCGTGGGCGGAAAGCGGCGCGTCGGCGGCAAGTTCGAGCTGGCCAACCCGGCCGTGCGCAAGATGGTCGTGGATTTTGCGCTCGAACAGTTCCGCGAGCATCCCGAGCGGGACATGATCTCCGTCGAACCCTCCGACGGCGGTAATCAATCGGAGAGCGAGGAGGCGAGAGAACTCGGCAGTTTTTCGGATCAGGTATTTGGCCTCGCCAACGAAGTCGCCCGCGCGGTGCAGAAGGAGTTTCCGGGCAAGATGGTCGGCTTGCTCGCGTACGGCTGGCATTCCGACCCGCCCGCGTTCGATCTCGAACCGAACGTCTATGTCGAGCGGACAGCCGGGTTCACCTTCAGTAAACATACCGACGAGGAGCTTCTCGATCTCTGGGCGAAGAAAACCCGCAACCTCGGCATCTACGAGTATTTCTCGGTCTGGACATGGGATGCCGACCGGCTGCCCGGTGGTCGCGCGGCGGATACGGCGTACTTGCAGGAGGCGATTCGCCGGTACGCCGCGCTCCCTGCCCGGAGCATCACCGCCGAGAGCAGCAACAGTTGGGGTCCGCATGGGCGCGGCTATCTGGTTGCCAGCCGGCTGATGTGGGATCCGCAGGCGGACGTCTCCGCGCTGCTGACAGATTTCTACGAGAAAGCGTTCGGCCCGGCCGCTCCCGCGATGCGACGCTATTACGAGCGGCTCGACCGCGGGAACAAGCCGCTGTTGTCCAAGACGCTGCTGGCACTTGCGTATCGAGACGTGGGCGAGGCGAGCCGGCTGGCGAAGGAACGTCCTGACGTGCAAGCCCGGCTGGATCACATCAAGCAATATCTTCGTTACAATCACCTGCGCTGGCAGATGGATCGCGCGCGGACCAAAGCCGAGCGAAAAAACCTGACGCTCGCATGGCTGACACACGGCTATCGCACGCGGTTCTCGTATATGAACCACTGGGAAGCGATGCGTCAGATGGAAACCGCCAAGGCGGCGAAGGCGTTCGACGAACCGACCTGGTCCTCGCTCGATCCCAGCACGAACAAGCCGTGGATGGTCAAAACCCCGCTCACGCGCGAGGAGACGGAGAAACAGTTCCGCGAGGGCTTGGCGTACTTTCAGCCACAGGAAGTGACGGAGCGGTCATTTTCCCAGGATCTCGTTCCCGTGCGCTTTGCGAACACGCCCTCGACGATGACCGAGCAATCGTTCCAAGGACCGGCGAACTATGCGCTCTACAGCGTGGCGGGTGAACCATTGCGCGTGGAGATTCAAGCGGGGCTTCTGGAAATCTTCCGGGCCAAAACCGACCTGCGCTACTCGCTGACCGACACCAATCGCACCACGATCGCCGAGGGACGGGTGCCGCTCGATCCGCCGTCGAAGCACCGCTTGGAGTTGAAGGTGCCGCGTCCCGGACTGTATCGTCTCGACGTGAAAGACTCGGGCGCGGGCTGGCGGATCAGCGTCGAGGCGGATCATGCGGCCTCGCTTGAGTTGTCGCGCGACCAGATGCAGCGGTTTCACGGCGGCATCCAGGACCACTACTTCTACGTGCCCAAGGGCACCAAACAAATCAGCTATTACTGGCGTGGCGGTCCGCATGAAATGATTGGACCGGGCGGGAAGCGGGTCCGCAAGCTGGACGTGGATTGTGAATTCGTGAGCATCCCGGTCCCGGCCGGCCAGGACGGGAAGCCGTGGCGGTTCTCCGCACAGCGCGTCCGTCATCTCGTCTTCTTCAACGTACCCAACGCCATCGCCGCGTCGCCGAATGCGTTGCTCATTCCTCGTGAAGTCGCCCGCGCGGACGGACTCGCCGTCCGCGTCACCTCCAACCCCGGGAGCCCCTGAGCCTTGTGAACCTCATCTACTTCAACCCTGATCAGATGCGCGCCGACATGCTTGGTTGCTACGGACACCCGTTGGCGCGGACGCCCGCGTTCGACCGCCTTGCGCGCGAGGGCGTGCGCTTCGAACAATGCCACGTGCAGCACACGGTCTGTTCCCCGTCGCGGTGCAGTTTCATGACCGGGTGGTATCCGCACGTGCGTGGGCACCGTACGTTGTGGCACTTGCTGCAACCGGACGAGCCGAACACGCTCAAGTACCTGAAGCAAGCCGGGCACGAGGTGCATTGGTTCGGCAAGAACGACCTGCTCGCCCAAGACAGCTTCCGCGATTCCGTGACGCGCGCGTACGACTGGACTCTGACCGAAGGCGGCGACCGCAACATCTTCAAGCGGGACGATCCCGGCTACTGGAGCTTCCTGTTCGGTCCGATGCCCGGCCACAACCCGGACTGGCATCAGGTCACCCGGGCCATCGAGTTTCTCCGCGCGCGACGGCCCGGCGACCCTCCGTTCATGATGTATCTGCCGATCATTTTCCCTCACTGTCCATTCACCTGTCCGCAGCCTTGGTACGACATGTACAACCCGAACGATCTGCCGCCGATGCGCCCGGCGGATCTTCCCAACAAACCCGCGTTTCACCGCTTGATCCGGCAATACCGGCGGCTCGATGAACTGGACACGAAGCACTTTCGCAAACTGCGGGCCGTCTATCTCGGAATGATCTCCTACGTGGACACGATGCTGGGCAGGTTGCTCGACGCGCTGGAAGAGACCGGGCATGTGTCCGATACCGCACTGTTTTGCTTCTCCGACCACGGCGAATGGGCGGGCGACTACGGTCTGGTCGAGAAATGGCACGGCGGCCTGGACGATTGCCTGACGCGCGTCCCGATGATCGTCCGTTCACCCGGCTGCTCGGCGGGCCATGTCGTGCGCGAACCAATCGAGTGTTTCGACATCATGCCGACGACCCTCGAACTTGCGGGCGTGAACTGCCGCCACACGCATTTTGCGCGCTCGATGTCGCCTCAACTCAAAGGTGCGCCCGGTGACCCCGACCGGGCTTCGTTTGCCGAGGGCGGTTACGATCCGCATGAACCTCATTGCTACGAAGGCGTGCCGGGCGGATTTCACGACATTGGAGACAACCGCGACGGGATTTACTACCCCAAGGGACTCCAACAGCAGGAACACCCCGAGTCCTCCGTGCGATGCGCCATGCTCCGCACCGCGACGCACAAGCTGGTGTTCCGCCCATCCGACGTGAGCGAGTTGTATGACCTGACAGTGGACCCGACCGAGTTGGACAATCTCTACGGGCGGCCGTCTCATGCGGAGGTGCGCCCGCTTTTGGAGCGTCGCCTATTGGAGTGGTTTCTCCACACCAGTGATGCCGTTCCCTTCCAGCGCGATCCACGCGGTTTTCCCGAGGGACTCCTGAAGTAAGACGGGTTTTTGTTCTTGCCTTTGGAAAGCAGGTCGATAAAGTGTGCTATTGGAAGGAGTGAAAGTAGCACTCTATTTTGAGCGATGACGCGCGTCCCACAACGGCCCTCCGCTGCAGAAGCCATCATTCAGATGGCTCACCAGCTTCCTCAAGGACAGACGCGCCTGCCCGGGCTTCGGGAACTCTCCCGGCAACTCGGATTTTCCGTCGCCCAGGTCCGCACCGCGATCCGCTATCTCGTCGGACTTGGCGCGCTGAAGTCCGTGCATGGCTCGGGAACGTTCTACCTGGGTGGGCAGATCGAAAAGAGCCGTCTCCAGACGCTCGAATCTGCGTCACTGATCATCCCCCGCCGCCGGTCCGCGCCCATGTTCCACGTGCTGTGCGTCCCGCAGTTGGTGACCTCGCCCGTGCACGCCCAGATGCTCGTGGCCATCGTCAACGCCTTCGCCCGTCGCAACGAAGTGGTTCACATTGACACCGTGCCGATCGAGGAATGGGACGATTGGGTGCAAAAGCGACGGCGATTGCGCGGGCTGTTGATCGCCGAGTTTGCGACCCGCCGGATCGCCAAGGTTCTGGATCGCCGCCGGATTCCCTGGGTCGTTCTGAACCGGCTGCCGGAAGGTGTGTCCGCCCACTGCGTGGTGCTCGATGACCGAAAGCTGGCGGCGACGCTTGTGGATCATCTCCACGCGCTCGGCCATCGCCGCATCGGGTTCGCCTACCCGCAACTCGACGACCCGGTGCCGGCGCTGCGCAAGGAAGGATTCCTTCGGCGGTGCAAAGAGCTTTCGATCCGCGCGACGCTTCATCCGCAGGCCGATGGAGAGGCGCCGTCCATCAATCGATTCCTGGAGTCGGGCTGCACTGCCATCGCGTGCAACAACGACGATCTGGCTTTGCAGGTGATGCGCGAAGCGCGACGCATCGGCGTGAACGTGCCCGGGCAGTTGTCCGTCTGCGGTATTGACAACACACCCGACGGCCTCCGTTCGCAGCCATCACTCACCACCGTGTTATATCCCCGCCCGATGATGGGCGAGTGGGCCGTGAAAATGTTGCTCTCCCTGGAGCGACGCAACACTCGCCGCAAGCAGCGCTGGGTGGTGCCTTCGGAAGTGGTGGCGCGACAATCCACTGCGGCGCCCTTCGTACACGCCGCCGCCCGTCTGACTCCCGACCCATTGAGGAGGCGGTCATGAGCGATCCGCGAGAACGAACATGCCTGTGCGAGCGCCAGCGACCCACGCGGCTTTCGCGCCGGGCGTTTACCCTCATCGAGCTTCTCGTCGTAATCGCCATCGTTTCGATCCTGGCGGCGTTGCTCCTGCCGTCGTTACAGGGCGCCAAACGCGCAGCGCGCACGGCCTTCTGCATGAACAACCAGAAACAGATATTCCTGGCCCTCGAACTGTATCGCGACGACAGCGACGGGCGGTTGCCGCCGGGCGACCCGTTGATCCCGCAAGGCGACATCGAATACGGTCGCTGGGCCAGCCGGCTTGTGCCCCGGTACATGCCCAAAGTGCCCCGGTGCCCGGAAGAACAGAACAATTACGGCGGCTACACGTCGTACGGTTTGAACCGTTGGGTGCTGTACTATTTCGGCGGCCCCGCCCACAAGATTCCCGGCACGCCACTGGCCACGGCGGGTCGGCCCGCGCCCGGCCTCGAGAAAATCGTGCTGATCTCCGATTGCTACGGCAACACGCTCTACGCCCCGAGTCATCTCGATGTGACCCTGTACGGATTCAGCGGCGGGTTCGGTTGGGGCAAACCGCAGAACCACGGCAACAAGCTCAATTTCTGTTTCATGGACGGCCACGTGGAAGCCATCGTGCGTCCGGCCACAGGCTGGGACAACAACCAGGCCACGACCGCTTTCACCAAGGATGGGCACAACGGCAAACCGATTGCGAGTCGTGGGCCGGATCCACTGGACGGGGAACAGCACTGGTAGTCAAGGCAATGAAATGCAAGAGGGGGAACTCAATATGAAAAGAATCACCGTAATCGCGACCACCTTGTCGCTGCTCCTGGCGCCGGTGGCACCGGCGCCCGCCATCAGCTTGAACTGGACAAACCAGGCGGGCGGATCGTGGGAGAGCGCGGGGAATTGGAATCCAAACGTCCTCCCGAACCCCACCAATCGTGTTACCATCGCGAACGGCAGTTACACCGTCCTGATCAACGATACCACCGCCGACACCGATCCAGGCGGGGCATCGAGTTGGATGACGGCCGTGGGCACGACCGTGCCGGCATTGACGCTGGGGCAGGCGGGAACCAGCCCGACGCTGCTGGTGAATTTCACGAACACGTCCAGGCAACTTCTGTTGTCGAGCGGCACCGGCGGATCGCTGCGGATGCTGGGCGGATCGCAGTTCGTCCTCAGCAACGGCACCGTGGTCGTCGCTGCAGGATCAGTCCAGATAGGCGACGCGGCCGGGGCGAATCCGACCTTGGGACTCTATACACCCGGCGCGCTGCTCCTGGTCACGAACTCCACAATCACGATTGGCAGCGATGTCGGCGGGACGGGAACAGTGGACGTGGTTGCCGGAACTCTGACAGCGACCGATGTGGTCGTCGGCAGCGGCACGCTGGCCAACGGCAGTGCGATGGGAACCTGGCGCGCCCGCGGGAACTCGACCAACTCCGCCGTCAGCGTGACTGTGGGCAACTTCACCAACAGCGTCGGTTACCTGTACGTGGAAGACAATGCCGTGACCACGTTCAACAATCTCCGTATCGCGGGCGGAACCGCCGGCGGCGCCAGCAACGCAACGGGGTATGCGTATGTCACGGGCGGGTCGCTGTCCGTCACCGGCACCGCCGCCAACGTGATCGGCTCGCGGGCCAACTCGCGCGGTTTCCTGATCGTCAGCAACACCGGCACCGTGGATTTCCGCGGCGATGTGAATGTCGGCGGTGGGGGGGCTGGCTCGTACGGAGAGATTCAGGTGGTCGGCGGCAAACTGACCTCGGGAGGAATTCTGACCCTTGGTGACTTCAGCACCGGAGTGGTGAAAGTGGCCGGTGCCGGCGTCCTGGAATTGCAGTCCAACCTGGCCGTCGGGGGCGGCGGCGCGTTGCGCGGATACCTGACCAACGCCAACGGCGGCACCGTGCAGTTCACAGGGCTCAACCATCCCACCGTGACCGTGGGCGCCACTTCCAGCTTCGTCACCACCAACGCGGTGATCGAGTTCAAGAACGCCTCCGCGTTCGTGACCAACGTCTTCAGCAAGATCACCTTCCAGGGCGGCAACACCTTGAGCCTGCTCAACTCCACCAACGCGAACCTCGGCGCCTACACGTTCGGCAGCGGACAGAATTTCTCCACGCTTCGGCTCGCGGGCACCGACTCCGCCTGGCAAAGCACCATTCTCACAATCGGAGCGGGCGGCTCGTTGATCGGCGACGGCCGAATCCACAGCGCCAACGTGACGAACGAGGGCACCATCGCTCCGGGCAGTTCGCCGGGCACGCTTTCCTTCTCGAACAACCTCACGCTGCTCTCCTCGTCGATCCTCGAAATGGAACTGGCCGGGACCAATGCCGGCAGCTACGACGAGCTCCTTGTAGATGGCAGCTTTGTCCGGGATGGCACGCTCACCATCAGCCTGCTCTCGTACACGCCGGCGGCCGGGGACGCCTTCGACCTGTTTGATTTCGGATCGGTGTCCGGCTTCTTCGCCACGACGAATCTGCCCGCGTTGGGCAGCGGGCTTGCCTGGGATTTCACCCAGTTCGATTCGCTCGGCATCCTGTCCGTGTCGGTGGTCATTCCCGAACCGAGCGCCCTGGTGATGCTGCTTGTGGCCGGACTGGGTTTGGCTTGGAGGAGACGGCGAGCATTGTAGTGGCGGAAAACCCCATCCTTTCTACGGCCGAGTTCCTCCTTCCCATATTTGTGGTGCTTCGTGTATTTCCTTGGAGCGTGAACCCCATTACGACCATCACTGCCGAGGAACTGGAGCTTCTCAAGAAAGCGGACACGCCCACGGTCTGCAACGTCATCGAACTGTTCGGCGTGCGACCCGATAATGCCGACTACATGGACGCGCGCATCCAGGCCGCGTTCCCGGAGATGCCGCCGATGGTCGGGTACGCGGCGACGGCGACGTTCCGCTCGGCGGGGCCGCCGCTGAAAGGCGGCGAGTATGCCGGGTTGGACGGGCAAATCGAGTCGTTCAAGGACATCCCGACGCCGCGGGTGGTGGTGTTCCAGGACCTCGACAATCCCTCCGCGGCGGCGACGTTCGGCGAATTGATGTGCGGCATCTACAAGACATTCGACTGCGCGGGCCTGATCACCAGCGGCGCGGGACGCGACTTGCAGCAGGTGCGCGCGCTGAATTTCCCCGTGTTCACTGCCGGCACGATCTGCTCGCATGGCTACGTCCAGATCATTGACAGCAACGTGCCCGTCCACGTGGGCGGGATCACGATTTATCCCGGCGACCTGTTGCACGGCGACTGCAACGGCGTGACGACGATCCCGAACCACATCGCCGGCGAAGTGGCGCGGCTCTGCGCGGGGTTCATGGAGGCCGAGGGCCACATCATCGAGTTCATCAAACGAGGAAAGCCGGATCCGAAGGCATTGGCTGAGGCGCGGGCGGCATGCCGGAAGAAGACGCAAGAGTTGCGCGAGCGAGCGCAGACGTTCCTCGGAAAAAAGTCCACCACGGAGACACGGAGACACTGAGAAATGAAAATCCAGACGATGCTGACCGCGAACCCAATTCTCCGTGCCTCCGTGCTCTCCGTGGTAATCGGTCTTTCCGCGGATGCCGCGTGGTTCAAGGAACTCCCCGCTCCGAAAACCGAGATGGAACTGCCCATCAACCTCGATGCCGCCAAGAGCGGCTGGGAACTCTCGCCCGATCTCGCCGTCGTTCGCGATGAGATCCTCAATCAGGACACGTTCCAACGAAAGGCTGCCGGTTCGGGTTGGATTCGCAGCCGCACCGCGCTGCCCACCGGCGACTACGAGGTCGTCGCCCGCGTCCGCATCGCCGATGGCGTGACGCAGCAGGGAATGACGCTCCACGTCGGTACGAGCGGCGTCAGCGCTGCGCCCGAGTCGGATTGCTCCGTCTCCGCGTACGCGATGCCGCAGTACAGCCCCTGCACACTCCGCATCCTCGCCGCGTTCGGCACGAGCGCAAGCCAGGGTTATCTAAGCAAGGCCGAGATCATTCGCGGTCAGACGGCAAAAGTGCGTCTGCTCAACAGCGGCATCTGGTTCGCGGAGCGGTTCAAGAGTATCTCGCCCGTGCTCGACGCCGATCTGCGGGAAGAACTCGAAGCCGCCATGTCGCGCGTGCCGCCTGTGAAGGATCTCTGGTTCGAGTTACGCGTGGTGGTGCGACCCGATGCGGTCCAGGTTTATCGCGACGGTTTCCTTGTCGGCGAACGCCAACCCGGTGGACGCATCGAGGGCGGCGTCCAGATTCAACTCAGCGCCAACATTCGCATCGCGTCGCTCGTCGTGCGACGGCCCGGTTCGCGCCCCGACGGCTTTCAACCTGTTCCCATCGAAACCCAGTGCAACGCCAAGTTTGCCTTGAAACCTGGCTCATTGCCGGGCGGCAATCCGGTTACGGTGAACAAAATCCCCTTCGTGTTCCCGCACGCCGCGAACGGAAACGACCATGTGGATGTCAGTGAGAGCCTGTTTCATTACCGGAACGAAGAAGGCCATTACGAAGGTAATGAAACCTGGCCGGGCCCGCAGATCTACGATCCGAACCGCATTCGATTCAGCATTCCGAACCGCCCGTACTCGCGGCTTTGGCTCGTCGCCGCGTTCGATGGGCAGCCGAATCGCGCCCCCATTGTGACTGCGCGGTTTTACCGTCCCTCGGCTGGATTTCCGATTGACGCGGCGGTGAATGTTCCCTCATTCGACTCCCGCCGCGGCGAAAAGGGAGCGACGCCGTTGCCGGTCAAGCTGGCCGACGGCAGGGACGCCAACCTCTGGCTCGTTCCCATCGAACTCGATTCGGTGAAGATTGCCTCCGAATTTCGCAACGAAGATTTTCTGTCGGTCGAGCTCACGAAGCAGGTCTTCCCGTTCCGCACCAGCCCCGATCCCGCGAACTACAGTTGGTTTCAGGGTGGCCTGCCCAGCGGCGTGCGTATCTTCGCGATGACCTTCGAGGAAGCGCCCGTGCGATTGACCGCCAGCGGGAACCGCTGGGGCAACACCTACGTCGCGCCCGAGCAGCCGGTCTGGCGCGTGAGCCTCGAGAACCTCAGCGGTCAAAAGACCGATGCCCGTGTGCGCGTGACGGTGGTGAGTCCGGTCGGGAAAACGAACTCGTACCAACGCACGCTTTCACTCGATGCGAACGGCTCGACGGAAAGCGAAATCCCGATCACGACGCAGGTGTACGGCCTGCACGCGGTGCGTACCGACGTCGAGTTGAGCGGCATCAGTTCCAAACCGAACTCGTTCTCGCAGCAGGGCACGCTCGCTCAACTTCCGCCCGACACGCGGCGATCGGGACCGGGCAACAGCCGGTGGGGCTTGTGGAACTGGGTCGGCGCGCACGGGACGAACCCGAACAAGGAGGAGAATCTCTACCTCAACCGGGCGGTCGGCAGCCGATTCTGCGGCACGCAGGATCACAACCTCCGCCGGCAGTGGGGCGTCGGCATGAGTCCGCAGCACGTTCTCTACGGTCCCGAGAAGTGGGCCGAGAAAGACCCCTACGATCCCGCCGAGTACCAGGCGTTCAGCGACAAGATCGGCAAGAGCGTCGCCGAGCGACTGGAGAAGGATCCCGACATTCCGTCGTTCTCGATATTCACCGAGACGGCGATCACGTCGCTTCTGACCTACGGCGTTCCGACGGAGTACATCGGTGAGCCCGACCTCAAGCTCACCCCGGAGGAACAGGCGCGTTACCGGGCGTTCATGGTGACGTTCAAGGCCGCGGCGGAGGGCATCCGCAAACACGCGCCCAAGGCGAAGATCGCACTCGGCTGGTGCGAATCGAATTTTGCCGAACCGTTCCTCAAGGACAAGACGCCAAAGGAACTCTTTGACTGGATCGGCGTGGACAGCCCGCAGTTCGAGCGCATGCCGGAGATGCCGATCCGCGAGGTGACGCCCAACCGAATGTGGCTGCTCAAGCAGGCGATGAAAAAGTACGGCTACGAGAAGGTGCCGGTCATCCACACCGAGTCGTATTACCCATCGAGCCACGAACTCGCGCTCGGCCACCGCGGCTCGGCGGACAGCGTTGTGCGCACCGCGGTCTTGTCCCTCGCGCTCGGTTCGACGACGTTTGCGAATTGCTGGACGCTCCAGGACTGCTCGGGCTACTGGGGCTCGCAGCATTACGGCTGCATCGGCCTGGTGGGACGTGAACCCGAGGCGAACCCGAAGCCGGCATTGACCGCGTTTGCGACGATGAGTCGGTTGCTCGACAGCGTGGAGTTCGACGGCTTCGT
Organism: uncultured Verrucomicrobiota bacterium; assembly: GCA_964582645.1. GTDB lineage: Bacteria > Verrucomicrobiota > Verrucomicrobiia > Palsa-1439 > CAZOTB01 > CAZOTB01. Next base: position 23,597 of record CAZOTB010000049.1, on the reverse strand, counting down.
GCCGACCGGCTCGCACACGGCCTACTGCGTGCGGTTTACGACGCACGGAAAGAAGATTTACTGTCTGTGGACGATTCGAGGAACGCGCGACGCGAAGGTGACATTCGCGAAAGCGGGCGACATCATCCACACGGACGAAAACGGGAATGACACAAAACTATCGCTCTCCGACCTGACGTCGTCGGTCGCGTTGTCGCCGACGCCGGTGTGGTTGACGACGCCCGCCGACGCAGCGATCAAGACAGTCGAGGTTGGCCCGCCGACGCACACCCATCAGCCCGGTAAGTTCACGAAGCTGCTCGATCCGCTCGACAAACCGTGGAAGTACGACGCGGCCGAGTACGGCAGCTACGCGACGAACCATTGGGGCGCGCCTCGATTCGCGGGGCCGATGAAATCCGACATGGCTGATTCGCCCGAACGCAAAGCGAAAGTCTGGCAGGTCGCGCTCGACAAGCCTGCGAAGGAACGTCCGCTCGCGGCGTGGTACGGCGTGTTCCTGCCAGAGGCGCCCGTCGAGATTCCCGGCAGGGCGCGCGCACTGGGTGTGTGGGCCAACGGTCGCTCGAACTGGGGACGCATCGTTTATGAAATCGAGGACGCGAAAGGCGAGCGCTGGCAGAGCGTCGGCACGCGCGACGATTGGAACTGCGACGACGTGCATTGTTGGTCGTACTTCAACTTCGATGGCTGGCGATACATCGAGTTTCCATTGCCGCACCACGAGCCGGGCGACAATTATCGCAGTGCCGACCGGGTTTGGTGGAATTACAACGCCGAAGGTGTCGTGGATTTGCCGGTCAAACTCACGCGCATCATCATCGAGCAGCGCACCCACAACATCTATGTGGATGAGTTGGTCGAAGTGCCGGATCGAAGCGTTCAACTCAGCAACCTGATCGCGGTCTATGACAACGAGCAGATGATGACCGATGCGCCGGTGAAGTTGCAGCGCGCTGCGGCCAACGCGATCCAGATTCCCAAGGTGAACCTCGCTGCAATGCCGAACCCGGTCGCCGCGCTCAAGGAGAAGGGCGTTGGTGCAGCGCCCGTGATCGCCAAGCTCGCTCCTCCCGACCACGGTTACGACGGCACGCGCGTCGAAGTGACCTTCCAGCCTGTCGAAGGCGCGAAAGAATACCGGGTCTATGTCTCCGCGCACGAGAGCGGCGTCGGCGCGCAACAGATGGGCAAAGCCGACAAACCGCTCGTGCTCGTCACCGGCCTGCGCGCCGAGTATCCATTGTTCCTGTTCGCGACGTACGTGGACAAGGACGGCAAGGAATCCAAGCCGACGGAGGCGAAGCGGGTGTTGTTGAAGGACGATTTCCCGATGAAGTGAGGGATATTCAGCGTTGCGGGTGACGCGCGGTTCATCAATTACATGTTGCTCCCACGGACCTTTGGCATTGTGCTTGTGCGCGTGACTAGAAACAGGACGCTCCTAATGGCGCTTCGATCCAGAGGCGATCTATGGATTACAGTAGTCTGGTGCGCGATTTGAGCTCCGTCAGGTGCGTCCTGTTTATATGCGGCGCATGGGACAGGAGGAGGAAGCCCCGTAGGGGCGACATGTTTATAGCAACGGAAACAGCAAAAAGACCCAAGCTCCGTGGGAGCGACATGTAGAGACGCATGGCTAACACGTACACGCAAATCTACGTCCATGTCGTGTTCGCGGTTCAGGGTCGGATGAACTTGATCCGCAGTGAGCACAAGGAAGAACTGCACAAATATATGACCGGGATTGTGACCGGGCGGAAACAGAAACTCATCTCGATCAATTCCATGCCCGATCACGTACATATCTTGATCAGGTTGAAACCCGACATGGCGTTGTTGGATTTGGTCGGCGACATCAATACGGATTCAACCAACCACATCAACCGGCAGCGCTGGGTCGCAGGACGGTTTTCGTGGCAGGAAGGATTCGGGGCGTTTTCGTACTCTCATTCGCAGTTGGATGCCGTGATCCATTACATCCAGAACCAAGAACAGCACCACAAGAAGCGATCGTTTCGTGAGGAGTATCTCGATTTGCTCGAGAAGTTCCGAGTTGCACACGACGAACGATACATCTTCAAGCCGGTGGAGGAAACGGAATGAGCGCTGGCCAACCACATGCCGCTCCTACGGAGCTTCGCTGCCTGTGTTGCGCGGATGGCTGTAAACAGGACGCTCCTGACGGAGATTCACATCGGATGACATCGCCCGAGGCGCATGGCTTTCTGCACACCCAGCCCCGTAGGGGCGACATATGTGGAGCGCGGACCGTTGAAAAATGTCGTAGCTCCGTCAGGAGCGACATGTGATGGCGGTACCCAAGGGCAAGACTGCAATATGAAGCCTCGCTCGTTCCCCTTCCAAATCCGCTCGAATTACACCTACGGCGCGGCTATGAAGCCGAGCGGGTCGAACTATCGCGATTTCCCGGTGCGGCTTTCGATCCCTGCGCCGGAAGGGGCGTATGCGCCCAGGCAACCGATGGTCATCCGCGACGAAACCGGCAAGGCTGCGGCTGCGTCCATCACACCGTTCCTGCACTGGCCGGATGGGTCGGTCCGCGCGTGGGAGGTGTGGATGCCGGTCACGCTCGATCTGGTCGAATCCCGGCGCTACACGCTGAAGCCCGCCGCGAAACAAAGCTCGGAGTTCAACGTTCAAAGTTCAACGTTCGACGTTCCATCGCGATTCAGGTTTCGCGTTTCCTTGTCCGACGGCACTGCGCTTGAATCAACCGTTCCACTCCCTTCCGTGGTTGAACAATTCAACCTGGTCAGTCACCGGGAAATGGAGGCGTGTTTCGCGCTGGCGCAAGCCGACACTGTCTGGTTTGCGGGGGCGTTGGGTTGCCGGTCGTGGTCGCATTATCCCGGCCTCGAACTCGCTGTTCGCATCACCAACGTCCTTCGTGGCACAGAAGTCCTCACCGTCAAAAGCGTCCGCCTCGAATTCGACCTGCCACTCTCGAACACGCCGCAATACACTGTCCGTCAATGGTTTCATTCCCGCAACCGCTCGATGCCCTCGGCGCGGTACGTGCGCAGCGAGAAACCGTTCACCTTGCGCGCCAACCACGGCGACGTGCGCGTGACCGACATCACCCAACTCGATGAAAACCCCTCGCACTATCCGCCGTACGAACGCCCGGGCATCCCGGTGGTCTCGTATTGGCTTGCAGCGGGCGATTCCTCAGCGACCTGGCTGCTGCTGGTGGATGAGGCGTGCGAGCGATTCCCGAAACAGTGGACCATCCAGGGCAACCGTGTCGCGATTGATCTCCATCCCGAGGACGCCCATCCTCTCGAATGGCGTCAGGGCATGTCCATGTTCCAGCGCATCCATCTCGTCCAACTTCCCGCAACGGCCAGCGGCGATGACATGAACAACGAAGCGATGGCCTGGCAGCGTCCGCCGATCGTGACGGTTGATCCCGACGTGTACCGCGCGGCGGGCTGGCGCATTCCGTTTGCGTACGATCCGAAGCGGTTTCCGAAAACGGAGAACAAGTTCCGCGACCTGTTCAGTTTCCAATGGTATCCGGGCACGTTCTACTGGGGAGACGAGTCGGACGATCTTTCCATCGCCGAATATCTCGCGCTCCCACCGGAGCAGCGTCCACGCGCCCGGCCGCGCAATGGCGAGTATGACATCACCGCGGCGGCCGCGAAGGAATACGCGCGCACGGGCCAAGGGCGGTTTCTTCGCATGTGCCGCAACGCCGCCGAGCATCTGATGCACACCGATTTCGTCGCAGTCTCCGACGATCCATGGAAGGAAGGCGGCGTGCCCGCCCACACGAAGAACCACACCTCCGGCGCGGCGTATCCGAGCCACATGTGGGTTGAGGGATTGACGCTCTATTACCAACTCACCGGCGACCCGAACGCGCTGCGCGTAGCCCGGCGCATCGGCCAGTTCATCGTGAAGTACGCACGCGAGCGTGGCGAGATCATGTGGATCACGCCGCGCGAAGGGGGCTGGGCGTTGATCGCGCTCGGGGCGCTGTACGATCTGATCCGCGACGAGGAATTCCTCGATGGTATCCGTCTGATCGTGGATTCCTGCCTGCGCCACGAGCCAGGCGATTTCTGTCCGACGGCGGGCTGTTTCATGGTTGCGATTGCACTGGTGGGTCTGGATCGTGTGCGAGCGTTCTATCGCGACGCGGACATTCGTAAGTTCATTCCGCGCATCATGGACTGGCAGATCGAGAACCGCATGACGCCCGACGGCATGTTCGACATTCACTTCGATGCCGAAAGGAATTGCGGCTGGCGCATTGAATCGGTCGTCCCCGAGGCACTGAACGTGGCCTACAAGATTACCGGCAACGAGAAATATCTGCGTCTCTCCTGGCGTCAGTATCAATTCTGGGACTCGGGCGTACTCTTCCACGTCATCGGCAACGATTCCGACGCACACGACTCGCGCCTCGCCGCCTGCGCGCATCTGAGTTGGATGGGCTCGCTGGCCTCGTTCGCCGAAAAGGGATGGTTGGACCAAGCCCAATTCCCCGATCCGACCAGGGATCATCGAGCGTGAGCCGAACTGGATCGGGCGAGAAGTCCTTTCTGTCACTTTCTACTTTCCCGTTCCCTTCCTGAGCTGGCATCTTGTGGAATTGTGAATGCACGTCCCAAAGTCCTTACCATGGTGGATCTGACCCACGCGCCCGATGCGTTGTCCGCGTTGCGCGCAGTGGCCGACGTGGACGATCGCCCGGCTGATCGCGCCTTCCTGCTGCAATCCATCGCCGGGTACGACGCCTTCTAGGGACATTTCAACATGAAGGTGGACCGGGAGTTGTTAGACCGGGCGACGCGTCTGAAGGTGGTGGCCACGGCCAGCACCGGCACGGACCACATTGACAAGGTCGAGTGCGTGCGTCGTGGGGTGCAGGTGCTCAGCATCGCTACGGATTTCGGATTACTGGAAACGTTCACCGCTACGGCGGAATGCGCGTGGATGTTGTTGCTTGCCTGTCAACGCCACTTTCGCGGTGCCACGGCGAGCGCGCTCTCGGATTCATGGAGCGGCGACCGGTTCATCGGGAAGGAGTTGTCGCGTCTCACGCTCGGCGTCCTGGGTGTGGGTCGTCTCGGTAAGATGGTGGTACAGTTCGGGAAAGCGTTCTGCATGCGGGTGCTCGCCTGCGAGAAACGGATGATTGAGATTCCCGGCGTGACGCTGGTTGATTTCGACACGTTGTTGCGCGAATCCGATGCGATCTCGATTCACATCCATCTCACGCCCGAAAACCATCATCTCTTCGATGACAACGCGTTTCATCGGATGAAGCAAGGAGCCGTGCTCATCAACACAAGCCGGGGCGACATCGTGGATGAAGCCGCGTTGTTGCGAGCGTTGGAGAGCGGCCGGCTCGCCGCCTATGGTGCCGATGTGATTCACAACGAATGGCAGCCGCAGGCGTCGTCGTTGATAGCGTACGCACGCACGCACGAGAACGTCGTCCTCACTCCTCATATCGGCGGCAAAACACTTCATGGTATCGGTGCCGCCCGCGAGTTCATGGCTCGCAAACTGGCGCACTTTCTCAAGACGGGCGAGGTCCTGAGTTTTCCGTTGGCCCGGTAGAATACCCGATGACCGTTCCGAACAATCGGCTTGACTGCACCCTGTCGACAGGTGCATACTTGCGCATTGTGAATGATGCAGGAATCCAAACGGCCACATCTTCAGGTAGTTACGATAGACTGAGCGATCTCGCATACTCGAAGATCCGTTACGCGATCATGGAGGGACAGCTCCCGGCGGGTGGGCATCTTACCGAACCCGAACTCAGCCGCATGCTGGGAATGGGTCGCACGCCCATCCACGATGCGCTGCTGCGACTGGCGGGGGATGGGTTGCTGGATAGTCTGCCGAAGGCGGGCTTCTTCGTTCGACACCTGACCTTGGACGAGATCGAGATGTCGTACCGGATCCGCACGGCGTTGGAGTGTCTCGCCGTTCGCGTGGCGTGCGAGCGCGGGTTCTCGGCGACCAGGCTGATCGAACTCGAGCGCCAGTGCAACCTTCATGAAGAAGGCATCCGCGCCCGCGATCCGCGCGCCGTCTGCCAGGCGGACTTCCAATTTCACCAGGCCATCATTGCTCTGCCCGGTAGTGCACGGCTGGAAGCAGCCGTCCGCAGCAGCCACCTGCAATTCTTCACCTGGAGTCGGAGCACGCCCGCCGAGGAGTATCTCAAGGCGCACGAAGCGTTCGTCGCGGCTCATCGCGGCATTCTCGACCAGTTGCGCCAGCGGAACGGAACTGAGGCGGAGCGCTTGCTCGCCGAGCACATCAGCGGCGGGTTCAAGCGGCGCCTGGAACGGCTGGCGCAGTCACCGCAGAGACAGGACGTGGTGCGCGACATGCGAGTGGTGGGAGAACTGGCGAAGGACTCGCCCCCACTGGGGTCGGTTTCACGATAGGGAGGTTCTCATGAAAGGAAGGCAACTCGGCAGCAAGAGCGCCCGGCTCTGTGGCCTGGGCTCGGCGGCGATTCTCCTTTGCAGCCTGGTCCCGACCGGGGCGGCGACGTTGAATTGGACCAACACGGCCGGCGGCTCATGGGAAACTCCGGGCAACTGGAATCCAAGCCAGTCGCCGGCAGCCGGGGACGTGATTCGCATCGTGCTCGGGCAAAATTTCCTCGTCAACGTGGACAACACCACCGCCAGCAATGCCGCCAATCCCTGGTTGAGCGTCAACGATATCCGCCTGCAAGGTAGCGGCGGCGGCGCGCACCCGATCTTGTTGCTGGATTTCACGAACTCCGCGGCGGCCTTGGTCACGACGGCCACCGGCACGGACAGCTTCGAGTTGCGCGATAACTCGGAGACCATCATCAGCAACGGCACACTGATCGTGAACGGACTGCTGCGGGTCGGCACCCTCACCCCCGCCACGTTCACCGTGGCCGGCGGCAACCTGGTGCGAACGAACGGCACGCAGAACACGTCGGTCGGCGCCCCCAGCACCTTGATCGTCTCGGGCGGACGTTACCTCTTCAACATTACCGACGTGGCAGGCAAGTACATCGTCACGGGCGGCACCAACGAATCCACCTCGACCGGCAACGGCCTCACCATCGGCAACACCGCCGGCTCCGACGGACTGATGGTCATGAACGGCGGGACGTTGTTGTTGACCAACTCGGGCGCCACGATCCGCATTGGAAACTCGGGCCGCGGCACGCTCATCCAGAGCAACGGCACGATCCAGGTGCAGGCGGTCACGATGGGCGACAACTCGGGCGGCGCCGGCACGTGGAACATCGTCGGCGGGACCGCCTCGCTTGGCAGCACATTGCGCGTCGGCAACCAATCCTCCGCCACCAGCAGCGTCCTCATCGCCAACTCGGGGTTGCTCGAGCTGAAATCCTCGGTGACGCTCGGGCACGCCACCGCGGGACTCGGCTCCATCACCAACCGCGACGGCGGCACCGTGCGCTTCACCGGCTTGAACAACCCGACCATCACCAAGATTGGCGGCAGCGTGTTTGCGGTCGAGAACGCAACAGTCGAGTTTAAGGATGTCACATTGGCGAACCTGACGGGAAACATCACCACGCTCAACTACGCAGGCAACAATACGTTGAGCCTGCACACCGCCACCAATGTTTCCGTTGCTTCCTACACCTTCCAGACCAACACCGCTCCGAACTTCGCTCACCTCCGATTGAACAACGGTCGTTTCGTGAGCACCACCACAACCATCGGCAGCGGCGGTTCGATTCGCGGCAACGGCACCGTCGCGAGCACCACCACCGACAACTCGGGCTTAATCAGTCCCGGCTTTTCGGCCGGCGAGCTTGCGTTCACCGGCGGCCTGACCCTGCAACCGACCTCCGTCCTTGCGATGGAGATTGGCGGCACCGGCAGCAGCGATTACGATCAAATCAGCGTCGGAGGCGCGCTGGCGGTTGACGGCACGCTCGATGTCTCGTTCATCAACGCGTTCAACCCATCGGATGGCGACAGCTTTGACCTCCTCGATTTCGCCTCGCTCACGGGCACGTTTGGGACCCTCAACCTGCCTGCTCTCGGCGGCGGGCTGCTCTGGGACACCACGCAGCTCTACAGCGCCGGCGTTCTCAGCGTCACCGTGCCCGAGCCGTCGGTGATAACCCTGCTCGCATGGGCAGCAATCCTCCGTACGCTGCGTCGCCGATGATCCCAACCTCGAAGCAGCGCAGTCGCGATTGTTTCACCCTGATTGAGTTGCTGGTCGTTGTCGCCCTCATCTCCATTCTCGCCGCGATGTTGTTGCCGTCCCTCGCACGGGCGCGCGATCAGGCCAAGTCCGCCGCGTGCGCAAACCGCCTCCGACAGATGAACGTGGCCTTCGTCCTGTACCGCGACGACAACGGGCTGTGGTTTCCGCCGGCATCCATCGGCACGGTCACCGAGGCGAATTGGCCGTACCGGCTCAACCCCTACATGGGCGTTTCGACCAACGTGCTGTTGACTCACGACCTGCGCAATCCGTATGTCTGCCCCGCCGATCCCAGCTCCGATGCGTTTGTGAACACGGAACGATTCTGGGTCGGCTGGGGATGGGGCGTGCGCGGCTACTACGGCAAGAACGACGTGCTCGGCCGCTACTACACCGACGCGGGCAACTTCAAGCTCCGCCGCGACGTGAAGAATCCGTCCCTCACAGTGATGGTGATGGACGCCTGGGGCAACGGCATCAGCTACGCCGAGGTGAAATGGAAGCCGCGTCACGCCGGGCGCGTGAACATTCTCTTCACCGACGGCCACAGCGAGAGCTGGCTATATGACAGCATCAGCTCTGGCCCCGCCGCGTACAACACGCCCTTCTGGAACCCGGACCTGTAGTCCTGCGGCGCCGCCGCTGTGCGTTTCGCGCTTGTTTTCCTGGGTCTGGTAGATCGAATCTCTGTCCGATGCACGTTCTCTTCGAGTCGCTGACCGAAATCATCTCTGTCGAAGGCAAGCTGGTGTTTTTCCAGGCCGCGCCCGAATTGCATCCCGAGCCGGTGGCCATCCCCGATTTGTTTGGCGGCGGACGAATGTCGCTGGCGTGCGCGACGGTCTTGTACGATGCCGACCGCTACCGCATGTGGTGGACGGGCACGCCGAAGGGTTGGAAGGGTCACAAGGGCGGGAAAATCAGCTACGCGGAATCGGACGACGGCACCCAGTGGCGCGTGCCGAAGGAACACGTCCAATGCGACTTCGGTTTGTCGTCCGTCTATCTCGATCCCGATGCGCCGCCGAGCCATCGTTACCGCGGGATCGGATTGGGCATCGCGGGGATCGAGGGGGCCAGTCCGCAGATCACGCGCACGGGGTACTACACCGGTCATTCGCCCGACGGCCTGCGCTGGGAGTTGGATCAGAACGAGCCGCAATGGATCGGCGGCGACGTGGGCAACGCGGCGTATCATCCATTCCAGCAGCGCGGCATTGCGTCGTTCAAGAAAGAGCCGCTCTACCGGGGCATCGTGCGACGCTCGGTCTGGACCTCTGAATGCGTGAACGGCCAATGGTCACCCGAAATCTGCGCGCTCGTACCGGATGACTTCGACGATGTCTGCGCCGCGGCACGCGGGTTTGCGAGCGGTGATTACTACAAACTGTCCATGCTACCCGTCGCGAATGGCACGGTGGGATTTCTCTGCCAGTTTCGCCACTCACTTCCGCGCACATCGCCGCCGTTCAAGCCCGCGGAGAAGGGCGTCTATGGCGCGACCGACGTCTCGCTCGTGTTCCAGCGCAACGCGGGAGATCGCTGGTTGCACGCGCCGGGTCGGCCTGACTTTCTGAGTCACGACCGTTTCCCGTGGACGCGCGGCGGCATTTACGCGTCGTCTTGCGGAATCGAGACCCGCGACGAGCAACGCCTCTATTTCACAGCGACTCCGTTCCCGCACGGTTGGCGGCTCACGAATCAATGGCAGGTCATCCCCGAGCGGCAACGGGAGATGGAGGAACAAGGATCGAGCACGATTGGATTTGCCCGCTGGAAACGGGGCCGGCTGTTCGGGTTTCGCGCTGAGGGAGAGGGAATTCTCACGCTCGATCTCGGCGAGTCAAACGGACCGATCGAGTTGACGTTGAACTATCGCGTCACCCGCCCGTCCGGCAGCATTCGCGTCGAATTGGCGGGCATCGGAGACCGCTCGCTCGCAAGGGCTGTTCCCTTGACGGGCGATGCGCTCGCCGCCACCGTCGCCTGGAGCGGCGGCACCCGCATCGTTCCGCCGCAGAACGACCGGCTGGTTGCGATCATTCATCTGGACTGCGCCGAGCTATTTGCGTACGAGGTTCGCGCGGCATGAAGGTGAAAATTCGAAGCGATCGCGTTCTTCTGGTGGATGGGAAGCCGTTCTTCCCGCTGCAGGCGCGGCATGTTCCCGTCGGCGCCACCCTGCAGGATCTGGCGGATACCGGCTTCAACTGCATCCGCTATCTCGTTTTCGGCGGGTTGAACATGCGACCGCAGCCGTTACCCGACGATCTCTGCGGGATGAAACTCTCCGCCTACCTCTACGACTACACCAGGCCGAAACACGAGAAAGCTCTGACCCATGCGGTCAAAGGGTTGCGGGAACGACCCGACCTGCTTTCGTACGAAAATTGCAACGAGCCGGCTTGGCGTCCCGACACGCCCACGGTCGTGACGCACCAAGCCGAAGACCTCGCGTGGGGATATCGGTTGCTGAAGAAGCTCGACCCGCATCATCCCGTGCATCAGGGTCACAGTTGCAGCGCCACCATCGAGGCGTTGCAGGAATACAACGCCTGCTCGGACATCGTTGGCTGCAATCCCTACCCGGTCCTCCCGCCCAAGATGCGGCAACACATTGGCATCCGCCCGGATGGCCGCGCACTCGATTCGCCCGACCAGACGTTGTCGGCGGTCGCGAGCTACACGCGCAAAATGCTCGCGGTGGGCGAGGGCAGGCGTCCCGTCTGGATGCAACTCCAGGCGATGGCGTGGGAGGATTTCTACGGCCCAATGACCCGGGAAGGCGGGCGCGCACCCGACCCCGCGGCGATTTTATACCCGACGTACGAACAGATGCGCTACATGGCGTTCGCCGATGTCATCGCCGGAGCGACGGGATTGCTCTTCAGTATGTACAACGTTCCGAGCACCAAACCGATCTGGCGGGACATTCAGCGGTTGGTGCGGGAATTGAGCGGGCTACACCACGTGCTCGCAGGCCACACGGTGCCGCTTAAACTCAAGACCCGGTACGCCAACCTGGGATTCACCATCTGGAACGGCGTCACCACATTGGCGAAGCAGGCGAAAGGCAAACGGTATCTGCTCGCGGCGAACAATGCGTTCGATCCTGCGGAAGTCACCTGGTCGGGATTCGGCCAGGCGAAGAGCCTGATCGTGCTGGGCGAGAATCGTCGGTTGAAGATAACGGGCGGCACGGCGTCCGATCGCTTCGAGCCGTATGGCGTCCACGTCTATGAGTTGGAGTGAGCGAGCACGGGAGCAATGAAGTAATGGCAAGACTTTCTGGCGTCCTCCTCCTCGCGTTTGCCCTCGATTCGTTGGGGCAGGCGGTCACCTCGCCGCCGCCTGCCAATGTGATGTTTGTCCCCAACCCGTACGGCTATTACTTCTCCAGGCATCCCAGCCTGCCGGTGCTGTATGTGGGAGGTTACTATGCGCCCGAGTCGAAGAACCTCATCACCTATCCGCTCAATCCGGACGGCACGGTGAACACCAACGGCATGCGGTCGTTCAACTTCTTCACCCGCACCGGCACAAACGACCTTGAACGCTACTCGCTCGCACGCCCCATCGTGTTGCCCGAGGAGCGCGTCCTCTATCTTGGGGTGATTCCGAGTGCGGCGACCTATCTCACCTCGGACACGAACAATCAGGAGATCGCCGCCGTCTCGCTTGACGACGCAGGTCAGCCCGTCAAAGTCTTGAAGGCAATCCGCACCTCGCACAGCGAGAAAGAAATCCGCGGCTGGGAGTTCGATCCCTCCACACGACGCCTGTATTTGAGTTTTCACACCTACTTCGGTTGGTTGCCAGTGAACCGGGAAGGGCTGCCCGAGTCCGACAAGTTCAACCTGATCTTGTACATTCAAACCTGCTGGCAATGGGCGTACCTGCCGGAATGGAAACGGTTCTACGCCCGGCAGACCGACAGTGGCGTGCTCGTGTTCAAGCTGGCCCCCGATGGAACGGCGTTGGAGGTGGTCCAGTACCTGAGCGGACCGTACCGCGGGGTTGGCAATCTCACCGTCAACCCGAGTCTTCGCAGGCTCTACTTCCTCGACACGTCCGGCGGGAGGCTCATCATCCACCGCCTCGCCAAAGACGGCCGCATCACCGGATTGCCTCGCTCTGTCCCGCTCGGCGAGGCGTACGGAGTGCGGTTCGACTTCAAGACGAAGAGTCTGTACGCGTGGTACGACAAGGCGATCCTCAGACGATTCTCTCTCGACGATAACGGCGACCCGGTCGGCCATCCGCAACTCCACGCATTGAACTGCGGTGGCATCCGCGACATGCTCGTGGATGAGGCCACTGGGAAGCTCTACGTTCTCTGCACGGAACCGCCAACGCCGCCGAAGTAACGAGTCACTTGACCCCGCGCACAATGGGTGCATGTTGCGTCGTGTACGAAGCCGGGCGGTTGCGGGACTGCGCCCATCCGGCGATTCAATCGGCGAGAGTCGCGTTGAGAAGTGTGCCCGAGAGCCACGAAACCGCCTCGCCATCAATCAGAAGTTTTTGAATGGGAGGAGGGAAGGATGAATCTGAATCACGTGATCCCCTGATACTGCGCTGCCTGACCGCGGATGGCAGGGCACGTTGTCTTGAGTTATCGGAGCGACCAATAACGTCACGAGTTTCAAAAATCTTCACGCTTACAGCGGCTGCGCTTCTGCTGGCGGGGCCGGCCCAGGCGGAGATAGAACGCTTCTCGTTTCAGTGGACGCTGTGGGATCCATGTTTTGCACCAGAGCAGGTGATTGACTGCGAGGCGGACGTATGGCGAGTTTCGAATGCGAAGCGGGAGATCACCCGCTGTCGGGGCACGTGCGTGAGCGAGGCGACCGGGGAAGAATGGGACCTGTGGGGGCGTACGACGAATACCAGATACGACGGGACCGGCCTGTTTCAAACAGGTACGGTTTACTTCCGCAGCCGGGACAGCGGTTACATGGTGCATGTCCACTGGCGGGCGCACGAGGGCGATCTTTTCGGTGGGGTGACCAAGTTCGAGTGCGAGCCGTAAGCGCACCGGCAGTGACCGGGAACGGGATTGGCGGGTGCAACTGTCAGTCACCCATCAGCGACACTCTGTGCGACCACAGGAACTGCCGCGCTGAACCGCCCGACGACACCGTGCAACGCGTCGTGTGCGAGGAACAGGGATCCATCCGTCCAGCCGTGGCGCGCATTTTGTTGGACTGCGGTTGAGCGGGAAGCTATTTGTCTGACAAAACTGTGCGTCCGTAGCTCAACTGGATAGAGCATCGGTCTTCGGAACCGAGGGTTGGGGGTTCAAATCCCTCCGGACGCGCCACTTCGCGCCTTGGTTCCATCTCTTTGATCCATCCGACCTCCGCTGGTATTGCGCCTGCTAAACTGTCCCCCGGGAGGAAATGCGAGGCGTACACAACATGGAACCAACTCGAATCATTATTCCGTTTCAGCCGGCCATGAACCGGTCTCGGGCCGTCCTCGTCGGCGACGATGACCCCGAAGTGCGAAGGGCAATCGCGGAGGTGTTGCATCGCGAAGGCTTCGAGGTGATCGAAGCGGCTGATCGCGACCGGGCCGTCGAAATCTATCTTCGACGCGCGGCGGAGATTGGAGTGGTGGTGCTCGACATGTCTGATCCCGGGCTCAGTCCCGAAGACGCACTCGCCCGCATCCGGGCGCGAAACCCCTCCGCGCGATTGGTGTTGATCACGGGCAATGCCAGCCAGGACACAGTCGAGCGCACGCTCCAGAGCGGCTTCGACGCGTTTGTGCCAAAGCCGTTCACCGTGGACGAACTGGTCGAACCCATGCATCGCCTCGTCGATCCCGACGACGATGCGCCGCTTGCGGCGTGACCTCGTCCAGGTCGCGCCTCGCGTTCACGATCATTCCAACCTTCGATTGACACGCTTGGCGATCTCCGTTAGTTTTGCCGTGCTTTCCAGAACTGGATGGGGTCGTAGCTCAGTTGGTAGAGCACCACAATGGCATTGTGGGGGTCAGGGGTTCGAATCCCCTCGGCTCCATTTCTTTTTTCCGTCTGGCCTGTCTTTTTGCAGAACACTGAAAACCGATTCAGGGAAGTGATCCACGGGCAGCGATGAACGTTAGGGGTAAATTCGAGGCGTGGTTGGCGCAGCGTAAAGCGGCAAGGCTGCCACGCGGCTTGAGACTACCCGTGGTCGCTCAGTGCCGGCGTTGATATGGCAAAACATACACACCATCCATGAACACCACATCACCCACATTTTCGATTGATTCAGCGGAGTTTTCTGGGAAGCGCGTTTTCGTCACAGGAGGGAGCAAAGGAACTGGAGAGGCGATTGTCCGCCGCCTTGCGGCGGGTGGAGCCAACATCGTCACAACCGCACGCTCTGCTCCTGTCGATTCGGATTTGCCAGCGCACTTTATTCCCGCTGATCTCACCACGGCGGATGGAGCAGCCAAGGCTGCCACTGCGGTCACGGATCGTTTGGGAGGCGTGGATATTCTCGTGCACAATCTTGGGGGTTCCAAATCACCCGGCGGAGGATTTGCCGCTCTTACAGACGAGCTGTGGCTTGATGAGATCAACCTGAATTTGCTCGCCGCCGTCCGTCTCGACCGCTTCCTTGTGCCCGGAATGATCGAGCGTGGTGCAGGTGTCGTTATTCATATATCTTCCATTCAGAGGCGGCTGCCACTGCCCGAATCGACCACCGCATACGCCGCTGCAAAAGCCGCTTTGACGACCTACAGCAAGGCGTTGTCCAAAGAACTGGGACCGAAGGGAGTGCGTGTTGTTTCAGTTTCACCCGGCTGGATATATACCACAGCCTCTCAAGCCATGGTTTCACGCATTGCCGAGTCTGGCGGCATTGATGAGGAGGCTGCACGGCAGAGTATTTTGGATGCGCTTGGCGGCATTCCCATCGGACGCCCGGCGTGGCCCTGGGAGGTTGCCGAGTTGGTTGCGTTCCTTGTGTCGCCGCGCGCCTCCTCAATCCACGGAACAGAATATGTCATCGACGGCGGCACAATTCCCACAGCATAAAAAAGCCGACCAGTCCCTGTTCTTCCAGCCAGCGGTTGATCATCCCCGTTTGTGTCGCCAGGGTCCGCGAAGGTAGGGGCACACGGCTGTGTGCCCTGTGTCGGAATGAATCGGGCACACAGCCGTGTGCCCCTACTCAAGCATGCTTGTGCAGGCAGCCAGAGTCACATCTTCAATTTTCATGAGCCAAGCGTTGGCCTTCTCGCCGTTTTTTCTTTTTCCTTACTCCAGGTACCCGAGGTTCTCCAGCCGGGCGCGGATTTCCTCTTCGTCCTTCTCGCTGTACTTGAATTCCTCGCGCGCCGAGGTCGCCGCGGGCGCGGTTTCTTGCTGCTGGAAGACGGCAACGTCGGACCGGATCACATCGTTCATCACCCGGCCATCCATGTCCGCAGGCACAGGTGCGCCAAACATGGCCAGGATGGTTGGCGCGACGGACATGAGCGAATGGGACTTGCGTTCTCCCGCGCCCGCGATGGCCGGGCCCGACGCGAGATAGATGCCGGCGGGATCGTGGTTGCCGTCGCGCACAGGGTCCGGGATCGGCGTCACCAATTCGCGTGAACGTAACGCCCTGCCGACACTCTTGCTGAGGGTGTACCGCGGGTGGAGAAACACAATCACGTCCGGTGCGCCCTGCGCATGCGGGCCGCTGAACACTTCCTCGCGTGTCTTGATTTCGCGCACGATGGGCGAACCGTCCATGTCGCGAAGCGTTTGCAATTGCCCCACGATATCGGAGCGCAGCCCGGCGTACGTTGCCTCGTCCACGATTCCGTTCGGATATACGCCCGTACGGTTGATGCGAACACCAACCAGCTTCGGGCCGACCAATTCGGGCCATGCTCTCGTTCGATCCCATGCGATCACGCCCGCCTTCTTGTCGAAGCTGTAACGCCGCTCCGAGCCCGAGAGCTTCAACGCCGCCTTGCGAACAATGCGCTTCGCGAACCACATCGGATCACGCGCCAGCCAGCCGCGGTCGAGAAAGAATCGGTGCAGGTTCACCGCGCGCGTCATGTCGGGGCCGAAACCATGATCCGACACGATTATCGTCGTCGCCTCCGGTCCCGCCTGCTCGACGAGACGTCCCACCGAGGCGTCCAGGTCCTGAAGGATCGCCACGACTTTGGCCGCGATTTCCGGGCTCTCGCCGCGACCATCGGGCGCAAGGTAACGCCAGAAGAAATGGGACATGCGGTCGAGCGTCATGAACACCATGGCGAACAAATCCCACGGCTGCGACTGCATCAACCGCAGCGCCGTTTGTCCGTGTTGTTCGGTCACGCGCGCGATCTCATCGAGATAGACCAGCGCCTGTGCGCGGTAGCCGGGATGGCCGATGGGGAGCTTGATGCGCCGCCGTTCGCTCGTCTGGTAAGTACCGAGCTGCGCCGCGAGCTCGGGCGGATGCGTCGCCACGCCCACCGACCGCGGCGTGCACATGCAACTCACCATGAACCCGTTCACGGGCCATACCGGGTACGACATCGGCACGTTCATCACGCCGACCCGGTTGCCGGCCGCGCTCAGCAGATCCCAGAGCGTCTCGCAACGAATGTCCCGCGTCGTCACCAACCGCAGGTTCTCGTATTCGCCGGGTCGCACGGCGGTGAAATTGAAGATGCCGTGCTTGCCGGGGTTGCGTCCCGTGAAGAACGAAGTCCACGCCGGCGCGGTCACGGGCGGCACGATGGATTCGAGCACGCCCCAGCAACCGCGTTCCATGAGTCGTGAGAGCGCGGGCAGTCGTTCGGCTTCGATCAGCGGGCGCAACACGCGCCACGTTGCGCCGTCGAGACCGAGAATCAGGACACGGGGCTTGGTCGCCATCGAGGCGGGACTGTATTGGGTTTGGCGAATCGCGTAAAGCGGTTTGCTTTCTTGCCGCTCAACTTGACTTTGCCCGGCGGCGCGGCTACCAGTTGACTCACATGGATTCGCAACGCCCGCAGTTCTCACTCGAAGCACTCGAAGCCCGCATCGTTCCTTCCGCCGCCACGCCGATCACGTTCGATCCCGACGGCACGCTCATCAAAAAGGCAGGCTCCGTCAACGGCCAGCTCTTCATCAAACTCAGTGGCTCGGGCGGCAGCGAGGACGTCTTCGGCGTGCCCGGCACGGGCAGCGACGGCAGTTCCCCGAACAAGGCGCGCGTGTTCGCCACCGACCTCGATGGCGACGATTTTCTCGATGCGAATGAAATCACCGGCATCGCCTTGAACGACGGCGCCAAGGTCATCATCTACGGCTCTGTCAACGGTGACATCGTGACCAATCTCAAGGGCACCAATTTGAGCGGTGAGAACAAGGACGGCTCGGTCTTGATTTCCAGCAACATCGCCAAGCTTGAAGTCAGGGGCAGCGTGTTCGGCGACATCATCACCGGCAAGAGCCTCAACAAGGTCAAGATAGACGGCTCGGTGGAAAACCTGGTCGTCGGCACCGCGGCCATGGGATGGGGTTTCCAGTTTCACGGCCCCGCCGGCCCGAGCGTCGAGCTGAGTGGATTCTCGCTGAAGGACAACAACGCCGGCGGCAGCATCCGGGACGTGACCATCGGCGGCGGCATCGCCGGGCTCTATGCCAGCGACGGCGGCCCGAGCGGCAATGGCGGTTCCATCTCCGGCATCACCATCGAAAACGATGCGCTCGGCTTGATCATCCAGGCCGGCAACGCCGGCAACGAACCCACGCGCAATGGTGCGCACGGCGGTGAGGTCAGCAAGCTCGAAATCAACACGTCCGAAGGCGTCACCATCCTGGCCGGTCACGGCAGCAGCACCGACAGGGACGGCTCCGATGGTGGCGAAGGCGGGTTGATTACCGGCGTGAAAATCAACGCGCTCGGACCGGTCACGATGGTCGCCGGCGACGGCGGCGCGGCCAGCGGCACCAACGGCAAAGGCGGCATCGGAGGCGAGATCACCAAGTCCATTTTCAACGGCAGTGACATCACCCTCCTCGCCGGCAATGGCGGCAACGGCACCGTCGAAGGCGGCGAAGGCGGCGAGATTTCTTCCATCAAGAGCATCCTCGCCGGCGAGGCGAACCTGTTCGGCGGCGACGGCGGCGATTCGTCGGTCCTCGGCGGCCTCGGCGGAAGCGTGTATGGACTCAAGTTCTTCAAAGGCTCCGAGGACGCCATGGTTCGCTCGATCGTGGCGGGCGACGGCGGCACCGCTTCCGTGGAGAACGCGGACGGCGGCTCGATTCGGAGCGTCAAGTTCGATGGCGACATCGGCGATTTCCTGTCCTCGTACGGCGTGGACAGCATGGGCGGATTGTTCGCGGGTCTCGCGGGCGGGAACGAATCGGCGATCCAGGCGGTCAATGGCAACGTCTCGGGCATCCAGGCCGACCGCATCGCGGCGATTGTGGCCGGCACAAACCCGCTGCCCCGGTTCGTCACTACCATTTCCGGGATCAAAGCCAGCGCAATCGGGGCGAACTTCGACACCGACGTGGACTCCGAAGGGGGCAACGAGCCGGCCTTGGATTATTTCGAGTCTCTCGGCGGAGCCACCCAGTATGACCTCGGCGAACTGCTGATTGACGGGATCGTCCTCGGTCGCAAAATCACTGGTTTGAGTGTTGCCCCGCTGTTCGTGATCCACGAACAACTGGGAATCCAAAGCACCAATGTGGACCCGCACATCGTTCCCTGAAGTGACTGTTCAGAGTTCACGCTTCAGCGTGCGCAGCCGTCCGAACACCACACTGAAGCGTGAATTCTGAACGCATGCCGCAGCCCAACATTCTTTTCATCGTGGTGGACTGTCTCCGCGCCGACAAGGTCTTCGGTGAATCCCGCGCGTGTCGCACACCGTTTCTCGACGAACTGCGCTCGCGCGGCGTCTCATTCACCCAGTGCATCAGCACCACCACCACGACGACTCCGAGCATGGCGGCGTTGCTCACCGGACAGTTCCCCGCTCTCAACGGCGTCCGTTCTCACAGCGGCTACAAGCTCAACCCGGCCGCCGTGCCGCTTGCCGAGCATCTTCGCCGCGCGGGCTATCGGACGCTGGCGCGAGTCACCGGCCCGTTGAGCCTCGAAGTCGGGCTGGATCGCGGGTTCGACGAGTACCAATGGCGCAAGCGGCGTGAATACGTGTTCGGAGGCTGGGGCGACCAGTTGCTTGGTGAAGTGCGCGCGCTGAAAGCAAAGTCACCGTGGTTTCTATTCCTGCATCTGTTCGAATTGCACAAACCCCGGCAGGTGCTCCCCGAGTTCAATCGCGATGAGTTCGGGCGCAACTATTATGAACGCTCGCTCTCGTCCCTCGATCCGATACTGCGACGGATCGTCGAGGTTGCCGGCAGCGACACGATTGTGTTCTTCACCGGCGACCATGGCGAGCGACTACTCGACACTGCCCAACAGGACGACTGGCATGACCGGCTGACCCCAATACGGAAGCCCCTCCGCAAACTGATCTTCAAGTTGCGACGCAATCCTGCCAGCGGCGCGTTCTACGAGACCGGGCACGGGTTTCACGTGTACGACGAACTCGTACGCGTGCCGCTGCTCTGCGTCGGGCCGATGTTCCCGCCGGGACGCGTGGTCAAGCAGCAGGTGCGTCACGTGGACATCGCGCCGACGATTCTCGAAGCGGCGGGCGCGGCACCCGAGTCACTCAATGTCAACGGCAAGAGTCTCCTCACGTTCGTCCGTGGCGAGGAGACCCAGGATCGGCTCGCGTATTGTGAAGCGGTGGGAGCGGCGTTGCCGAACGCGCAGAGCTGGATCGTCGGCATCCGCACGGTGCGACACAAGTATTGTTACCGGCCGTTTGCGAACAGGCCGTTTGAGGAACTGTACGATCTCCAAGCGGACCCAACCGAACAGCGCAATCTGGCAAGCTCCCATTCGCAACTGTGCGTCGAGTTAAAGACGAAACTACAGACCTTGAGTGAGGAACTTGAATCACAGCCCATCCTGCAAGGCCAGAAGATGACGGAGGCCGAGCAGCAGGTGCTGGAAGAACGGCTAAAGGATTTGGGCTACATCGAGTAGGACGTTTGTAGTAGAGCGCTTCAGCGCGGGCAGAAACTATTCACGACCGCGCTGAAGCGCTCTACTACAAACAGCGCACTCTCTCGAACAACGCCACCAACTCTCGCACGTGCTCGGCGAGATTGAACTGCTTCCCTTTAACTGCCGCCGCCTCGCGCATCGCTTTCAACTCGGAATCGTGCAGCGAGTTGATGCGCTCAAAGATACTCCTCAGCGCGACCACGTCCCCTGCCTTACGCAACACGAACCCGTCCTTTCCCTCGGCGACGCGTTCCGCCGCTCCGGTCTGCGCGGAGACAACCACGGCAGTCCCGCACGCCAGCGACTCGAGCACCACATTCGGCAACGGATCGTAAAACGACGGCAACACGGTAAAGTCCGCGCCGCCGTACCATGCGGCCATGTTTGCTTGAGGACCGGCGTCCACGATACGTTCACGCAGACCGAGGTCGGCGATCAAGTCCTGGTAGGATTGGTTGAGTGGTTTGCCGACGACCACCAGCTTCCCCTTCGCGCTCGGGAACGCGCGCAAGAGCGGTTCGAGTCCCTTTCGCGGGTGATCGAACGACGCGAACAGAAACACGCGCTCGCCCGGCTTCAACCCCAGCTTGGCTCGCATTTCCTCCCGGCTTGCCGCGGCGGCATCGGGATTAAACTTTGTGCCGTCCACGCCCGTGTAGATCACCGTGATCTTTTCGGCAGGGACGCCGTAGTTCGCCACGATCTGGTCCTTGATCAACTGCGAGTTGGCGACAAACCATTTCGTCTCGCCGCCGTGATAGAGACGACGGTCGAGATAGAGCGCCGCCCAATCCTTCGGCGACCAGAACCGACGATGAAGCTGCCCTGATTCGCGCAGAAAGGCCAGGTGCATCCCGCCGCCCGAACGGTGCACGTCCTGCGCGAACGTCTTGCCCAGGCCGTAGGTGATGTCGAGGCCGAGTTGCCGCGCAATGTTCCCGCTGCGAAATGCGAACGTCAGCATCCGGAGGCTGTGCGGGTTGTTGATGATCGGCACCGGATGAAACTGCACCGGCAACGTGTCGTCGCCGCGTCGCGCCGCGATGATGTGGACTTCGTGTCCCTGGCGAAGAAACTCATTCGCCACGTTGAACAGGTAGCGTTCCTGTCCGCCCGCCGGCATGAATTTGTGGTAGAGGATGCCGATCTTCATCGTGCGATGCTGGAGGCTCACCTTCCCCAAGCCGGCCAGCTTTGTCGAACCAAATTCAATCCGGCCTCACCCCAGGTTCGTCCCACAAGAAAAGTGGGTCACGTGATCTACTTTTGTTGTATGCGTTCGGACAGTGTGAATGCTACAGCCCTACAGCCCTCGGCGGCAGATTTCTGCTATACAATGCTTGCTCGACGGAGTTAGAGTCATCAATCGAAAGGATTCAACCATGCACGACGTCCAATCCCAGGTAGGCAAGTTTCTCTATTCTCAACCTCTCAAGATGTTCATCGGCGGCAAATGGACCGACGCGTCGAGCGGCAAGACCTTCGAGACGCGTGATCCCGGCGAGGGCAAGGTGCTCGCCAAGGTCGCGGCGGGCGACGCGAAGGACATTAACCGCGCCGTGGACGCCGCGCGCGAGGCGTTCCGCAAGAGCGGCTGGGCTGCGATGCCCGCGAACGACCGCGCCGTCATCCTGCACCGGCTGGCCGACCTGATTGACAAACATCGCGACATCATCGCGCAGATCGAATCGCTCGATGTCGGCAAGCCGGTGGGGCAAGCGGCTGGCTTCGACGTGCCGCACTGTGCCGCGACGCTTCGGTACTACGCCGATCTCTCCGTCCACACGCGCCGTCGCGAACCGATTGCCGTTTCGGGCTTCGACGCCCGCACCGTGCGCTCGCCGTACGGCGTGTGCGCGTTCATCTTCCCGTGGAATTTCCCCTTCCTGCTCGTCGGCTGGGGCATCTCGCCCGCGCTCGTGGCGGGCAACACCGTCGTGATCAAGCCCGCCGAGGACACGCCGCTCTCGACGCTCTATTTCGCCAAGCTCGCCGAGGAAGCAGGCGTGCCGAAGGGAGTCATCAACGTCGTGACCGGCTTCGGTGAGACGGCGGGCGCGCCATTGGCGAAACATGGCGGCATCAATCGCATGTCGTTTACCGGCTCACCCGAGGTCGGCAAGCTCATCGCCGAATCGTGTGGACGCAACCTCGTTCCCTGCAAACTCGAACTCGGCGGCAAAGGCGCTGCCGTGCTGTTTGATGATGTGGACGTGGACTCCGCCGCCGAGGCGCTCGCGGGCGCCGTCACGCTCAATGCCGGACAGGTCTGTTGCACGGCGACGCGCTGGCTCGTTCACGAAAAAATCTGGGATCGGTTCGTGAACAAAGCCACCTCGACGTTGACTGCGATGCGGATCGGGTACGGTGGCGATCCCGAAACGAAGATCGGCCCGGTGGTGAGCGAGAAACAGCGTTCGCGCGTGCTCGGCTACATCGAGAGGGGCCAGAAGGAAGGCGCGAAACCGCTGCTCGCGGGCGGCAAAGCGAGCGTGAAAGGACACGAGGGCGGCTTCTACGTCAAACCCGCGCTGCTGACCGGCTCGCCCGACAACGTCTGTGCGCGGGAAGAGATTTTCGGTCCCGTCGCGTACGTGATGCCCTTCAAGAAAGAAGACGAAGCGATCGAGTTGGTGAATCGCTCGAACTACGGTCTCGCCAACAGCGTGTGGAGCCGCGACCTCGAACGCGCCAACCGTGTCGCCGAGGCGATGGTGGCCGGCAATAGCTGGATCAACGCGCACAATCTCTTCTCGCACGGCATCCCCTACGGCGGCTGCAACCTCAGCGGGTGCGGCGGCGGCGTGCTCAGCCCGGAGACGTTGCTCGATTATCTGAGGCCGCAATCCATCGTGAGGCCGTTGGGATAAGTTCGGGGCATTCCATGCGCCAGTTTTTTTGAAGCAATGAAACCGTTGCTCATCCTCTCTCTCGGATTCTCATCGCGTGGTTGCTGTCTGGCTGGATTTTTCTTCTTTTGCTTGGGATGGATTTCTGGCAGACGGGCCTCAAGCAGCAGCTTGATGCGTCGAGAGGCATGCACCGTTTCCCATATGAGGCAGTTGGGCGTAGCTGCGTCCAGCGGGCTTGCGTTTGGGGATTCGTTTCCTGCGCGGGATTTGCCTTTTGGTGTTTGGCGCAAAAGAAGTCCTCTCAAATGCGCTCATCCTGATAAACAAAAACGTTGCTCCGGCCTGGAAGGGACCAAACCCGAAGCTTGTACGGCGGCGCAATTCTAACTACGGTCCGCCTCCACCGTGCGAATCATCTACACCGGCGCTCACGGCGGCTTCG